>NZ_JBEXLA010000046.1:0-72063 GCF_040609715.1 Streptomyces sp. NPDC004610 | reverse complement strand
TTCTCAAGGAACGGACGCTTCCTTTGTACTCACCCTCTCGGGCTTTCCTCCGGGCGCTTCCCTTCGTGTCTCCGACTCTATCAGATCCTTTTCTCGACCTGATCCCCAGTCAGCGGGGTTTGTCTTCCCGGCTGTTCGGCCCTTCCGACGTTTCAAACCTTAGCGGATGCTCTCGGCGATTCCCAATCGGGGGGCCGAGTCCACAAGCGAATTGAATTCGGGCACGCCGAAATCAACCCGTCCGGGAGATCGTGCTGATGGTTTGGGTTGCCGCTTACGCGGCGGGAGGTGCTGTCGCAGAACCGTTACGGCTCCGCGGCAACCCGGAGAACATTACGGATCGGGCAGGGGGCTGTCAAGCGCTGCCTGTCAAGATCTTTTACGGCGGGTCTCAGTCCAGGTCGCTGAGGCGGCCCCCAGCGTCCGGCTGGGCGTGCTCCACCCGGCGCAGGAGGCGGGTGAGGACATCGCCGAGGGCCGTGCGCTCGACGTGGGTGAGGTCCTGGAGGAGGTCCTCCTCGAAACCGGAGGCGAGGCGCATGGCCTCCAGCCACTTCGCGCGGCCCTCGGGCGTCAGCTCGACGATGACCCGGACCCGGTTGGACTCGTCGCGCTCCCGGGTGACCAGGCCCTCGCCCACCATGCGGTCGATCCGGTGGGTCATCGCGGCCGGCGTGAGGCCGAGGCGCTTGGCGAGGTCACTCGGGCCGAGACGGTACGGGCTGCCGGACAGGACGAGGGCCTTGAGGACCTCCCAGTCGGTGTTGCCGATACCGAGGGCCGAGGTCTGGCGGCCGTAGGCGACGTTCATCCGGCGGTTGAGGCGGGACAGGGCCGAGACGATCTTCTCCACCTGGGGGTCGAGGTCCTGGAACTCGCGCTGGTAGGCGGCGATCTGTTCGTCGAGGGTCGGCTCGTGGTCGCCGGGGCTGTCGGCCATGGCCGCAGTATCGCATGGGATCGCTTGGCTTTGAAGTCCTTCTCTGTGTAGTCTTTAGCTTTGAAATTTATCTTCGAAGTCTTTGGTTCTCATGTCCGGGGCCGACTTCCCGACTACTTGAGAGAGGGTGAACGTGACCAGGGCAATGGGCGCCGCGATGCGCCGGATCCACGTGGGCAACGCACTCAGCGCGTTCGGACTCGGTTTCACCGTCCCCTACCTGTACGTCTATGTGGCGCAGGTCAGAGGGCTCGGTGCCACGACGGCGGGGATGGTGCTCGCCGTCTTCGCGGTGGCCGCGCTCGTCGTCCTGCCGTTCGCCGGGCGGGCCATCGTCCGGCGGGGGCCGCTGCCGGTGCTGCTCGTCGCTCTGGTCACCGCGGCGGTCGGGGCACTGAGTCTGGGGCTGGCGGCGAACGCTCCGGCGGTGCTGCTGTCGGCGGCGGCGCTGGGGGCCGGGCAGGCCGTGATGCAGCCGGCGCTGGCCACGATGATCGTGGATGTGTCGGTCGCGGAGACCCGGTCGCGGGCGTTCGCGACGCAGTTCTTCCTCCAGAACCTGGGGCTGGGCGTCGGTGGGCTCATCGGCGGGCATCTCGTGGACGCGACGCGTGTGTCGTCGTTCACGCTGCTGTTCTCGATCGAGGCGGCGATGTTCCTGGTGCTGGT
Source organism: Streptomyces sp. NPDC004610 (assembly GCF_040609715.1). Lineage (NCBI taxonomy): Bacteria > Bacillati > Actinomycetota > Actinomycetes > Kitasatosporales > Streptomycetaceae > Streptomyces > Streptomyces sp. NPDC004610. The sequence continues at coordinate 70,454 of NZ_JBEXLA010000046.1, read as the reverse complement.
CGCGGTGATGGCGTCGGTGCGGATGCCGCGGGCCGCGCGGGTGCCGGGGGCGGCGGCGGTGTCGGCGAAGGGCGGCTGGAGACAACTGCTCGGGAACCGGGCGATGGTGCAGCTGAGCGTGCTGGGCTTCGTCCTGTTCTTCGCCTGCTACGGACAGTTCGAGTCCGGGCTCGCCGCGTACGGGGTGGAGGCCGCCGGGATCTCCACGTCGGCGCTGGGGACGGCGCTGGCGGCGAACACGGCGGTGATCGTGGTGGCGCAGTTCGTGGTGCTGAGGTTCGTGGAGCGGCGTCGGCGGTCCCGGGTGATCGCGGCTGTCGGGCTGATCTGGGCGGTGGCCTGGATCGCGGCGGCGTACGCGGGGCTGGGGGGCGGGAGCCAGGCGATGGCGACCGCGGCCTTCGTCTCCACCTACGCGCTGTTCGGGCTGGGCGAGGCGATGCTGTCGCCGACGGTGGCCCCGCTGGTGGCGGATCTGGCGCCGGAGGGGCTGGCCGGGCAGTACAACTCGGCGTTCGCGCTGGTCAAGCAGTTGGCGCTGGCGCTCGGGCCGGCGATCGGCGGGCCCATGGGGGCGGCGCTGCACGGGCCGTATGTGGTGACGTTCTTCTTGTTCTCGCTGGGGATCAGTGTGCTGGCGGTGCGGCTCGGGCGGCGGTTGACGGTGGAGCAGGACCAGCCGTGGCTGGCGCGGAGCCAGGTGGTGCGGCGGGGCGGGGCCGTCGAGGCGGTTCCGGAGGCGGCGGGGGTGCGGGCCGGGGCGTGAGGTCCGGCCCGGCCCGCGCTGCGGCGCGTCAGCCCACCGGGAGGGCGAACTCGCACCACACCGCCTTGCCGCCGCCCGGGGTGCGGCGGCTGCCCCAGTTGGTGGCGATGGTCGCGACGATGGCGATGCCGCGGCCGGACTCGTCGCCCGGTTCGGCGCGGCGGCGGCGCGGGAGGTGGTCGTCGCCGTCGGTGACCTCGACGATCAGGCGGCGGTCGGTGCGGCGGAGTCTCAGCCGCATCGGCGGGATGCCGTGCTGGAGGGAGTTGGCGACGAGTTCGCTGGCCGCGAGGACTCCGGCGTCGTGCAGCTCGATCGGGAAGCGCCAGCTGGTCAGGACGCCGGAGGCGAAGGCGCGGGCGCGCGGGGCCGCCTCCACACCGCCCAGCAGTTCGAGGGCGGCGTTGCGGAAGAGGTCGCCGTCGGGGCCGTTGCGGGCCGGGTGCTGGAGGACCAGGACGGCGACATCGTCGTCGTGGTCGGCGGTGACGCCGGCCGAGCGCAGCAGGCGGTCGCAGATGACCTGGGGGGTGCCGGTGGCACCGGCGAGGGCGCGCTCCAGCGCCTCGATGCCCTCGTCCAGGTCGGCGTCCCGGCGTTCCACCAGGCCGTCGGTGTAGAGGACGGCGGTGGAGCCGGGGCCGAGCGGGATCGTGCCGGAGGAGTGCATCCAGCCGCCGGTGCCGAGCGGCGGGCCGGTGGGTTCGTCGGCCCGGAGCACCGCGCCCGACTCGTCGCGGACCAGGATCGGGAGATGCCCGGCCGAGGCGTACACCAGCCGGCCCTCGTTGGGGTCGTGGATGGCATAGACGCAGGTGGCGATCTGGTTGGCGTCGATCTCGGCGGCCAGGCCGTCCAGGAGCTGGAGCACCTCGTGCGGGGGCAGGTCCAGGCGGGCGTAGGCCCTGACCGCCGTGCGCAGCTGGCCCATGATCGCGGCGGCGCGGACGCCCCGGCCCATGACATCGCCGATGACCAGGGCGGTACGGCCGCCGCCGAGGGTGATGACGTCGTACCAGTCGCCGCCGACCGCGGCCTCGGTGCCGCCGGGCTGGTAGGTGGCGGCGATGCGGAGGTCGTCGGGCTGTTCGAGTTCCTGGGGGAGCAGGGAGCGCTGGAGGGTGACGGCGGTCTCGCGCTGGCGGCGCTCGGCGGCGCGCAGGCGTTCGGCGGCCTCGGCGTGGTCGGTGACATCGGTGGCGAAGACCAGGACGCCCTCCTCGCCGCCGTCGTCCTGGCCGACCGGGGTGCAGCAGAAGGTGTAGCAGCGGCCGTCGGGGGCCTTGCGGGACTTGACGGTACGGGGCTTCTTGCTGCGCAGGACCTGGTCGAGGAGCGGGAGGAGGCCGAGCTCGCGCAGCTCGGGCAGGGCGTCACCGGCCGGGTGGCCGAGGGCGCGGGTGCCGAAGGCGGTGGCGTAGGCGTCGTTGACGTAGCCGAGGCGGTGGTCGGGGCCGTGGACGAGGGCGACGAGGGCGGGGACGCGGTCCAGGACATCGCGTACCGGGAGGTCGTCGACGGCGGGGGCGGCGGCGAGGAGGTCGTCGGTGAGCTGCTCGGCGCGGGCGGCGGGGACCGAGCCGGTGCCCTCACGTCCCTCGCGGGTGGCTCTCGGCTCGGGGGTCTCTCTGCCGTCGGGGGCGCGGTCCTGGGGTGCGGCGTGCTCGGCGCGCGCTGCGGCGCGGCGCTGTGTTCCGGGGAGCCGGGCGCTCCAGCGCGTGAAGTTCACGAATCCTTGCCTCGTGTTAGTCGTCGGCGGCCGGCTCCGGTTCCGGCCCGTGTCCCCGGTGGTCGCGCGGCGGTGGCCGCGCCGTGTCCGGGCCTGTGGGATCCGGGCTGGTGGGAGATGCCTCACTGGGGAAACAGCCTCGTGGGTGTCGGGCGGGGTGGCGGCCCGCCCGGGACCGGTGAGCGGTCGGGTGGAGCCGGTCCGGGGAGCCGGTCCGGTGGAACCGGTCCGGGGGACCAGTCTGGCAGTGTGGCCGACCGGTCGACATCCGTCAGACGCCGGGGTGTGGCGCGAAGTTCCGGTGACCGGTCAGTTCGACCCCTTCGGGTCGTCCGTGGGGTCGTCCACAGCCTTTCCACCGGCCGCGAGTTCGAACTCCGCCCGGGGATGTTCGAGCGAGCCGAGGGAGACGATCTCCCGCTTGAAGAGTCCGGCCAGGGTCCATTCGGCCAGGACACGGGCCTTGCGGTTGAAGGTCGGTACGCGGCTGAGGTGGTAGGTGCGGTGCATGAACCAGGCGGGCCAGCCCTTCAGGCGGCGGCCGTAGATCTGGGCGACGCCCTTGTGCAGACCGAGGGAGGCGACGGAGCCGGCGTACCGGTGGGCGTAGGTCTCCAGGGGCTCGCCGCGCAGGGTGTGGACGAGGTTGTCGCCCAGGACCCTGGCCTGGCGCACGGCGTGCTGGGCGTTGGGGGCGCACAGGGTGCCCGGTTCCTCGGCGGTGATGTCGGGGACGGCGGCGGCGTCACCGGCGGCCCAGGCGTGCGCGGTGCCCTCGACGGCCAGTTCGGCGGTGCAGCGCAGCCGGCCGCGGTCGGTGAGGGGGAGGTCGGTGGCGGCGAGCAGCGGGTGCGGTCTGACCCCGGCGGTCCAGACGACCGTACGGGTCGGGAAGCGCTGTCCGTCGCTGAGGACGGCGACGCGGTCGGCGCACGACTCCAGGCGGGTCTCCAGGAGCACCTGGATGTTGCGGCGGCGCAGTTCGGCGACGGTGTAGCGGCCCATGTCGGGGCCGACCTCGGGCAGGATCCGGTCGGTGGCCTCGACCAGGATCCACTTCATGTCCTCGGGCTTGACGTTGTGGTAGTACCGCGCGGTGTAGCGGGCCATGTCCTCCAGCTCGCCGAGCGCCTCGACGCCCGCGTAGCCGCCGCCGACGAAGACGAAGGTCAGGGCGGCGTCCCGGATCGCGGGGTCGCGGGTGGAGGAGGCGATGTCCATCTGCTCGATGACATGGTTGCGCAGGCCGATGGCCTCTTCGACGGTCTTGAATCCGATGCCGTGCTCGGCGAGGCCCGGGATGGGCAGGGTCCGGGCGATCGAACCGGGCGCGAGGACGATCTCGTCGTACGGCAGCAGGCGGGGGCCGGTGCCCTCCTCCTCGGTGGCGAGGGTGGTGAGGGTGGCGGTGCGCTTGCTGTGGTCGACGGCGGCGACCTCGCCGACGACGATCCGGCAGCCGGGGAGCACCCGGCGCAGCGGGACGACGACATGGCGGGGCGAGATCGAGCCCGCCGCGGCCTCGGGAAGGAAGGGCTGGTAGGTCATGTACGGGTCGGGTGTGACCACGGTGATCTCGGCCTCGCCCCGCCTGAGTTCCGGTTTCAGCCGCCGCTTCAGGCGCAGGGCCGTGTACATCCCGACGTAGCCGCCGCCGACAACGAGAATGCGCGCACGTTCCTTCACCATCCCATGACGCACCGGGCACGGCCGTTTGTCCACAGCCCCGGCAATTTGTGTGACCGGAGGCCGGACCTGCCCCAGGTTGGCCGGATTGCCGGAGTGCAGGGGCGGATACGCAGGTCAGTGGGGGTGCGCGGGGTGGGGGAAGCGGGCGTAACCGGGACGTTTGCGGCCCGTGGTCCGATCGGGGGGCGCTCCGTGCGGAACCTGCCCCTTCTGTATTGACTCCCGCTCAACTATGTTCGTGTGTCGACGGGGTGTAAGGGGGATGTGCCCACGGGTCCGGGAGGTCCGGGGTCCGTCAGGATCTCGCCACTTGGGCCGAAGTGGGGGGTCGTTCGCCGCGCTCCGGTATCCAATGGCGGGGAGCGTCTCCGGGGGGAGACGTCGTTTACCGGGGGAAATCATATGCATGTTCAGGACTCTCATTGGTCATCCGCGTCGGCCATCGCACCGACGGGACCGGCAGGACCGGCAGGATCCGTGGGTACGGCGGGACCGGCGGGCTCGATGGGCCCCTCGGGGTCGCTCGGCTCCCTGGGTCCGCTGGGTTCCGCGGCGGGCGGCGGGCGGGGCGACGAGCCGCGCTCCACACCGCTGCGGGTGGACGCACAGCGCAATCTGGAGCACGTGCTGCGGGCCGCGCGCGAGGTCTTCGGCGAGCTGGGGTACGGCGCGCCGATGGAGGACGTGGCGCGGCGCGCCCGGGTCGGGGTCGGCACGGTCTACCGGCGGTTCCCGAGCAAGGACGTCCTGGTCCGGCGGATAGCCGAGGAGGAGACCTCCCGGCTCACCGACCAGGCCCGTGCGGCGCTCGGGCAGGAGGAGGAGCCGTGGTCGGCCCTGTCCCGCTTCCTGCGGACATCGGTCGCCTCGGGCGCGGGGCGGCTGCTGCCGCCGCAGGTCCTGCGGGTCGGCGTCCCCGAGGACGACGGGGCGGACGAGGCGCGGGTACCGGCCCAGCGGGTGCAGCCGGGGGCGGGGGAGCTTCGGTTGGTGGGGGAGGAGTCGGGAGGGGCTTCGGTTGGAGGGGCGTCCCTGGGTGGGGGGTCCCTGACCGGGGGTTCGTCCCTGGCCGGGGGGTCGTCGGTCGGAGGGGCGTCGGTCGGAGGGGCGTCGGTCGCGGGGTCGCTCGGTGGTGGGGTGCTGGCCGGGGGTGCGCTTTCCGATGGGTCTCCGGTGGGGGGTTCGCTCGGTGGCGGGGCGTCGGCCGGGGGGTCTGTGCCGGGTGGGGTCTCGGGATCGGTGCCGGGCTCGGGTTCGGGTTCGGGGTCGGTCGTGGACGACACGGGGGCGGCAGCGCTGCTCGAAGTCGTCGGCCAGTTGGTCGACCGGGCGCGCGCGGCGGGCGAGCTGCGGCCGGACGTCTCCGTCTCCGATGTCCTGCTGGTCATCGCCACGGCGGCACCGTCCCTGCCGGATGCCGCGCAGCAGGCGGCGGCGTCGGCTCGGCTGCTGGACATCCTGCTGGAGGGGCTTCGGTCCCGGCCCGCGTGAGCGTGGGGGGGCCGGCTGAGGGGTGGTGGGGAGGGGTGCGGGGCGTTTCGTACCGCTGATGGGTCGGGGGCGGTTTCCGCGCTTGGGCCATGCGGGGGCGGGGCGCTGCTTTCGGGGGTGCGGCCATGCGGGGCGGCGCTCTGCTCTCGGGGTACGGCCATGCGGAGGCGGCGCCCTGTTCTCGGGGGTGCCGGGGTACTCCCTTCGGGGGAGGAACTGCGCGGTCAGTCCCCACCCGCACGCCCGCGCCCCTCTCCGCGCTCCCCGCGCACAGTTGGCTGGAATTCGGGTGCCTCCTTGACGTGTTCGAGGGCGGTTGTGGGGTGCGGGTGTTCGTACGCTCGTGCCCCTTCCGTCGTTTCGGGCATTTCCGGCGAGGGTCTCAACTCCCTTGAAATCTATGATTGTTGAGACTTCCCCCAGGTGGCGAGGTCCCATACGGGCGGCTCCGCAAGTCCCCTCGGACGAGTGGATGGTCACGAGCGCGGGTTACTGACGAAAAGTCGGTGTGGCACTCTGACCCGGTGTTCGGGACTGGTTGGGCAGGCGGCGGGGGCTTTCCGCGATGAGCGTTGACGGGCGCGACGAGTCACTCGGTGACGGCGACGCGGGCACCGGCGGCGGAACCACTCCGCAGGTCCCCAGCCAGGGAAGCCGGGCCGCGGGCAACGGGCCGGGCGCGGGTCCCGCCGGGGGGTCTACGCGGGGGCCGGCCGCTGGACCCGCCGGGGGGCCCGTCGCTGGACCCGCCACTGGACCCGCCGGGGGACCCGTCGCTGGACCCGCCGGGGGGCCTACCGAGGGGCCTACCGGGGGAGGGGCCGTTGGGCCCGCCAGGGGACAGGGCCCGGGACCTGCGGCAAGGTCGGGGGCGGAGCCCGCCGCCGGGTCGGGGGCGGGGCGGCCCGCAGCAGGGTCTGGGGCGGGGCCAGCACCAGGGTCGTGGGCGGGCCCAGCCGCAGGGCCCGGGGCGGAGCCCGCCGCAGGGTCAGGGGCGGAGCCCGCCGCAGGGCCCGGCACCGGAGCGGACGCGTCCGGCGCCGCCCCCTCGGATCCCACCGTTCCGGCGCAGGGCGGGGAGCCCACGGGCGGGGCGGAGATTCCCGCGCAGGGCCGGAATTCGGGCGCAGGGACGTTTCTGGAGTGGAGCGAGCGGAGCGGCCCGGCCGTTCCGGCGCAGGGCGGGGAGCCCGACGGCGAGGGGAGCGTCCCCCCGCAGCGGGAGTGGCGCGACCGGCGGGACGACGGTGTGCTGCCGCCGCCGCGCGAGCTGCCGCCCGACGACGCCGAGCTGATCGGCCGGATGCGGTCCGGGGACGACACCGCCTACGAGGAGCTGTACCGGCGCCATGCCGCCGCCGTCCGCCGCTACGCGCTGACCTGCTGCCGGGACGGGCACACCGCCGACGACCTCACCGCCGAGGTGTTCGCCCGGATGCTCCAGGCGGTACGCGGCGGCTCCGGTCCCGAGTACGCCGTCCGCGCCTATCTGCTGACCAGTGTCCGCCGGGTCGCCGCGAACTGGACCAGCTCCGCCCGGCGGGAGCACCTGGTGGACGACTTCGCGGTGTTCGCCGCGCAGGCCGCCCGTGCCTCGGAGGTGTCCGCCGACGACACCCTGGAACTCGGCGCGGACGTCAGGGCGATGCACGAGGCCGAGCAGTCGATGGCCATGCGCGCCTTCCGCTCGCTGCCCGAGCGCTGGCAGGCCGTGCTGTGGCACACCGAGGTCGAGGAGGAGTCCCCCAGCGACGTCGCCACCCTCTTCGGGCTGGACGCCAACGGCACCCGGGTGCTCGCCAGCCGGGCCCGCGAGGGGCTGAAGCAGGCGTATCTCCAGGCGCATGTCAGCGCGACCCTGGTCGGGGACGAGGCGTGTGCCCGCTATGCCGACCAGCTCGGCACCTACGCCCGGCGCAAGCTCCGGACCCGCGCCGAACGCGGGCTGCGCAAGCATCTGGAGGAGTGCGCCAAGTGCCGGCTGGCCGCGGCGCAGATCGAGGAGGTCGCCGGGGGTATCCCGGCGGTCGTGCCGCTGGCCGTCATCGGCTGGTTCGGGGCCGCCGGGTACGCGAAGGCGGCCGGGCTCATCGCCGGTGGGGCCGGGGTCGGCGCCGCGGGTGTGGGCGGGGCCGCCGCGGCGGCGAACGGCTCCGGCGCCGGGAGCGGTGCCGCCGCCGAGGGCGCGAGCACCCCCGTCAAGGCCGGGATCGCGGCCGGGGTGGTGGCGGTGGCCGTCGCGGCGGTGGCGCTGGCCCTGGCCGGGGACGACAGCGAACCCCCGAAGCCCGACGCACGGCCACCGGCCTCGGCGCCGGCCGCCCAGCCCAACCCGCCCGCACCGCGCCCCACCCCGTCCCGGACCCCGCCCCCGCCTCCCCCGGCGGCCCCGGCACCGGCCCCCACGCCCACCCCCACCCCGACACCGACCCCGTCGACCTCACCGACACGCACCCCGAGTCCGACCCCCACCCCGCCCCGCACACCCACCCCGACACCGACCCCCACGCCCACCCCCACGCCGACCCCGACTCCCCCGCCGCCTCCCCCCGCACCGGTCGTCTACCAGTGGAGCGAGCTGGCGTACGACATCAACGGCGACGGCTCCGCACCCGAGATGCGGATCGCGGAGAGCAGCTGGGTGTGGCAGCGCACCACGCTGTCCATCGGCGGCCGGACCTACTCCCCCGGCGTCACGGTCCATGGCTCCTCCTCCGTCACCATCGACCTCAACCGCGCCTGCTCCGCCTACGACGCCCATGTCGGCGTGGACGACATGACCCTGACCCTCGGCAAGGTCTCCTTCTCCGTCTACGGCGACGGGGTGCGCCTGTGGAAGTCGGCCCCGGTCAAGGGCGGTGACCCGGCGGTCCCCGTACGGGTGAATCTCGCCGGGTACGACACCGTACGGCTGGTCGTGGAGCCGCATGCGCACTTCGACCGGTTGCTGCCGGTGGACTGGGCGCAGTCGCGGTTCACCTGTGTGTAGGGGAGGGACCGGGGTCAGGGTGAGGGCTCGGCGGGGGGCCGGGGGGCGTGGGTGCGGGCGGCCTCGTGGAGTTCGCGGACGAGGCCGTCGGAGGTGAGGCGCTCGCCCCGGGTGCGCTCGGCGGTGTGGACCGCCGGGCCGAGTGCCGTGCGGAGCGCGGTGTTTCTGTGCTCGGTCTCCTGCCGCTCGGGCGGGAGGCGGACCAGGTCGCCGAGCAGCCGGTCGGCGGCGCCGAGCAGCCGGGCCGCGCGCGGGAGGTCGCCGAGGCGGGTGAGGAGTTCCGCCACGCTGTCCACCAGGCCGACCACCGTCTGCTCCGGGCAGCCCTGCGCCACCGCCCACGCCAGCGCCTCGGCCAGCAGGGGCAGACCGTGCTCCGGGCCGGACTCGGCGGCTGTGATCAGGGCGTCCATGCCGTCCAGCGCGGCCGTGAAATGCGGGGGCGGGCTGCCGAGCGCGGACTGTTCCCGGGCCGTGCCGCACCGCGTGCGGGCGCCGGGCACATCCCCGTCCTGGAGCGCCAGATAGGAGCGGAGCAGGGCGACATGGGCCCGGGAGTCCGGGACGCCATGGCGGTCCGCGGCGTCCGTCGCCTCGTCCAGGAGGGCCGCGCCTCTGAGCGGGGCGGCTGTGAGGGCGGGTGCGCTGTTCCCCGCGGCCCTTGGAGGCTGTTGGTCAGGAGCGGCGGGCCGGGGTGTTGGGGGTGTTCAGGGCTCCTCTTTGGGGGGTGATGCCGGATGGGACCGCTCGGGTGCGGGCCGGGGTGCCGGTCCAGCAGGTGCCTCGGCGGGAGAGGAGGCGGCGGAGCCAGAGTTCCAGGGAGACGAGGTGGGCGAGGCCGTCGACCGGGAGGGGTTCGCCCTCGGCGCTCGCCCGCAGGGCCTTGCGGACGACGCGGGCTTCGACCAGGCCCGCCTCGGCGAGGAGCGGCGTCTCGAAGAGGTCGATGAGGTGGGGGAGGGAGACCCGCAGGCCGGTGCGGGCGGCGGCGGCCGTGGGGGCGTGGGACGGGGCGCCCCAGCCGGGCGGGAGGTCGGCGACGCCGGCGCCCTTGAGGACCGTCCGCAGGATGGCGGCTCGGGCGCCGGGCTGGACGCGCAGGGCCTCGGGCAGGGCCCGGCAGGCGCGGACGACCTGGTTGTCGAGGAACGGGGTGTGCAGGCGCTGGAAGCGGATCTCGGCGGCCTGCTCCAGGACGCGGAGGTCGGCGGCGTGGCGGGCGAGGGCGGCCCGCGCGCGGAAGTCGCCGGGGCGCTGGCCGGGGCCCATGACGCCGGAACGGCCGGGCTCGCTGTGCAGGCGAACCGATACTTCAGCCAGTGCTTCCCCGGTCAGCCAGCGGGCCGCCGGGCCGGGTCTCGCCCAGGTGAGCGCGGCGAGCGAGGCGCCGACCGCGCCGCCGGGCTCGTCGAAGCGGCGGTCCATGAGGCGGTCGGCAAGGCCGTCGACGCCGCTGCGGTAGGGGGTGCGGGCGAGGCGGCGGGCCGCGCCGTACACGCGCGGGGGGACCAGTACCGAGCCCTCGGCCCTGGCCAGGGCCGCCACCGGGCGGACCAGATGGCGGCGTTTGCGGTCCAGGAGGAGGTCGGCGAGGCGGGCCGGGTGCGCGTCCAGGACCTGGCGGGCGCCGTAGCCGGTGAAGTGGTCGGCGCTGCCCGCCGCGAGACGGGCCCGGTGCCGGGCGGCCGACACCAGGGACACGCCGGGTTCGTCGGTGAGCGGGCCCTCCAGGTCGGCGTACGGGAGGGTCTCCTCGCCGCCCGCGACGACCACGTGGTGCAGGCGCGGGTTGGCGGCCAGCTCACCGGCCCGCTGCACCTCGGCCTCGCGGCCGGAGACGGCCAGGTCGTTGAAGGTGACCGCGAGGAGCCGCTCGCCCGCGCCCGTGCCGTGGCCCAGGACGGTGCCGGGGTTGCCGGGCAGACCGGCGGCGAGGAGGGCGAGGGTGGCGGAGGCGGGGCCGCCGGAGAGGTCGGCGCCGATCCCGGGAACCGGCATCCCGCGCGCGGCACGCCGTTCGGCGGGCCCCATACCGGGCACCGGGCCGGGGTCGATGCCCGCGCCGGGGACGTGCCGGGGCGCGGCCAGCCGGGCGCGTACGGCATCCACCAGGGCGTCCCGTACGGCATCCACCGCGCTGTCGGGGTCGGCGGGCGGCGCGGCCACGGCGAGGGAGGCCACCGGTTCGTACCCGGCGATCTCGCGCGCGCCCGCGCGCAGGATCAGCGCGTGTCCGGGTGGGACGCGTCGGACGCCGTCGTAGGGCGTGGAGTCGTGCAGGGCGGCCGGGACGTCGGGGGCGGCGAGCAGCGCGGCGAGATGGCCGAAGTCGAGGTTGGCCTCGATGAGGTCGGCGAGCGGGAGCGCGGCGGTGGCGTAGGCGGTGCCGCCCGACCAGGGGGTGTGGAAGACAGGCCGGGCGCCCGCGAGGTCGCCGCAGACGGTGAGGCGGCGGCCGGCCTGGACGACGGCGGTGTAGCTGCCGGGCCAGGCGGTGAGATGGCGCAGGGCGCCCCCGCGGGCGGCGAACAGGGCGACCCGCAGTTCCTCGTCGGAGGCGGCGCAGGTGCCGAGGACGGCGATCCGGGTCTGTGCGTCGGCGGAGACCACCCGGACCTCGTCGGGACGCCAGTCGCCGACCGCCCACAGCGGATCGGGGTCGCCCCACAGGAGTTGGGAGCCCACCGGGTGCAGGGTCTCGCCGTCGGGGCCGGTGGCGCCCGCGGAGCCGGTGGAACCGGTGGAGCCGTCAGGGCCGGTGGAGCCGGTGGAACCGCCACCCATGGCCGGCGTGGCGGCGCTGCTCCATCCCACCAACCACCGCATCGAAGCCTCCACAGGCTGTGGACAACCAGTGCACCGCACGAACCGGTCCCCATGCTGCCACGAAGAACGCGAAGTGGCGGGGCGACGGAGCCGCTCGTCAAGGGGAGATGACCGGCGAACCACCGAGGAACACGTCCTCGCGCGCGGGGCGTTATCCGACCGAACACGCGGGCGGAAGCTGGTCACTTCGACTCGAATGCGCCCCCACAACACGCCCCCAAAGCACCCAACGCGCCGTCAATTCGTATGGTGGGAGGGGTGATCAGGGGAGGCGCACAGGGATGATTTTCAGCCAAATCACGGGCATGTGAAAAACTCGGGAACGCCCGGGGAGCGGCTTTGGCCACGCTCCGTCAATGCTCTGCGCACCGCCCGGCGGCGCGCAGCCCGGGAGGCGGAAGTCCGCCCCCCGGACCGTTCCGCCGCCCGCGGGGATGAAGGCGGCGGTGTCCCCCAGCCCACTGGTCCAGTACAGCGGGCCGACCCACGCACGAATCATGGAACCGCTCCCCCGATGGCCGGAGAAGAGCGCACGGACAGGCGCACGGCCACACACCGGGAGCACACCGCAACGCACCGTGCACGGCCCGCACTTCCGTACGGGCCACAATCCCGCCATCCGGAAAAAGGCCCCTTAACGCTTGGGATGCGGCGAACTACGCTGGGTTTACGAATGCCGCGTGCCTATGCCAAGCGCGGCAGCCGTCTGTGTCGAGGGGTGGCGCAATGTCCAGGGAGCAACGCGGGCCGAACGACAAACTCGGCGCCGTTCTCGCCCTCGCGGGCATCAGCAACGCGGGTCTCGCGCGGCGCGTCAACGACCTCGGCGCCCAGCGCGGGCTGACTCTTCGCTACGACAAGACCTCGGTGGCCCGCTGGGTCTCCAAGGGCATGGTGCCGCAGGGTGCGGCCCCGCACCTGATCGCCGCCGCCATCGGCCAGAAACTCGGCCGCCCGGTGCCGCTGCACGAGATCGGGCTCGCCGACGCCGACCCCGCGCCCGAGGTGGGCCTCGCCTTCCCGCGCGACGTCGGGCAGGCGGTGCGCTCGGCCACCGAGCTGTACCGCCTCGACCTCGCCGGACGCCGGGCCGGCTCCGGCGGCATCTGGCAGTCCCTCGCCGGTTCCTTCGCGGTGAGCGCCTACGCGACACCCGCCTCACGGTGGCTGATAACCCCGGCCGACAGTTCGGTCGCGCGCGACGCACACCCCTCGGAGGGCTCCGGCGCACCGCTCAAAGTCGGCCACAGCGATGTGCAGAAGCTGCGGGAGGCAGCCGAGGACGCCAGGCGCTGGGACTCCAAGTACGGAGGCGGCGACTGGCGTTCGTCCATGGTGCCGGAGTGCCTGCGCGTGGAGGCCGCCCCGCTGCTGCTCGGCGCCTACTCCGACGAGGTCGGCCGCGCCCTGTTCGGGGCCAGCGCCGAACTCACCCGGCTGGCCGGCTGGATGGCCTTCGACACCGGCCAGCAGGAGGCCGCCCAGCGCTACTACATCCAGGCGCTGCGGCTGGCCCGCGCGGCGGCCGACGTCCCGCTCGGCGGGTATGTGCTGGCGTCGATGTCGCTCCAGGCGACCTACCGGGGCTTCGGCGACGAGGGTGTGGACCTCGCCCAGGCCGCGCTGGAGCGCAACCGGGGCCTGGCCACCGCCCGCACCATGAGCTTCTTCCGGCTGGTCGAGGCCCGCGCGCACGCGCGCGCCGGGGACGCCCAGGCGGCCGGGGCCGCGCTCAAGGCGGCGGAGGGCTGGCTGGAGCGGTCCCGGGAGGGCGACAACGACCCGTCCTGGCTGGGCTTCTACTCCTACGACCGGTTCGCCGCGGACGCCGCGGAGTGCTACCGCGATCTGAAGGCGCCGCGGCAGGTGCGGAGGTTCACCGAGCAGGCGCTGTCGAGGCCGACGGAGGAGTTCGTGCGGTCGCACGGTTTACGGCTCGTGGTGTCGGCGGTGGCCGAGCTGGAGTCCGGGAACCTTGACGCGGCGTGCGAGCAGGGGGTGCGGGCGGTGGAGGTCGCGGGGCGGATCTCCTCGGCGCGGACCACGGAGTATGTGAAGGATCTGCTGCATCGGCTGGAGCCGTATGGGGATGAGCCGCGGGTGGTGGAGTTGCGGGAGCGGGCTCGGCCTTTGTTGATGATGGCGCCGGCGTAGGTTTTTTTCGGGGGTGGGCGCGGGGCCGGGGGCGGGGCGGCTGTGGGGTGTGGGGTTGTCGGCGGGCTTTCCCCCGGTGGGGGTTCTCGCGCAGTTCCTCCCCCAGAGGGGGTACCCCCAGCGCCCCTGAGGGCGATGGCCGTCCCGGCGTCGCAGCGCACAGGTTCTTCCTGGCCCCGAAGGCACACCGACCGTCCCGGCGTCGCACCGCACAGGCACCTCCCCGCGTCCCGAAGAGCACGCCGCTCGCGCAGCGCGGGTCTGCTTCAGTGCCCCGAAAGGCACACGGTCCCGGGCGTCCGGGCTCGTCGGGTTTGAAGTGGATGTCAGTGGCGCAGTGCACTATCGAGGTGGGAGGTGGTGCAGGTGCGCAGTGCGGGTGGGTACGACTGTGATGTGCTCGTCGTGGGGGGCGGCATCGTCGGGCTGTCCACCGCGTTCGCGATCACCCGTGCCGCGCCCGGTACGCGGGTGACCGTGCTGGAGAAGGAGCCCGGCCCGGCCCGGCACCAGACGGGGCGCAACAGCGGCGTCATCCACAGCGGTATCTACTACCGGCCGGGCTCCCTCAAGGCCCGGTACGCGGTGCGCGGGGCCGCGGAGATGGTGAAGTTCTGCGCCGAGTACGGCATCGCCCACGCCGTGACCGGCAAGCTGATCGTCGCCACCGACCGCGCCGAGTTGCCCCGGCTGCACGCCCTGGTGCAGCGCGGCCGGGAGAACGGCATACCGGTCCGCGAGCTGGGCGCCGCCCAGATCCCCGAGTACGAGCCCGAGGTCCGCGGCCTCGCCGCCATCCATGTCGGCACCACCGGGATCTGCGACTTCGCCGCCGTCGCCCGCCTCCTCGGCGAGGCGTCCGGCGCCGAGATCCGCTACGGGCAGGAGGCCGTCCGGATCGACCGCCGCCCGGAGCGGGGCGTGGCCGTCCTCACCCGCGCCGGCGAGATCGTCCGCGGCCGGGTCCTGGTGAACTGCGCGGGGCTGTACTGCGACGAGATCGCCCGGCTGACCGGCGACGACCCGGAGATGCGGATCGTGCCCTTCCGGGGCGAGTACTACGAGCTGGCCCGCCCCGAGCTGGTGCGCGGACTGGTGTATCCGGTGCCGGACCCGGCGTTCCCGTTCCTCGGCGTCCATCTCACCCGCGGGATCGACGGCGGAGTCCACATCGGCCCCAACGCCGTCCCGGCGCTCGCCCGCGAGGGGTACGGCTGGGGCGTGGTCCGCCCGCGCGAGATCGCCACCACGCTGAGCTGGCCGGGTGTGTGGCACCTGGCCCGGCGGCACTGGCGGTACGGCGGCGGCGAGCTGCGCCGCTCGCTGTCCCGGCGGGCGTTCGCCACGGCGGTGCGCAGATTGCTGCCGGTGGTGCGGGAGGACGACCTGGTGCCCGCGGCGGCGGGGGTGCGGGCGCAGGCCGTACTGCGGGACGGGTCGCTGGTGGACGATTTCCTGATCAAGGAGGCGCCCCGGGCCGTCCATGTCCTGAACGCCCCCTCCCCCGCCGCCACGGCCTCCCTCCCCATCGGCCGGGAGGTCGCGCGAAGAGCGCTGTCGGCGCTGGGGCGTCCCGCCGCGTCTCGCCCGGGGTGAGGGGGTGGGGCGTCCCGCCGCGTCCCGCCCGAGGTGAGGGGTGGGGCGTCCCGCCCGGGGTAGGGCGGGGTCCGGCAGCGCGGCGGTACCGGCGATCCGGCCAGCACCGGTGGCCGTCCCGGCGGTCGGGGTGGTCCGGCGGTTCGGGTGGTCCGGTAGTCGGGGTGGTTCCGGGAGTGCCGGGCATCCGCAGTCCGGGCGATCCAGTAGCCCGGCGATCCGGGAGCCCCGGCAGCCTGGCCGTCCCGGCGGTCCGGCGGTCGCGGTGATCCCGGTAGTGCCAGCAGCCGCAGTCCGGGCGATCCGGCCATCCAACGGCCCAACAGCCTGGTCGTCCGAGCGGTCTGGCAGTCCAGTAGCCCAGCGATCCAACAACCCGGCGGTCCCGGAGCCCCGGCAGCCCAGGTGATCCGGGCGGTCCCGGAGCCCCGGCAAACCAACGACCCCGCAGCCCGCAGTCCCAGCGATCCCAGCCCTTCCGACCCTCCCGACCCTCCCCGGCAGTCCCACAGTCCCGGCGATCCTGCGGTTACCGCGGTCCGTCAGCACAGAGCAGCCCGCCAGCCCCGCGATCCCAGCCCCCGGCAGCCCGCCGGCCCCGGCGATCCCCCGTCCCCGCAGCCCCGGTCCTCCCCGCAGCCCCAGCGCCCCACCGCCCCCGCCACCCAGGTCACCGCCCACCCACCGACCACCACCAGCCCCCCACACCCACACCCACCCCACCCCTCCATCCCCCCACACCCCGTAAAATCACCCCACTGTGTCTGACTCTTCCCCCACCCCCGAACCCCCCCGATCCCCCACCCCGCACCACCTCCCCGCCGGCTCCGTGCGGGGCAGTCGGGTCAAAGGGGAGCCGCGGTTTCCGGATGGGCCGCAGGCCGACCCCGCCGGGTCGCACTTCGAGCGGCGGATCCGCAGCTTCCAGCCCCGGCGCAGCCGGGTCACCGCGGGCCAGGCGGACGCCCTCCAGCGGCTCTGGCCGCAGTGGGGACTGGACATCGACGGACAGCGCGTGATCGACCTCGGCACCCTCTTCGGCAACGCCCACCCCGTGGTGCTGGAGATCGGGTTCGGGATGGGCGAGGCGACCGCCCGGATGGCCGCCGCCGACCCGGACACCAACATCCTCGCCGTGGATGTCCACACCCCCGGCCAGGGCAATCTGCTCAACCTCGCCGACCAGGCCGGACTGACCAACATCCGGGTCGGCAACGGCGACGCGATCATCCTGCTCCGCGAGATGCTCGCCCCCGGCTCCCTGGACGGGCTGCGGGTCTACTTCCCCGACCCCTGGCCCAAGAAGCGGCACCACAAGCGGCGGCTGATCCAGCCCGAGTTCCTCACCCTCGCCGCGACCCGGCTGCGTCCCGGCGCGCTGCTGCACTGCGCCACCGACTGGGAGCCGTACGCGGAGCAGATGCTCGATGTCCTCACCGCCCATCCCGGCTTCGCCAACACCCGGGCCAACGGCGGTTTCGCCCCGCGTCCCGCCTTCCGCCCGCTGACCCGGTTCGAGGGACAGGGCCTGGACAAGGGGCACGCGGTGAACGACGTGATGTTCCGCCGCGTACCCCACGGGGAAGACCCCCTCAACCCGTAAACCGCCCCGGCCCCGGCCCCGGACCACCGGTCCCCCAGCCCAGCCCACAGCCCACAGCCCAGCCCTTAGCCCAACCCACAGCCCAGCCCTTAGCCCAACCCACAGCCCAGCCCAGCCCAGCCCAGCCCACAGCGGAACCCAACCTCCCAACCCCCCAACCCCCAGCCGCGCGCGTCCGCCCGTCCTCGCGCCCTCCTCGGGCATCGTCGCGGCCCGCGCACCGTCTCGTTAGGGTCGATGTCGTGGCCACCAACCCCCCGTACCCGATCCACCCCGGCGGCCCGGCCGCCGAGGCGCCCCGGCGTGGGCGGTGGTCGCGGTGGTGGCGGCGGGGGGAGCGGTTCGCGCGGGCCCACCCGACGGCCCTGCGGCGGACGCGCCACGGCGGGCTGGTGGTGCTGCTGGCGCTGTCCGGGCTGGTCATCCTCGCGCTGGTGCGCCAGGAGACCGGCACCGAGGGCTTTCTCGTCGGGCTGGGCCTGGCCCTGCTGCCGGTGCCGCCGCTGATAGCCGCCTTCCGCTGGCTGGACCGGGTCGAACCGGGCCCCTGGCGGAATCTGGTGTTCGCCTTCTCCTGGGGGGCCTGCGCGGCGGCGCTGATCGCGATCGTCGCCAACAGCTTCGCCACCCGCTGGATAGCCACCGCCACCGCCGACCCGACCGGCGCGGACACCCTGGGCGCGACCGTGATAGCGCCGGTCGTCGAGGAGAGCGCCAAGGCCGCCGCGATCCTGCTGGTCTTCCTGTTCCGCAGACGGGACGTCACCGGGGTGGTGGACGGGGTGGTGATCGCCGGGGTCACCGCCACCGGCTTCGCCTTCACCGAGAACATCCTCTATCTGGGCAGCGCCTTCGGCACCGACCAGGCCGACGGTCACACCGGGGTCGCCCCGGTCACCGTCGCCACCTTCTTCGTCCGGATCGTGATGTCCCCGTTCGCGCATCCGCTGTTCAGCGTCTGTGCCGGGATCGGCTTCGGGGTCGCGGCGCTCGCCGGGGAGAACCAGCGACTGCGGCGGGCGCTGGCGCCCCCGGCCGGGCTGCTGCTCGCGATGGGCCTGCACGCCTTCTGGAACGGCTCCTCGTCCCTCGGCGACCATGGCTTCTTCGCCGTCTACGGCGGCTTCATGGTGCCCGCGTTCGCCCTGCTGACCTGGCTGGTGATCTGGACCCGGCAGCGCGAACTGCGGGTGGTCCGCGAGGAACTGCCCGCCTATGTGGCCACCGGCTGGTTCTCGCCCGCCGAGCCCTACGCGCTGGGCTCGATGCGGGCCCGCCGACTGGCCCGGGAGTACGCCGGCCGCCGACTCGGCCGCCCGGCGGCCCGTACGGTCGCCGAGTACGAGACGTACGCGACCACGCTCGCGATGCTGCGCCACCGGGGCGACCGGGGCCGGGCCCGCGCCGACTTCGTCGCCCGGGAGCGGGAACTGCTCGCGGCGCTCTGGCGGCGCCGGGACATCGCCGGACCCGCCCTCGCCCACGCCGCCCATCTCACGGCCCCGCCGGTCCGGGTGTTCCCGGCGTACCGGCCGCCCCGGTCGGCGGTCGGCGCGCCCCACCCCGCGCACGACAACCCGTACCGCACCTGAAGGGCGGCGGGCGGACGGAACCGGCGGCCCTGACGTCGGGGGGTCGTCGTCAGGACCGCCGGGAGCGGGAGTGGTCCGTCAGGGGGTGAGGCCCTTGTCGCGGAGCCAGGCCAGCGGGTCGACGCTGCCGCCGGAGCCGGTGTGCACCTCCATGTGGAGGTGGGCTCCGGTGACATTGCCGGTGGCGCCGACGCGGCCGATGACCTCGCCGGTGGTGACCTTCTGGCCGACGCTGACACTGATCGAGGACTGGTGGGCGTACCAGACCTCGGTGCCGTCTTCGAGGGTGAGCACGGTCTTGTAGCCGTACGAACCGTCCCAGCCGGCCGAGGTGATGGTGCCGGAGTGGACGGCCTTGATCAGGGTGCCGGTGGGCGCGGCGAAGTCCAGGCCGGTGTGGTAGCCGGAGGACCAGAGCGAACCGGCCTGCCCGAAGGTCGAGGTGAGGGTGTACGACGAGGTCGGCAGCGCGAACTGCTTGGCCAGCTTGGCGAGGCGCTCCTCCTCGGCCTTGCGCGCGGCCTCCTCCTCCGCCTTCTTCTTCTCGGCGGCGGCCTTCTCCCGGGCTTCCTTCTCCGCCTTCTCGGCGGCCTCGGCGGCCTCCTTCTCGGCGGCGGCGAGCAGCGCCTTGGCGGCCTTGGTGTCGACCTGCTCCTGCTGGTTCTCGGCCTGGGCCAGGATGCGGGCGCGCAGCGCCTCACCGGCGTCGGTGGTGCCCTGGTCGGTGTCGACCGGGGTGACGCCGAGGCTGCTGAGCGGGGTGGTGCTCGGCTCGGGCTCGGGCTCCGCCGTGTCGCCCTCGTCGTCCGTGAAGGTGGCGAGGTCGGGCAGGGAGATGGCGACCGGCGGCTTGCCGGTCTGCGCGGTGGCCATGCCGCCCGCGCCGACGGCGGCTATGACACCGACGCCGAGGACCGTGGAGCTGCGGGCCAGGCCGCCGCGGGCGAGTCCGCCGCGCTGCTTGGCCACCCGGTGACGGCCGCCGCGGACCGGACGGACGGTCTCCGCGGTGGGGTTCCATTCCTCCCACGGGCCCTCGTCGGTGCGGGGGCCGCCATAGACGGCGGTACCGGCGGTACCGCCGGTGCCGACGGTGTCGGCCGTGTCGCCGCTGCGCTGGGCGGGGACGAACGGGGCCCCTGGAGCAGGCCGGTTTGACGCCACGTAGGCGTACTCCTTTCCTTCCCTCATCGCCTACCGGGTTAGCTGACGGGTTCGGAGAGGAAGGTCTCCTACGGGCGTCACCGGCCATGTCGCCATGGCGGTGTACGTCCGATTCACCCCAAAGTGGTGGTTCCCCGGTTCCCTTGCGGAATTCGGCGCTTGAGCACGGAGCCGTCTCTTGTGACGGCTGGGACGACCGCGCTGCGTTATCGGACAGTAATAGAACCCAGGGGTGATTTCCAAGCGCTTCCCGGAGATCCTTCACGCTCTTACGCTGGACACACAGGCGATGAACGGGCGAAATTCGGGCGAGTTGACCGCGATGCGGGCGATGGCCGACGGTCCCCAAAATATGACGGTGATTCAGATGTTATGCGGAGGGCGGTCGTTCATTTACTCACCGTGATCAAGCGCGGGTCTCCCCGGCTCCGCCCCGGGCCGCCGTACGGCGAGCAGCGCCATGTCGTCCGCCATCCCGCCCCCGCTGTGCCGCCGCACCTCCTCGGACAGCACCTCCACCAGCTCCGCCGGTCCCCGGAACAGCCGCCCCGCCAGCTCGTCCTCCGGGGCGAAGAACTCCCCGCGCCCGTCCCGCGCCTCGGACAGCCCGTCGGTGAACAGCAGCAGCGTGGCCCCGTCCGGGAACTCCGCCTCCTGCGCCCGGTCCGGCCAGCTGCCCAGGTCCCCCATCCCCAGCGGCAGCGCCGGTTCGGCGGCGGGCAGGGCGCGCAGCGAGCCGTCGGCGTACAGCAGCAGCGGGCCGGGGTGGCCCCGGTTGACCAGCCGGACCAGGTCCCGGCCGGGCGGGATCTCGGCGAGCACGGCGGTGGTGAACCCCTCGAAGGCGTCCAGCCCGTCGCGCCGGGTGCCCTCCCGGGCCAGCGCCCGCTCCAGCCGTCCGGCGACCGCCTCCAGGGTGGCCTCCCGCTCGGCGGCCTCCCGGAACGCCCCGATCACCACCGCCACGGCCGCCACCGCGCTCATCCCCTTGCCGCGCACGTCCCCGACCACCAGCCGGACCCCGTGCGGGGTGTCCTGCACGGCGTACAGATCGCCGCCGATGAACGCGCCCGCCTGGGCGGCCTCGTAGCGGGCGGCGATGTCGAACCCGCCGATCCGGTCGTCCGGTTCCGGCAGTACCGCGCGCTGGGCCGCCTCGGCGATCTCCCGGGCGGAGGCGAGCCGGGCGTCGCTGCGCCGCACCAGCACATTGATCAGCACGGCGAGCGCGGCGACGGTCGCCACCGTGATGACCTCGGTCATGGTCTTGGCGGAGAACGGCTGGTCCACCCCGAGGTGCACCACGAACATCACCGCCACCGCCACCACCCCGGTCAGGACGGTGTACCGCAGCCCGAACAGCGGCGCCGCGATCAGGGGCGCGGCGGTGAAGAACGGCACGGCGGTGAACTGGTCGGGCGTCAGGGACTCGTACAGCGCGCCGCCGACGATCATCAGGGCCGGCAGCACGCGCACAACCGGTCGGATGTACGAGAACCCGCCCTGCGGTGCCCTGCCGCGCGGTGCGCCGCGTCGCACGGTCTTCCCCGGCGGCCCGGTGTACGGCCCCTCGCCCTCCGCCTCACCAGGCCGCACCTCGCGTCTCCCACCGTCGTCCTTGTCAGTCCAGGGTTGCCGGAGCGGGAGTGGCGGGCGAGCCGGGCGGTCCGACCGGATGAACAAAGGAAACGGGGGAGGTGGGGGAGGGGAGCGAGGAGGGGGGAAACACTCAGGGCCGGAATCCGTGATCCGGATTCCGGCCCTGAGCCTTGAGTAGCGGGGACAGGATTTGAACCTGCGACCTCTGGGTTATGAGCCCAGCGAGCTACCGAGCTGCTCCACCCCGCGTCGGTGTTCCACCAGCATACGCCATGGACGGGAGGGGTTGCACACTCACCGGCGACCCACCTGCGCTTTGTCCCTGTTTCGGGGCTTTCGTTCCGGGGCTATTCGCCCGGGTTTCCGGCGTGGGTGAGGGTCTCCCAGGCGACCAGCAGTCCGTCCGTACCGGCCGGGCGGGAGGCGGTGGCCAGCCGGTGCGCGGCGGGGACGGGGGTGCCGAGCCGGTTCTCCAGATGGTTGAGGGCGACTTCGAGTCCGGCGACTTCGGGTCCGGGGTCGGGGTTCCGCTCGACGTCCCCGCCGCACAGCCGGGCGGGGGCGGGACCGCCCTTGCCCTGGGGCGTGTGCAGGGCGAGCGCCGCCCGGAGCCGGTCGGCGGCGTCCCCGTACAGGTCCACGCCCTGGTGCCAGGCCGTCTCGGCGGCGTGGGCGGTGGCGGCGATGGCGTGGCCCACCTGGGCGGAGCTCCGGCAGGTCTCCTGGGTGAGGCCGTCCTGGAAGGTGCGCGGCCGGGACCAGGACGCCCGGAGCTGGTCGTCGGTCCTCGCCGCCGCACCGGCCGGGGTGCGGGGCAGCGGGCCGTCCCGCCGCAGATAGAAGACCGCGGGGACGCGGTCGCGGAAGCGGACGAGGGCGGCGTCGAAGGTGCGGTGGTCGTCCAGGAAGACGGCGAGGGAGAGCGCGGCGGCGGTGGTGACCAGGGCACGGCCGCCCTCGTCGGCGGGCGCGGAAGCGGTGACGTGCGGGAGGTGGGCGGTGCGGAGCATGCTCTCGAAGCGGTGGACCCGGTCCTTCGGCCAGTGGGCGCCCGGGGTGTGCCGGACGATCTCGGCGGCCCGCGCCCAGAGGCCGCCGGACTGTCCGGCCTGGAGCGCGGCACCGGCCCCGCTGTGCCGCTTCAGCCGTGCCGACCAGGCGTCCATGATCTCGGCGGCCTTGGCGGCGTGCTGCCGCTTGCCGGTGACGGTGAACAGCAGGGCCTGGGTGTAGGCGGCGACGGCGTCCGCGCGCTCCTCGGCGCACCCGGTGCCCGGCCCGCCCCCGGCGGGGCAGGAGACGTCCGCGACCGGCCGCGCCCGGTACTTGTACGACCCGTACCGGCTGTCCCGCATGTCGAGGTAGGCCGACAGCCACGGCTGCTTCCCGGCCGTGACCTTCTTCCGTACGGCGTCCAGCTGGGCCTTGCCGACCAGGACACCCGGGTGGGTGAACGGCTGGTCGGCGGCGAGCGCGCGGGCCCTGGTCCGGGAGCCGGGGTCGAGGGTGCCGCAGGCGGTGACGGGGAGGAGCACCAGCACGGCCAGCGCGAGTGCCAGCCCCCGGGCCTTGGCCGTGAACCCGCCCCTGACCTCGGCTTTCCGCCCGGTCACGGCCTTGGCTCCAGGCCGTCCGCCCACCCCACGTCCGCCCACTCCCCGCATGGCCACCTCCGCGTCGTCCGCTGCCGGTCATGGCAGCGTGCCGGGGGGCGGGGGAGGGCGCAGAAGTTGTTGGGCCGATCGGCGGAGCGGGATCGGACGGTCAGTTCAGCAGGTGCTGGTGGGGGGCCTTCGCGTGCGGTTCGTGCTCCGGATGGTCAGTTCGGCAGGTGCTGGTGGGGGGGCTTCGCCTGCGGTTCGTGCTCGGGACGGTCAGTTCAGCAGGTGCTGGTGGGGGGGCCTTCGCCTGCGGCTCGTGCTCGGGATGGTCAATTCAGCAGGTGCTGATTGGGGGCCTTCGCGTGCGGCTCGTGCTCGGGCAGGACGACGACGGTGGCGCCTGCGGCGGTGAGCAGTCCGGTGCCGTCGGCGTCCGTGACGAAGGTGTCCGGCTCGCGCCAGGCGGTGACGACCCGGCGGACACCCGCGTCGAGGATCAGCCGGGCGCAGGGGCGGGGGCGGGAGGCGCGGTGGGCGCAGGGTTCCAGGCTGGAGTAGACGGTGGCGCCGGGCAGCCGGGGGTCGGCGGGGTCCAGCTTGGCGAGGGCGGCCTCCTCGGCGTGGGCGACCGGGTCACCGGCCTCGCGGGAGTGGCCCCGGGCCAGTTCGGTGCCGTCCTCGGCGACGACGACCGCGCCGACGCTGAACGCCGTGCGCGAGGGCGGGCAGTCGGCCGCGAGGGCGCAGGCCAGCCGGAGCCAGTGGTGATCGGCGGCGGACGGGACCCGGCCGGTGCCGGGGGCGGTGGGCCGGTAGCGCATCAGGACGACGTCCTCGATCCGGCGGGTCTCCAGCAGGCGCAGGCGGCCGGGCGGGTAGGCGCCGGGGCCGAAGAGGCGGGGGGCGGCCGGGTCGCCGACGAAGAGGGGGGCGATGACGAGCTGGAGTTCGTCGGCGAGGCCCTCGGTGAGGAGCTGGGTGTGGATCGTGCCGCCGCCCTCGACCATCAGGCGCCGGACACCGCGCCGGTCGTGGAGGTCGGTGAGGAGCGCCCGCCAGTCGAGGGTGGGGCCTAGGGGGACGATCGTGGGGGTGGGGGGGCCTTCGGGGGTGGGGGTGACGCTGGTGGAGGTGGGGGTGGCCAGGCCGGTCGCGCGGGCGCGTTCGGCGCCCTGGTCGGTGGTGTAGAGCAGCTTCTCGCCGCCGGTGTGCCAGAACCGGGCGGCCGGGTCGAGGTCGCCGGAGCCGCTGACGATGACCTTGAGGGGGTAGGCGGGCCGTCCGGCGGCGATCCGGGCGGCGCGGCGCTCGGCGGAGTTCACCAGCAGGCGGGGGTTGTCGGCGCGGAGGGTACCGGCGCCGATCAGGATGGCGTCCACCGACGCCCGTACCTCGTCCACCCGGTCGAAGTCGGCCGGGCCGGAGAGCAGCAGCCGGTCGGGGCCGGTGTCGTCCAGATGGCCGTCCAGGGAGACGGCGGCGGAGAGGAGGACGTGGGGGTGGGGCATGGGCGGGGTCGTCCCTCCGGGGGGCGTGGGCTCTAGGGGGCGGTGAGGTTGATGGGGTGGATCCGGGGTGGGATGGGGTGGGGTGGGTAGGCGGTGGCGGGTGTCGGGCTTGGCTTCAAATTTTAAGCAAACCTACACTGGAGCCATGACGACTCGCTGGCTCACCCCCGAGGAGCAGCGCGCCTGGCGCGCGTACGTCGGGACCGTGCTGCTTCTGGAGGACGCGCTCGACCGGCAGCTCCAGTCGGAGGCCGGGATGCCGCATCTGTACTACTCCATCCTGGCGCACCTCTCCGAGGCCGAGGAGCGCCGGCTGCGGATGACCGATCTCGCCGGGCTGCTGAAGATCACCCGCAGCCGGCTGACGTACGCCGTCGGCCGGCTGGAGAAGGACGGGCTGGTCCGGCGGGAGGGGTGCCGCAGCGACAAGCGGGGGAGCATCGCCGCCCTGACCGACGAGGGGATGGCACTGCTGGAGCGCGTCGCGCCGGGGCATGTCGAGACGGTCCGGGCGGCGCTGTTCGACCATCTGACGGCGGAGCAGGTGGGGCAGCTGGAGGAGATCTTCACGGGGGTGGCCCGAGCGCTGGAGGGGACGGAGGGGGCGGGTGAGGGGGTGGGGGGCGTTCCGTGGCTGCGGCGGTCGTCGGCGTACTCCTGAGGCTGGGCGCGCTTCTTAGGCTGGGCGCGCTCCTGAGGCCGGGTGCGCACCCCGGGGACTCGGCGCGCACCCCAGGCTCGGCACGCACCCCAGGCTCGGCGCGCTTCCGGGCCACTGGGACTTATGGGTTGCTTCAACTTTCAAGCGTGGCGTATGGTCACATTCGTCCGATGGGTTGCTTCAAAACTGAAGCAGCGAGCAGCGATGCGTCCGGAGACCTCCATGCCCCACAGTCCCGCCCCCGCCTCGGTCCGTACCCGCGTCCAGGTCCCCCTCCGCTTCGATGACGGCTACGGCGTCGATGCCGAGTTGGTCACCTTCCACGGGCTGACGGACGGGCAGGAGCATCTCGCCGTCGTCCTCGGCGACCCGGCACCCGGCGCGGTCCCCCTGGTCCGGCTGCACTCCGAGTGCCTGACCGGCGATGTCTTCGGCTCGGCCCGCTGCGACTGCGGCCCGCAGCTGCGCGAGGCCGTCGAACGCATCGCGGACCGCGGCGGCGTCCTGCTCTACCTCCGCCAGGAGGGCCGGGGCATCGGCCTCTACAACAAGCTCGACGCGTACGCCCTCCAGGACCAGGGCCTGGACACCTATGAGGCCAACGCGGCGCTCGACCTCCCGGAGGACGCCCGCGACTACACGGCGGCGGCCCAGATGCTCGGCGCGCTCGGCATCGGTGAGCTGGATCTGCTCTCCAACAACCCGGACAAGGCGGAGCAGTTGCGCGCGCTCGGGGTCACGGTCCGCGAGCGGGTCCCGACGGGGGTCTTCACCACCGCGCACAACGTCCGTTATCTGCGGGCGAAGGTGCTCCAGACGCGGCACACACTGCCGCTGGCGCAGTTGGTGGAGCGGACGGCGGGCTGAGTGGGGGGCGAGACGGCGGGCTGAGCGGGGGTCGGTCAGGGGCGGACCAGGGGCGGGTCAAGGCCGAACCGGTGTCACAGGTCGCACTCCGGCCAGCCCAGCAGCCGGGCGCCGATCACCGCGGTCTGGAGGGTGTAGCGGTGCACGGGGTCGGCGGGGTTGGTGCCGGTGAGCTTGTGGATGCGGTCCAGGCGGTACGTCAGCGCGCGGACGCTCAGGCTCAGCCGCCGGGCGGCCTCCGCGGCCACGCACCCGGCGTCGAAGTAGGCGGTGAGGGTGGCCACCAGCGGCCGGGCACCGCCGCGGGCCTCGCGCAGCGGCCCGAGGGTGTGGCGCACCAGGTCGGCCATGGCCTGCCGGTCCCGGGTGAGCACCGGGTAGACCAGCAGGTCGGCGGCGCGCAGCACCGGTTCCTCCAGCTGGAGCCGGGCGGCTAGGTCGAGGGCGCCCAGGGCCTCCTCGTAGGAGTGCGCGACCCCGCCCGCGCCGGGGTGGGCCCGGCCGATGACGACCTGGCCGCCCGCGGTGGCGGCGTGCGCCTGCTTGGCGAAGAAGGGGAGGATCTCGCCGTCGTCGCCGGGGACGATGCAGATCAGCCGTCCGTCCTTGGTGGCCAGCAGTATCCGTCGCTCGCCGAACCGGGCGAACAGCACCTGTTCCACCTGCCGGGTGGCCGGGTGGGTGTCGTCGACCGGGGTCGCGGCCTGGGCGACGGCGACCGCGTGGGCGTGGGAGAGCAGCAGCCCGAACCGCTCCGCCCGCTCGACGATCCGGCCCACGTCGCTACGGCCGTACAGCAGATCGTCGATGAATTCCCGGCGGGCCGCCTCCTCGCGGCGGACGGCGAGTTTCTGGGCGCGTTCATGGCCCTCGGCGAAGGCGTCGACGGCCTGTTCGACGGCGGCGAGGAGCTGTTCGCTGCCGGAGCGACCGGAGCGGCCTGAGCCGTGGGAGCCGTGGGAGCCACCGGACGACACCGGCAGGGTGGGCCACAGGGCCCGGGTCTCGGCGAGATGCCCGCGCACCAGCGCCCGCAGACCGAGCCCGGCCTCGGCGGCGCGCTCACCCTGGGCCCGCCGGGAGTCCAGCTCGGCGCGGGTCAGCCGGCGGCCGGTGGCTCCGGCGTCGCGGAGTATCTCGGCGTATCCGGCCAGGTAGTCATCGTCTTCCCCGGGCTCCGCCACGGCTTCGGTGTCCTCCCGGTACGGCCCGAACGGTTGATGCGCCACCGGCGCTCGCTCCGGGTGGGGGAGCTGGAGCCAGTGACGCATCAAGTCTGCCGGATTCCGGGAGGAGGGATGAGCGGGACGAGGGAGGAGAGAGGGGCGGGAGGAGAGAGAGGCGGGCCGGTCAGCCCGCGATCTCGATCTTCCCGTTGTTGCCGTTGTTGCCGTTGTTGGCGTTGTTGGCGTTGTTGGCGTTGTTGGCGTTGCCGCTGTCACCGGTTCCGGGGTTCGCGGTGCGGCCGGCGGTGAGGCCCTTGAGGAGTTCGGCGAGATCGACGCCGGTGGTGGCGCCGAGGAGTTCCATGCCCTGGGCGACATTGTCGGTGACGGTCCGGGAGAGCCGGCTCGCCCCGTCGGTGGAGATGACGGTCAACTTGTCCACCGCGCTGAGCGGCTCGGCCGCCTTCGCGACGACCTGCGGCAACACCTCGACCAGCATCTGGAGCACGGCCGCGTCGCCGTACTGCCCGAACGCGTCGGCCTTCTTCTGCATGGCCTCGGCCTCCGCGGCACCCTTGGCGCCGATGGCCGCCGCCTCGGCCTCGCCCTCCAGCCGTACCGCCTCGGCGATGGCCGCACGGCGGGACCGCTCGGCCTCACCCTGCTTGAGACCCTCGACGGCCTCCGCCTCGGCCAGCGCGCTGCGGCGCTGCTTCTCGCCCTCACCGGTCAGCCGGGACCGCTCGGCCTCGGCCTGCGCGGCGGCGATGGCGGCCAGCCGCTCCGCCTCGGCCTGCTTGACCCGGGCGACCCGCTTGGCCTCGGCCTCCTGCTCGGCGGCGTAGCGCTGGGCGTCGGCCGGCTTGCGGACCTGGGTGTCGAGCTGGCGGTCGGTGAGCGCGGCCTGGTGCTCGGCGACCTTCTCCTGCTCGGCGAGGATCTCCTGCTGCCGGGCCGCCTCGGCGAGCGGACCGGCGGCTGCCGCCCGCGCGGCGGCCTCGTCGGTCTGGGCCTTGATCTCGGCCTGCTTCAGGTAGAAGGTGCGCTGCGCGATCGCGATCTCCTCCTCGGCCTTCAGCCGCGCCTGCTCGGCCGCCCGCCGGGCCACCGCCTCGGCGATGTCGGCCTCCTGCCGGGCGCGGGCCGCCTCGGGCCGGCCGAGGTCCTCCAGATACGACCCCTCGGTGGTGATGTCCTGGATCTGGAACGCGTCCAGCACCAGCCCCTGCCCCGACAGACTCGCCTCGGCCTCCTCGGCGACCTGTCCGGCGAAGACGGCCCGGTCCCGGATCACGTCCTCCACCGACATCCGCCCGACGATCGCCCGCAGCGCGCCGGACAGCACTTCCTGGGTGAAGCCGACGATGCCGTCCTGCTGCATCAGGAACCGCTGGGCCGCGGCCCGTATCGAGTCCTCGGTACCGCCGACCTTGACGATGGCGACGCCGTCCAGATTGGCCTTCACCCCGCGCAGGGTGACGGCCCCGCGCACGGCGACCGGGATGTGCCGGGAGGACAGGTCCAGGCTGAACTTCTGCTGCACGAACGGCACGACGAAGACTCCGCCGCCGACCACGACCTTCTGCCCGCTGTTGTCGGTGAAGACCCGGCCGGTCTCGGGATCGGTCGACTTCTTGCCGCGCCGCCCGGTGACGATGAACGCCTCACTGGGCCCGGCGACCTTGTAACGGCTGATGACGACGAGCGCGAGCAGCACGAGGAGCACGACGACCCCGACTACGGCGACAAGAACAGGACTCATGGCGGCACCCCCGGTGGAGATCGGCTGACTGAGGATCGATTGATACGGCTGAGAATGTCTTCGGAACGATCAGGTACGACGATCAGGTACGACGATCAGCACCACCGATCAGCACCGACGATCAGGTACCGCCGATCAGATCGGCGAACGGACGGACGGGCTAGCGAACGGACGGACGGGCTAGCTAGCGGATCGGCGACCGGATAGGTCGGTCGATCACCGGGTGACCGGGCGGACCAGGACCGAGGTCGGTGACAGCACCGACTCCACCCAGACCTCCGCCCCCCGCGCCACCGGCACCGCGCTGCGCGCCGCGAACTTG
This sequence comes from Streptomyces sp. NPDC004610, assembly GCF_040609715.1. Taxonomy (NCBI): domain Bacteria; kingdom Bacillati; phylum Actinomycetota; class Actinomycetes; order Kitasatosporales; family Streptomycetaceae; genus Streptomyces; species Streptomyces sp. NPDC004610. The sequence goes on along the minus strand of NZ_JBEXLA010000046.1, from coordinate 41,369 downwards.
ACCGGCTGTCCGGCGAGCCGCAGCAGCACCTCGCCGAACCCGTCGGCGGGAATGGCCGTGACCACCTTCCCGGACGTACCGATCAAGTCCTCCCCCGTCGGCGTCACGGCCGTCTGATCGCGCATCAGGGCGTGGCTGAACCGATAGGTCAGCCACCCGGTACCGGCCCCCAGCACCGCTCCCCCGCCGGTCGCGGCCACGGCCCCGAGTCCGAACGCCCCGTGCGCGATGGCTCCGCCGAAACCGGTCATCGCCAGGAACCCGGCGACGACCGGCAACGACAGCCACCCGTCGAGGCCGCTCCCCAGGGCCCCGTCGAGCAGTCCCTCCACCACCCCGTCGAAGATCAGCGACAACGAGAGCAGCACGACCCCCGCTATGCCGAGTCCTAGAAACCAGACCATTCGCGCGCCCCCGTCCCCCGTGTCGCTGATCTCCGTCTTGATGGAATCTTGACACGGGTGGCGATGCTCGGACATTGCCTGATCCCGGCAATCTTTACGCGCTCTTAATGCCGCCTTCCGGCGACCGGTACCGCCGGCCTGCGATCAGCCCGCCGCCGTCCCCTCGCCGTCCCCCGCCGCCTGGCCACCGCCCTCCCGTCAGCGCTCCGCCTCGCCACCGAGCGGGCGGGAGGGGTAGCCGGTGTCGAAGTGCATGTAGTCCGGGACGTCGATGTCCTGCCAGACCCAGCCCTCGTCGTCGAACGCCCGCCAGACCGCGCCGCCTTCCAGGATCTTCCCCTCGCCGGGGGTCCGCTCCCGGAACTCGGCGCTGGGCTGCCAGCAGTCGCAGCGCAGGTCCTTCCAGGGGTTCTCCAGCGGATTGATGTCGATGGCCCGCCCGTTGGCGTGCGGGGAATCGGCCGGGGGCGCGTTGATCTGGTTCGGTCGGCGGCAGTTGAAGGCGGCGGTGTTGTCGGCGGCGAGACTCGCGGTGTTGTCGCCGTCGTACTCCTCCATCGGGCGCATGCTGCGGATCGGGAACTCGGCCTCGAAGATCGCGGTGAAGATCCGGGCGACGCTCTCGGCGGTGTCGGCGTTGACCACGAGGACACCGCGGTGGACGCGGCCGTCGAACCCGTAGTGGTTGACCTCGACCCGCCGCAACTGATCCGGCGAGGTCACCGGACACCCGTTCCGCACCATTCCCGCGTCCTCCATCGCGTCCCACTGCTCCCCGGACACGGGCCGGACCTCGGCGTCGGCGGAGGGGGTGGGTGAGGGAGTGGGCGTAGGGGTGGGACTGGGACTGGGGCTTGGACTGGTACTCGTACTCGTACTGGGACTGGGACTGGGCGATACCGGCGCGGGCCGCGATGTGCTCGGTACCGACTCCGGGTCGGGTTCCGGGGTGGTGGTCGTCGTGCAGGCGGTGGCCAGCAGGAGGGCCGCGGTCAGGATGAACGGGGCCGTTCGGCGGGCGGGGCGGATCATGGTGCGGTACCTCGGCGGGGCAGTGGGGGGCGTGGGGCGGTCGAGGGGAGCGGGAACTCGTAGCTGAGCAGCAGCCGTCCGTCGGGGGTGCGGTGTTCGTCGGTACGGTGCCAGCCGAGGCGCTCGTAGTAGGGGCCCGCGCCGCCCGGACCGGCGGCGGTGACCAGGCAGACCCGGGCGCACCCGGCGGCCGTGGCGTCGTCGAGGAACCGCCGGACGAGCGCCGACCCGAGCCCGTACGACCGCAGCCGGGTGCTGACGACGACATGGGCGAGGACGGCGCTGGCGCCGTCGGGCGGGGTGCCGATGGCCGGAGCGGGCTGCGGCGGACGGACGCCGGGCAGCAGTTTGCGGGCGTAACGGCCGAGCCGGGTCCGGGTGAAGTGCAGGGCGAGACCGGGCCGTACGCAGAGGGCGACGCAGGCGCGCAGGGCGAGGCCGCGGCCGTGCTCGGCCATGAGATGGGTGCGGTGGGCGGCCGGGTCGGTGACCCCGACCAGGAACCCGACGGGCGCGCCGTCGCACTCGGCGATGTAGGCGCGGGCGTGGGCGCTGGTCAAGTAGGTGCGGGTGTAGGCGGTGAAGTAGCGGCGGCCGAGCCGGGCGAAGAACCCCTCCGGGAAGTGCGCCAGATGCTCGGCGACGACGTAGTCCAGGTCGTCGGCGGCCATGGGGCGCAGCGCGAAGCGGCCGGGGGCGCCGGAGGCCGGGGAGGGGGCCGGGGAGGGGCCCGGGGTGGGGGATACGTGGACGACCGGGCCCATGGCTCTGGCATGGCGCAGCGACCCGGCGGGGCTGGCCGAACCGGCGGCGCCAGCGGCGCTGGCGGCGCTGGCGGCGCCGAACGCGTCCGGGAGGGGCCGTCGTTGCGGGCCGGGGCTCGATGCGGCGAGGGCGTTTCGATCGGCGTCCACATCGGCAAATTTGCTGGCCGGAGTAGAAAAACAAGGTAAAAATCGGCGCCCTGCTGACAGCGACCGCATCGGACGCGTACGGGCGCTCAGCCGGGCCCGGTGGGAGATGCCCGTCCCGGCGGACCGGAGGCGAGGGGGGTCGGGCGGGTCATTGACCAGGTCGGGGCGGGGGCAGGGCTAGTGAGTCGGGCGAGCGGGCCGGCCCGGCGGGGTGGGCGCAACGCCGAAGCGAACCTCGGCGCCTCCCGCCCGATGGTGCTGCTCATCACAGGGCCGGGAGCGCGAGGAGGGGGGCCGCCCGACCGTCCACATGCGGGCCCCCCGCGCCCGACCTAGCGTGGAAGAGCTGGAAGAGACATGGCACACCTACCCCGCCTACCCCACCCACGCACACACCGATCGACCCTTGGAGCCGGTATGTCCCTCGCCGCGCAGTTCACCGAGTACGGGTCCATTGAGGCCCTGGACGTCGTCGATGTGCCGCCGCCGGTTCCGGGGCGCGGGCAGGTGCGGGTGGCCGTGCGGGCGGCGGGGGTGAATCCCGCCGACTGGAAGATCCTGGGCGGGCTGATGAAGGAGCAGATGCCGCTGGAGTTCCCGGCGGGGCTGGGCAGTGAGGTCGCCGGGGTGGTGGACGCGGTCGGCGCGGAGGTCACGGCCTTCGCGACCGGCGACGAGGTCCTGGGGGCGCCCCTGACAGGGGCCTACGCGGAGTACGCCCTCGCCGATCCGGCGACGCTGGTGACCCGGCCGCGCACGGTGCCGTGGGAGGTGGCGGGCGCGCTGGCGGTGGCGGGCGGCACGGCCTGGACGGCACTCCAGCGCCTCGGGGTCGGGGCGGGGGACACGCTGCTGGTGCTGGCGGCGACGGGCGGGGTGGGTACGTTCGCCGTCCAGCTGGCACGGGCGCGGGGCGCGCGGGTGATCGGCACGACGGGCCCCGGCAGCCACGACCGTCTCCGCGCACTCGGCGGCGAACCGGTGACCTACGGCGACGGCTGGGAGGCACGGGTGCGGGAACTGGCGCCGGGCGGGGTGGACGCCGTACTCGACGCGTCGGGCCGGGGTGAGATCCCGGGCGCGATCGAGCTGGCCGGAGGCCCGGGGAGGGTGCTGTCCCTGGTGGCCTTCGACGCGGCGGACACGGGCATCATCCTGCACGCGGGCGGGGCGGCGGGCGGCACGGTACCGGCCCTCCACGAGATCCTGGACCTGATCGCCACACACCGACTGGAGGTGCCGGTGTCGCGGGTGTACCCGCTGCGGGAGGTACGGGAGGCGCTGGAGGAGAGCAGGGAGGGGCATGTGGGGGGCAAGATCAGTGTGGTGCCGTGAGGGTCGGGGGGGTAGTGCCGTGGAGGTCAGGGGCGGGGCGCCGTGAAGGTCAGGGGCGGGGCGCCCTGAGGGTCAGGGGCGGGGTGAGGCGGGAGGTCGACTGCGCTGAGCGGAGACCGCCGCCGTGCGGGTCTCCCGGTACGTCTCCCGGGTCAAGTCGTCCGGCCCGATGCCGAGTTCGGCGAGGACGGCCCGGACATCGGCGAGGGCGGAGGCCACGTCGTCCTCGCCCGTCATCGTCTCCACTTCGAGGAACGTGCCGTCGATCTGCGGGACCCGGACGAGGGTGGCGAGCATCTTTCGACCGCGGGCCTCGAAGGCATAGTTGCGGCACCGCAGCGGAGTTGCTCCCCCTCACCCCTGATCAAACCTGCGGCGCCGTCGGCGTCTAGGACGTCACCGAGACCCGCCTGTCCCCCGAGACCGCCGTCGACCTCGGCGAGCGCACCGACGACAGTGGCCGCCACGCCACTGGCTCCCCCACGCCTGCCGCCGCCACACGACGAAGAAGGCGTACCGCGCCCTGCTGGACCACTCCGACCTCTACGAACAGTGCACCCGAGGACGCGAGCACCCGCTCCACCGGCATCACCCTGCGCCCCCTAATCCGCGAGGGCCGCCGCCGATGACCTGCCGACGCCGCGCCAGACCCACCCGCCCGGACACGCCGGAACCGCCACACGCATCACTCACACCCAGCCCGGAAAACGAAACAGCGCCCGACCCGACCGAAGCCGACTCAGGCGCTGCACAGCAGGTCAGAAGGGGTAACCCCTCCCCCGCATCCGTAGGCCCTGTGGGACTCGAACCCACAACCAATGGATTAAAAGTCCTGGCCAAAGCTTGTTGGGTGGTTCCGGACGGTTCTTCGGTATCCGGAACCACCTGGTCAGAGCAGACGTGGCTCACGCCCCGGTCTTCTCCGTCGTGACCTGTGCGGCTCCGTCCGCTCACGCATCGCTCACGCATCTGTCGACGCGGCCATTGCCGCCGAGCTGCGGCTTCTCGGTACTCACGGACCCACGCGCTGAGGGGATGAGCCGGACGGGCGGGTGCACGCCGCCTGTTAGGCGAGCACGCTGCCGCACTCAAGATGCTCACCGCCGGCCCGGGGAGCGAGCGGGTCTGACCAGGGTCGTGCCATTGTTGAGCCCGTTGATGACCGGTTGGCGCGAGGGGAACGGCGTGCGGCTGTCGCGGGACCTCACCGGGTGGGCGTTCATAGTGGAGGTGGACGGTGTTCGGCATGCCGGACTGGCAGTAGGACTGGCCAGCATCAGCCCGTTCACCACCGGTGACGGGGCCGGAGGCAGCCTGTTCACCCGCGCGAACGGCTGGTGGGGCCTCCCGGTGCTCCTCTCGCTGAACGAACTGCCGTTCGGCCACCCCGTTGATCACAGGTGGCGTGTCACGCCGGATGATGGAGGCTTGCTGTCCGTCCTCAGCCCAGACGGTGCGTACTTTGTGCACGACCTCCGCCTGGAAGAGCCGCTGGGCTGGCGGGACACGGCAATCTCCGCAGGCTCGGTCATGCTGGTCGTCTCCCACATCCTGTCTGCCATGGACGATCCGATTGGCACGCTCGACTTCGAAACGCGGCAGGGGATGGTATGTGCCGGCCCTGTGCGCTTCGGCGAGCCGGCCTACGAACCGCGTGGCGAGGAGGACGGCGCACCGACGGTCAGGTTGCTCATCGACCCGGTCGGCACGCTGATGGAGCTGGCACATTACGCGTGCGACCGCATCCTGTCGTTGTCCCAGGCGAAACAAAGGGCGCGCGAACTGGAGATGACGCGACAAGCCTTAGCTGAACACACGGACCAAGCGCTGCCCGCCGAGGCGATGGTGGAACTGCTGTTCCGGGACGAGTTCCTCAACCACCGCGGTCTGGTCGAGCTCATGTACGTCTACTGGAGACTGGTTGCCGAAGTCGCCGACGCTTGCGGGATGGGGGCCGCCTGGCGGGACGCGGTGCTCCGTACCGTCGAGTCGGCCGTCCACCTGGTGGCGGACCGGTGTGATCGCGCGGTGTTCGAGGAAGCCGACGCGGTGGTGTCACGGCTGATCGACAAGTCGAGCGATCCCGCCGAACTGGAAGCCGGGTTGCTGGCCGCCGCCCGGCTACGGATGGCCACCCGGGGAGCGGAGGACTTCGCCGCTGACTACTACGCCCGCGGGATGCGTACCGTCTGGTCCGCTCGGCTGGACGCGGACCTGTACCGCACGTGGTTCACCAACGAGGAGCCCTTCCAGGCCGAGTCCCACCGGCTGGTGGCGGACGCTGGGCACCTGGTGGTGCGCGCGCTGGAGCTGGACGGCGGGACGCGAAGGCCCCGGCTCCTGGCGTCGTTGGCGCAGATTCTCGCGGGCGGGGAGGGAGTTCACCGGGATGCCGCCGATGCCGCGCTGTCGGCATGGCTCGACTCGTCCACCACCGACGATCCAGATGTCGCCCTGTTCCTACTCAGGGTGATGAACGGGATTCCTCCGGCTCTAGCCGACGGGTTACCCAGGGCGGTGTTCGGGTCGCCCTTGGCTGATTTCGTCGCTGCCAATGGCAGCAACGTAACCGCGAAGGTGATCAGCCAGGGAGTCAACCTGGCCCGGGAACACGCCGACCGACCACTGCTGCGCGCCGTACTGGACTGGGCAGAGCAGCTCGACCTCCGCTGGGACGCCGCCCACCGCCGGCAGTTGATCGAGGCGCGGCTCCACGTGCTGCCCGACGACCCCACCGACTGCCCGGGTCCCGACCATCCGCTCGCGGCGTCGTTCCCGCAATCCTGGACCCCGACGCAGCGGTCGGCGGCGCTCCTGCATAGGGCCGCACACGCCCGCGACCTGCGGCAGCCGGCGCTGGGGCTAACCCTCCTGAGGCAGGCGGGCGACGTACGGAGCGAAGAAGCCAGGCTGCTGACGGCGGACCTGTACTACCAGTCGGCCCAGGCGGGCGAACCGGTCTCCAGCCCTGTCCCGTTCCCGTGGGGTTACTACACATACGCGGCACTCGGCTACGCCTCGCTCGGCTTCGAGGAACTGGCGCGGGCGAGCCTGGTGCCGTTCGTGCAGCAGGTGGGCAACCTCCACGGCGAAGAACTCAAGGCGGCGCTGTCCGCGATCATTGTGGACGTGCCGAACTTCGACACGAGCCGCACGCCCGAACTCGGCGAGGTACTGCGCGACCTCGTGCACTCGGCGGTCTGGCAGCTCACCGCGGATTCCGAGACACTGCCGCTGGGGCTGATGCTTGGTCTGCACCAGGCGGGCAAGGGACCGGAGCTGGGCGCATGGTGGCGGATCGACGGTCCGCTCGCGCTGCCCGCGCACATCCAGCACCTTCTCGGCAAGCTGCGCGACCTGGAGGAACCCGCCGCCGCCCATGGAGCGTCTGGCGCGTCGCCGCACCTGCTGAACGTACTGGACTCTGACCGCCGTCCCGGTGGTCACGACACCCAGCAGATTGCCCGGAACGTGCGGTGGCGCATCTCGTCGCTCATAGACGATGAGCTGAGTCACCGCTCGGCACCGCTCATCGACGACCAGCACCTCTGGGCGAAGACGCACGAGCTGCTGGACGACCGCACAGTACTGCTGACCTGGTTCCTGCCCGCCGCTGTGAGCGGCGCGGCCGTGCTTCTCACTGTAACCAGGCAGGGCCAGGAGCTCGTCGTGCACCTAGGCGACGGCGCGGACGAGAACAATGACCGGCACCCGGTGGCGGACCGGGTCGAGGCGATCCGGACGGAGGTCGAACGCGACCCGTTGTTCGGCGACGTGACGCCGGAAGGCAGCCGACTACTGCGTCAGCCGAGCGACATGCCGCTCGGCGTCAGCGAACTGTGGGACACATGGCGGGCCCAGGGCAAGGACCGGATCCTGGCCTGGCCGCACGGCGCGCTGCACTACCTGCCGCTACCGCTGTGCCGCACCGGGGATCGGATGATCGCCGACGACTGGACGGTCACCACCATCGCCGGTCTCGAAGCCCTGACGCCCACCGCAGGCCCCGTACGGCCGCGCCGCACCGCCGTGCTGGCCTCCGCCGTCGGAGGCGTGCCCTACGGGCTGCACGCCGAACCGGCGCTGGAGGAGCACGCCCGGAAGGTCGCCGATACAGTCGGCACGGACGCCGTCATCGGACTCGCGGCCACGCGTGGCAGGCTGCTCGCTGAATTGTCCACGGCAGACGTGGTCCACATCGCCGTACATGGGACGCTGGACCAAGACGCGCCGTGGCTGCACTGCCTCTATCTCACCCCGGACCGTGACGACGACGGCCGGGTCTTCGCTTACGACTTTCTGGAGGTCGATCTGCGCGGTGTCCGCCTAGTCACGCTCGCCGCGTGCGAGTCCGCGCTGGGCCGGTTCGACCGGGCGGACAACGTCCGCGGCATCCCGCCGGCGCTGATCACCGCTGGCGCGCAGGCCGTCGTCGGGTGCCTCTGGCCCGTACGCTCGGAGTCAGCCACGTACTTCTACCACCACATGCACCACAGGATCGCGCACGGCATGGACCCGGAGCACGCCTTCCGCGAGGCCCAACTCGCCACTCGTGCCCGGCATCCCCACTACCGTGACTGGGGAGCGTTCACCTACCTGCACGGTCGGAGCAAGGGAGCCGCTGCATGACCGAGGTCCGGTTGCACGATGTCGAGCTCGTGCCGGAGCGCACACTCGGCAGCTCGGCCGAGGACGAGCCTCTGCGCGGCAGGCTCACGTTCGGCTGGGACGTGCTGTCCGCCGACCACGACGGCGTCCCCGCCCAGTGGTCGTCCTATGTCAGGGCAACGCCTGACCGCGACTTCCGGCAACTGCTGATGGTGTGCTCGTTCCGTCCTGAGACACCGGCTAGCAGAGGTTCGTTCCACCACGCATCCCTGGGCGTGGCACTGTCCACACCGGACGACCGGACACGGCCCGTCGCGCGGCTGATCGACCCCGGCGAGCGGTCCCATCCGGTCGGCGGCTCCGGCCTGGGCATGAGCTTCACGGTCAAGGCAGGTCTGCTGGACGTGGGCGTGGAGAAGCCGCCGGGTGCGGGGCCGGAGAGGGACGAGTGGATCGTCCGCGGCCACGGCGCGTCCCAGCCGAACCCGCAGTGGGAGTTCCGCCGCGTCAAAAATTTCCCGTTGATAGGCGACCACCCGGTGGCCGCGCTGGTGGAACTCGTTCCCGACCGGCTGAACACAGCGGAGGTCCTTCTGGCAGCAGAGCTGGAGCACCGCAGTTGGGGAATCCGCCGCTACCGGGCACGGCTTGCGCCGTCGCGGCACGCCATCGTGCTGGCTGGGTGACCCCGCCACATCCGTCAGCGGCTGGCGCGGACCATCACGGTGAGGACGAGGCCAGTAACGGCGGGCTCTGGCCGATGCCTTCGTACCCCCACGATGTCCGGGCCCGCGACGCGGAGAAGCCCAGGACTGCACCTCTACGGACCCAGAACCCCACGCCTCGCTTGACGAAAGGCATAGAGGCACCCCCCACAGGAAGAAGTGGGATGCCACCCCGTCCACTGTTTCCGATAGGGTGCAGCCCGTTCAGCTACCTGCGGAACTCGATACGCGCAGCCCGCACGGCATTCACAGTCCGCCGCCCCCACGATCGCGAGGGAGCGCCGTGGGGATTTGCCAGGGCTGCTTGTACAGCCGCATCGTCACGATCGACCGCTTCATCAGAGGTAATCAGGGCCAATAGTGCGCAGGCTCGCAGACCAAGAGCTGCCGTCTCACGACCCACTTCATTCATGAAGCCGTGAGCCATGAGGTTGCGAACGTTCATCCCCTCCCCAAGCAGGAAGGTTGCGAGGAACCGACTCCAGTCGGGATCAAAGCCATTCTCTGTCAGGGGTTCGAGAAGGACTCCCAATCCAGGAAATTGGCCACTCTTGTCGCCGACTGCCGTTCGATACATTGGCTCATTGAGCTCCAGTAGAAGCGCGCGAGCTGCCGCTTCAACCTTGGGAACTGCCAAATAAGCACTGGCTTCAAACTCGCCCACCCAGTAGAGAACGAAAGATTTTGCCAGGGCACGCGCCAAGCCAGGATGAGCTCCCGATTCAACCAATGACACGTTTAGATCTTCGAATGACGGAATACCAAAGCGCGTCTTGATGAGATCCAGAGCATCCGCCAGAACAATCCCGTGCAAGTGGATGTTCATGGTCTCAACACGGATGAGCTCCCGCTGGAGGGCGTCATCCTCGCCGTCAAGAACGCGCTTCGGCAGATCGTTGTCGCCGAACATGACAGTGGTCGCCAGTCGACTAAACACAGACTGATTGAAAACATCGCGCGCCGTGCGTTCATTGACCGCAAGTGTACCGCTCGGCGAATCAGTATGAAACCAGTACCCTAGGGCAGCTAGCCACGTGTCCGCGCGCTCAAACGGACGCAAATAACTGCGAAACAGAGCGTTCGGAATCTTGATTTCAGACTCTATCGTCTTCCATTCCACGGGCGGTGCCGACTGCAGGCGGGAGACCGCAATTTTCTCCAACTCAGGCACATCTAGCTGGCGCGCCCTGGAGGCCGCATTGCTGAGGTGGGTTCTGACAACAATCGCATCGGTGGCTCGGTCGGCGTCGTTCAGATAAGCCATCACCTCAGCCTCACTAGCATTCCGAATACGAAGGCCGTCACCGACGGCTCTTCTACGCACCAAGGCAGCAACACGAGCGACAATATGTGTATCGGTGTACGTCAACAACGCCCGATCGAGCAGATCGTCCACTCTCGGATCCACTTGCTGTGCATTCTTTTTGCGCTGTGGTGCCGTAAGCGCATCCAGCAGGTACACAAACACATAGGGGTCGACTTGGCGCGTCAGTGCGTCTCGTGCCATATCGAACATGACGGAGGCCACTTGCTTAGCTAGTGGCACGAGCTTTACCGAACGAGCCAGCGTCCATGCGCGGAGCAACGCATGGCTCTGCTCGGTCATCCGAAGGCTTCCACCGACCAAGTCGAGATAACCGCGAGCAGCCTGCTCGGCCGCATCGCGACGATTAGCAAGGCGGAGAGTGAAGACAATATCAGCGCAGCGAGCCCGCGCCGCAGGATGCGCAACGGCACCTGTTAGCTCGCGCCACAGGGAACGAACTTCATCATCGGAATCATTCAGTGCTCCAGAAAAAGCGGGTCCGTCTAGTGGAACGAGGGATGCACCAGGCCGAGCTGATCCGAGTGGTGTCACCATAAGGTGACACATGAAGATCGTCGCCAGTTCGCGCACCGCCGCAGGATCGAGAGGCGGCGTCAACTTTGCAGCGATCTTCTGTACATTGATACTCACCTCGTGGAAGCCCTCGGCTCCTTCGCAGGCCACGTCGGCAAGTTGAGCCAGGGCTGGTACGACGGCAGAGTCATGCTGGTATGGGGCGAGGCCCGATGCAGGAGGCTGATCACGCGACGCGCTGTCAACGAGATTTACATCATGATCTTCAGTTTCAGCACGTTCCACTTCTTACCCCGCTCACATGACACAGTCGGCGTCGGCGTGTTCAGTCAACCAGAGCCGAACCTCGCACTCAAAACGGGTATTTGCGCGATCTTCTCCGCCGTGAGGTCGTTCCAGACGAGCCCGAGGGGCCGCCTCAGGTGCCGTCGGGAGTGAGCGTGGTCATCATGCGGGCCACACCCTCCCTCTCGGCCACCGTCGGCCCGATCGAACGGGCGGGTGCAGGGCGCCTCGGGGTCCTCTGGGCACTGTGGGACGATGCCGATGCCTCCACGCGAGCGCGGACCTTGGTAAACATCTCCTCGTCAAGCCGGTACAGGTCCCCATCCCCGGATTCGTAATGACGGAAGATAGCCTCCATCTCGGGCAGTTCATATCTGGACCCATCACTGTGTTCCATCCAGCTCTCCAGGGCCCATTCGGCGTATTCGTCCATGCGGTCTACAACATACTCATGCACCTCTTCGCCTTTTTCGAAATCCGTCAATAGTGAGGCGAAATCCAGGGCATCGCTCAAGGATCGCCAGTCTGGAAGATCGAGCTCCATGATCCATTCGGCTGCCTGGTCGACTGCTCGCGGGAAGAATTCTCTGAGGTCCTGCCTCTTCGAATCACCGAGAAAGCCGAGGATGTCCTGAACCGTCTGCGCATCCCATGCTTCGCTGATCACGCTGCCTTCGCTGATACTCCGCCACCCAATATCATGCACGCGCTCGGACCCCAGAGCGATTCCCAACTCCAGGAAGAGCAGAGCCCGATGGGCGTTGTCATGGGCGGAGTAATGACCTCTCACCACGACGGTCTCCGCCCGGAAGGCAAGCTCCGTACTACGCTCCAACTCCGACATACAGCGCATCAAGGCTTGCAGCACCTGCTCCGCGTTACGGGAGGAGAGCATGGACCATAGCGACTCGACTTGCTCGAAGAGGCGGATGCGACCGACGAAGTCCTTCATCTCGGAGTGATCGGAAGAGATGAAATCGCGCATGTAGTCACGCACTGACGGGTTATGGAACTCCACGAACACTACTTCTCCGTGACGCACACTCCTGAGCATCGTCCCATCCAATACCTTCAATGAATTGCGCAGGTCCTGGAGTGCACCCCCCGAAGAGACCCAGACGCCTTCGAGGGTATCCATCCGGATACCGGATAGAAAGGAAAGTTGCGTTTTTAGCAAGAGGATTTCGGATGCACCGATTTGATGGTTCACGATGTGACCCCAAACGCGAGCGGGGTCATTCAGGTTCGCAATCATTTCGGACGCGATGTGCTTCCCAGCAGTCCCGAACGCTACAGCCTCGGACAGCGTCGCGGCAATAACGCGCGGATTGAAATTCTCGTGCTGCACAACGGGCACGTACGCACCAGGAGAGGCAAATATTGACTTCGTGCGGGCCGGAAGACTGGAGGCAGAGACGTGATTGTAGAGAATTGACGCCCTCGCCTCGTACGTGTAATCGGCTACATCGAGCACGCACGTCTGGACATCGAAACGGTGCCTGTCGAGGCGCTCATATTTCTGCCTGGCCTGCGCGAGAATGTACTCCCGTGTGGTGAGCAAAAACCTCTTGTTGGGGGAGTTCGCTGTCCGTTGCATCAGAGATAGGAGGCGGCCGTCCTCGTTCTTCCCTAGCTTTTCATCGATCGCGGTCTGGCCCAGAAAATCGTCGTAGTAGAAAAGTTGAGGAACGTCAGGGTCCCATAGCGCATTTGCTTCCTCCACGTCTTCGGAGATCTCTACGATGTCATATCCGTGACCCACGTAGTGGGCACACAGCACATGGCTGAGCGTGGTCTTACCTACTCCCGGAGTCCCGGCGACCACGCACACATGCCGATCGTCAAGAAGTCGCAGCGCCTCCCCGAGGCTGCCGTTGTCGGCATACGTGCGCAGTGTGGCCTTTACTGCGTCGGCGAGGGCGTGGGAACGCGTGACGATGCTCTTGGAAATGAGAGAGTTGAGTACCGAAGCGCTCGTCAGCCAGAGTCGCAGATGCCGTCTGACCACCTGGTCGTGCTTGCGGAGAAGCGCATCGATGTCATCTTTGCCGTAGATGTCGCCCGGAGACCTGACGAACGGCTGCAGCATGTCGTACAGCTTGTCCTTGGCGGCACGGCTGAGCTCGACCGATGTGGCAAGGACATAGCGCCCCGGCTTGAGATGGGCGAGCTTAGGGGCCTCGGTCTTCCGCATGTGGGCCAGCAGCTTGGCTCGGCCGGACCGGGGGAAGTGCTTGCACTGCACGATGAGGGCAGGATCGCCTCCCTGCATATGCCGCAGATCCACGCCTCCGTCCGGGCCGGAGGTGAAGATCTCCAGCCGAACGCCGAATTCCAGCTCGAAAAGGTCCTTGCACACGGCCTCGAAGTCGAAGTCCGTCAGCCTGCCGACGTCGAACGTTTCCACGGCCCGCCCCCTGCCTGATCATCCGCGGACCGGGCCACTAGCCGGGACTGCGGCCCCGTGGTCCCACTGAACGGGGCGTGGATCAGCATTCCATGAGTCGCGATGCCATGCGTACGGCTGGCGCTGGCCATGGCTTTGGATATGGCAGAGCAGTCGTGTCGTTCGAAGACAGCGGGGTCGTAAGCGCCGATCAGCGGATGACGCGGATCATCACGGTGAGGACCGGCGAGGCCGACCACGGATGGCTTCGCCCGATGTCCTCGTACCCCCACGACCTGTAGAGCGCGTGGACCTTGCCGTCCCTGGGGGCCGGGTTGCCCATGAGCGTGACGAACGGTTCGTCGCGTGTGGCGAGGAAGGCGTCGTGGATATGGCGGGCGGCGCCGGTCTTCCGCCAGGTCGGCCGGACGCCGATCTCCTTCAGCGCCACGGCCGGGCGCTCGGTGTACTTCTCGGCCGGCATCGGGCTGGTGCGCTGCCAGTAGCGGTCGCCGTGCTCGATGGTGTTGCCGTAGGCGTAGCCGACCGGGTGCCTATCCGCGTACGCGAGGACGGCCGTGAACCCCGGCTCGGTGCCGTGTCGGTCCAGGCGTTCACCGAACGCGGTGACCGCGTAGTTAGGCAGGTGGAGGAGTGGGGCGCGCACGTCGGCGTATACGTCGTCGGCCCCGCGCCTGCGGGGGTGGTCCCCATAGGCGAACGGCCAGGGAAGCCCACGCTCCGCCCCAGGGCCGCCGTGATGCCAGGCCACCTCGCGCAGAAGGGTGGGAGCGGCGATGGGTACCCCCCTACGGAGTCAGCAGAGCTGCCGACTCCGGTCGCAGCCTTCCTGCACCCCTCAGTTCTCACACGGCAGACAGGAAAGGTCCCGCAACGACTGGAACACCGCATGCGGGCATGCCAACGTAGACGACTTCCCGAACTCCCAGGCCACCGACGGCTATCCGCCCGTCACCCAGACTCCTTGGAGACGCCCCTGCACCCGCACCACCCCCACACTCCCGTCCCACCCGACTCCCCGGCCCCGGTGTACTGGGTCACCCCACGCCACCTCGCCGGCGACGACAACGCCCTCGCCGAGCACATCGGCGACACCCTCGCCGCCCTCGACTGGCGCATGTGGCCCACCGCCCGCAACACCCTCCTCTACACGAGCCCCGACGGCCTGCGCGGCGCCGAATGGACCCTCGCCGCCCATCCCTTCGAACTCGGCGGACTGCCCGTCGCCTGGCAGCTCAGTGCCCGTACGCACGCCCCGTCCGTGATGACGGAATGGAACGCGTACTTCACTCCGGGCACTCCTCCTGAAGCCCTCGCCGACCTCCTCCGTGCCCTGCATGCACACAAAGCTCCCGGCGTCACCTCCACGGGAACGGGCGACGGTGTCCTTGTCGCGCTGACCGCGCTGGGTTGGTTCCGTGATCTCGACAGCCCTCACACCACCGCCGCAGACCCCGGTTTCTCCTCCACCGTCTCCCTGGGAACCGTGCCGCCGCTCATCCAGGACGCCGACCCTCGTCCCGACGGCGAGGGCTGGCAGGCGTGGGCGCAGCCCCAGCTCAGCGAGCCGTACCTGTGGTGCGCGGCCTTCAGCCCGAGCGTCCCCCACGAGTTGGTCGCCGCCTTCGCCTCCTCGCTCGCCTCACCCGTCCCGGTACCCCGCCGCACCCTGCCCGACAGCTCCAGGGACCGGCTGACCATCATCCACCGCACCCAGTAGGGCCCGTCTCAACCGCGCAGTGCGGACCGTCAGGGCAGGACCGCAGTGTCCGCCAGAAGACCTGGTTCGTCTCGGCCTGGAGGGTGAGGGCCCTCTACTGCGTGCACGACCGAGGCGAGGACGTCGGCGAGGGTCTTGTCAGTGATGCGGAGATGGTGATGGCGGGCAGCGGGCTCTACTACCGTCGTACGGTCTACTTCCGCCCGCCGAACGCAACGTTCAACAGAACCTCCACCAGTCGGGACGCGGCGTCGGGCATGCCCATCGCGCGGGCAGCTGTCGCCATCGTCGCCCGACGCTCCGGGTCGGACAGAACCGGTTCGAGGGCCGCCCTGAGCGTGGGGGCGTTCACCTGCTCCCTGGTGAGTGCCACGGCGGCCCCGGCCCGCTGGAGATGGAGGGCGTTGTGTTCCTGCTCGTTGCCCGCCGAGGTGGCGAGGGGGATGAGGAGGGACGGTTTGCCGAGGGCGGTCAGTTCGGAGATGGTGCCCGCGCCGCTGCGGGAGACGACGACGGAGGCGAGCGCGAGGACGTCGGGCAGTTCGGGGCCGACGAATCCGTCCACCCAGTACCGGGCGTGCAGTTCGGCCGGGAGCCCTGCGGCGGCCTGACGCGACTTGTCCACCCAGTTCGGTCCGCACTGGTGGATGACGTTGGCGACGGACAGCAGCCAGGGCAGGTTCTCGCGGATCAGGCCGTTGATCTGTTCGCTGCCCTGCGCGCCGCCCGTGATGTAGACGGTGGGGAGGGCGGGGTCGTAGCCGGTCATGCCCAGGGCGGGGATGGCCTTGGCCGCATCGCCGGTGAGGACGGTGGGGCGTACGGGGTTGCCGGTGACGACGGCGGAGGTGGCCACGGAGTCCGGCAGGAGGCTGAGGGAGTTCTCCGAGGACAGAGCGACGGCGGTCGCGGAGCGGGCGAGGACGCGGTTGGCGAGGCCGAGCCGTACGGTCTGCTCGTGGATGACCAGAGGAGTCTTGGTGGCGCGGGCGGCGAGCCCGACGGGGACGGCGACGTATCCGCCGGTGGAGAGGATCACGTCGGCCCGGAAGCGGCGGGCGATGGTGCGGGCCTCCAGGACGCCCTTGGGGACGCGGCCCATGTCCCGCACGTTCTCCGCGTTGATCATCTTCAGGGGGTTGCTGGACCGACGGAGCTTGCCGGTGGGGACGGTCTCGAAGGGGATGCCCTCGGCGGGGGCGACACGGGATTCGAGTCCCGTTGCGGTGCCGACCCACAGCACGTCCACGCCGACACTGTGCCTGTGCATGACGGTCTGCATCTCACGGACCGCGGTGAGGGCGGGGTAGGTGTGCCCGCCCGTTCCGCCCCCGGTCACCATCAGCTTGAACGGACGGCGGAAGGAGGCGAAACGGGCAGCGAGGGCATCGACGGTCACGGGGTGACGGCATCCGATCGTGAGGGCTCCGCATCCGACGAGCCGGAGCCGACGGCGGTCATGCGAACCTCCCGGACGATATCAGGCAATCTGACCTTGGTGAGGAGCCAGCCGAACCCGGCCACCGTGGCGCCCATCTCCCCCACATAGGTACGCAGAGTGGACCGCTGCCGGTCGGTGAGGACGAACGTACGCATCATGGGCTCTCGGAACTGGTAGCGGCGCGCGTCCGGCGATTCCGCCCCGGTCCGCGCGTCCTCCAGCAGCAGTTCGATGTCGAAGTCGGCGATCTGCTTGAGGGCGGCGGGAGGTTCGGGGGTGAAGACCTGCGACAGCTTCAGCCGGTGATACGTGGCGCCCTCGCGGATCAGACGGGCGACCAGCGAGGTGCTTCTCGTCCTCGCCCCGGCGCGGCGCAGGACGGCGAGGGCGGCCCGCACCGCGACGTCGGTGAGATCCTCCAGGGCCTCGGAGATCATCCGCATGCGGTAGGTGTAGAGGAGGTTGTTGCCCAGTTCGCCGTCGATGTACCGGTCGACGTTGGCTGTGGCGTAGCGCATGAGGTCCTGGCGGTCGTCCCACAGTTGCTCGTCGGTCGCGGCAAGGAATCCGTTCAGGACGCGGGTGAGGTTCTCGCCATGCTGCTGGCTCCGACACTCCTCCAGCCACGTCATCGGGGAAATCTCGTGGGCGCGGAGCACGGCGAGGATCGTGCCGAAGGCGCCGCTGTTGTAGAGCGAGGCGACCAGCAGGTCCATCAGCCGGCATTCGCGGTAGTCCTCGTACGGCAGGTTCGGCAGTTCGACGCACACCTCGTCCAGCTCGGCCGCGCGGATCTCCTTGCCCAGGACGGTGTAGCGGCCGAAGCAGCGCGGCATGACCCGCCACTTCGTGCCCAGGCCCCACCGGGCCCGGTACGCCGCCGCGTACATCTCCGAGGAGGGCAGCAGGGTGAGCTGGAACATGTTGAGCCGGTCGAACCGGGCGTCCATCAGCCCGCGCAGGCTGTCGAAGTGCTTGTCCTTCGAGTCGTCTGGCAGGGCGAGGATCACCTCGCTGTACGACTGGGACCCGGCCTGCGCCGACTGGAGGGCGATCTCCATCATCTTCTCGGCCGAGATGTTCTTGCGTGCGACGGCGGTGAGGACATCGGTGTCGAGGGACTGTACCGACCCGGACAGGCTGATGGTGCCGGGCACCTGGGCGACCGCTTCCAGGACCCGTTCGCGCTGGTTCTTGCCAGTGGTCACGTTGACGACCCGGGGCCAGCCGTAGAGCTTCTGGCATTCGGCGAGGACCTGGCAGGTGTGCTGGTCCTCGGGGAACATGCCGAAGTTGCTGTCGGTGATCAGCAGCTCGTTGCGTGCCGTTCCGGCGGTGACGAGCGGTGCCATGCGCCGCCCGATGTAGTGCAGCTCGGCTTCGACCTCGGCACGCGGGCGCTTGGCGACCCTGGAGAAGTAGTGCTGGCCCTCGGTGCAGAAGGTGCAGGAGAACGGGCACCCGCGGGTGGTCGTGACCGTCGGGACGCCGCCGCGGTCGAAGAACTGGTCGAGCAGCCCGGCCGTGTACGGCGAGGGGACGTCGGCGAGGTCGCGGATGCGGTTGCGCGGCCGGGGGGTGTGCACCTCGCGCCGGTCGGGGGACAGGGAGTGCACGCCGGGGATCGTGTCGCGGACCTTGGGCGCCGGCTTGCTGTCCAGGTGCAGCAGCAGTTCGGCGAACGCGGCCTCGCCCTCGCCGTCGACGTAGAAGTCGACGGCCCCGGCCAGACGCTCGTACCAGAAGCGGACCTGGTCGGCGCGCAGCAGTGGGTAGTGCGGGCCGCCCATGACGACGGTCGTGTCCGGGAACTTCTCCTTGATGACGCGGGCGAAGCCGATCGACAGGTGGGCGTTCCAGATGTAGTGGGAGAACCCGATCACGTCGGGCGCTCCGTGCGTCTCCAGTGCCTTCGCCAGATCCTCCGGGAATTTGAAGATCTGCGGGACGTGCTGGAAGTCCATGACGGTGGTGGCGTGGGTGGCGAGTCCGGCGACGGCCTGCGGCATTGTCTCGGCGGACACGGTCTGCTGCGTGTAGGTGAGGTCGCAGAGCCAGACCTTCAGCCTCATTTTCGGCCGCCGGCCGGGAGCAGCGGGGTTCTCAGAGGGGGGCGCTGCGGTGAGTGGCATCCCCAGGTCGGCGGTCGTCATCGCGCATCGGCTCCCGCAGCCCGCAGGAACATCTGCCACAGCAGGCGGCGCCGTTCCTCCGGCACCTCCCCCTGCCCCGGCCCCAGGGCCTCGCGGCCGTGCACGCACAGGTGCTGGTTCACGACGATCAGGTCCCCGAAACCGAGCAGGAACCTGCGCTGCCCGGCGATCAGCGCCCGTTCGAGTGCGCGAACAGCGCCGGTGTGCGGGTCCTGAGGGTTCATGGCGGCCAGCATCTTCGCGGTGAACCGCACGAAGCCTTCCGTGGGCGGCCTCCCGTCGAGCACGGGGAACGGGTCGTACTTCTCGCCGACGCCGGTCAGGTCGTGGAAGGCGCCGTCGCGGAACACCGGCTCCGCGAGGAGGGCGCGCTCGCCCTCGCTGAGCCGGTCCACGGCCCGGCGGAGCTGCGAGACGATGCTGTACCCCTCGCCCTGCGGGTCGGGGCGCACGCACAGCAGGGCGCTGTAGTCGGGCGGCTCGGTCGCGTTCACCACGTCGATGTGCAGCGGGTTGTACCCGGAGCCGGTGGCACGCATCGGGTCGATGGCCAGATTCGTGCCCAGCGGCTTCCACAGCGGCCACTTGTCAAACGCCCGCAACGGCCGGCCGAGCCAGGACAGCAGGACCGTGGCGGCCTTCTGCCCGTCGTCCAGGCCGTAGTGGTCGAGCAACGGCCCCGCCTCGATGACGGCGAACCCGTCGCCGTCGGGGTCGTCGAGGAGGGCCCGGCAGCGGCGTACGACGATCTGCGCGTCGGCCGACTCGTCGCGGACCCGGTCGTAGGCCGCACTGACGTCGCCACGCAGCAGACCCCTGTCGAGTTCGGCGGACGGAAGGCCGATGACCTTCGCGCCGAGGAGTTCGATCAGCGGGTCGGGCAGGGGGACACGGAAGGTGGTGCTCGGTGGCACGGTCATACTGGTTTTCTCCTATGCCTTCGGAGCTTCACGGAGCAGAGGGAGGCACCGGCGCGGGGCGCTGTGCGCCCCGTGGGAGAAGGCGGGTGGTGCCGCGTTCTCCGCACGCCGGACGATGGGAGCCGTCTCCCGGCCCACGCCCTGCGAAGCGGTGGGCCGGGAAGCGGAACGAACGTGGAGCAGACGCCTGCGCTTCGTGGCCGGTGTGCCTCGGAGCGCAGGCGGCGATCTAGGAACCGTCCTGCTGCTGGTCCTTGAGGTGGCCGGTCAGCAGATTGACCAGGCTCGCGTCCGCAGCGCGTTGAGCGGCGGTGCGCGAGGCGTCCGCAGCACCGGCGGCTGCCTGGCCCATCACGACGAGGGGATCGGGCTCGCTGCTGTTCGGTTTGTCAGTCATGTGTGGTGCCTTCTGTGGGATTCGGAGTCGCGCGGAGGAAGCGGGTGGTGCCGTGGCATCGGTTACTGGTTGTCGGAGCTTCATCCCGACCTGCGAAAAGAGCAGCAGCGGGCTGGTAAGGGGAGCACGCGGCCGGAGTCAATGAGGGAGAGGACGGTCACCGGCTGGGCCAGCCAGCAGGCGCGTGGCAAGTGACCCTTCACATCCGACCTCCGCCGACGAAATCGGGCAACGGACTGGTGTCGTCGCTGGCGGCATCGAGGAGGTCGGAGGCGGCAAGCGCCAGCCGGCGCAGGTGGGTGCGGTCGTCCATGAACTCGCCCATAGGTCGCGTCCAACCGGCGCGTACGCCCTCAGCGCGTGCCACGGCGTCGGCGAGAGCGGGGACGGGGGCACCGAGCCCGCCCATGCGCTCCCGGGCGATGCGCACGAGTTGGCCGAGTATGCGGTCCAATCGAGTCAGGCATCGACCCAATTCCGCCACCGCCGCACTTCCGGGGTCCGGGATCTCCTCCGCAACAGTCTTGCGGCGGCGAATCAGGCCACGCCCATCAGTTCGATGCTTAGGTCCTGCGATGCCGATCGGTCCGGCGGATTCGCCCAGGACGGCATCGAGATCGTTTTCTAAGTCATCGTCATGGAGAAAGGAGTGCTGCAGGGCGGCCAGCAGTGCCCCGGCACTCTTGGCGAACTGCTCATCGGTGAGCCGATCCGAGGCAGCGCTCATTCCGCCTCACCAGACGTCGTCTCGTACAGGAACGAGCACCACGTCTCCTCGCCCGTGCTGTCCCATTCGTCCGCGAGCGCGTTCACCAAAGCGATCCCCCGCCCTGAAACATCGTCGGGGCCGGCCTCTTTCAGCACTGCCGGAGCCGGATCGCTGTCCACCACCGAGATCAGGAGCCTGCCCTCGGCGGCGCGGACCAGAAGATCGACCGGTCCGTCACCGTGCTCGATGGCATTGGTGACGAGTTCCGACAGCGCCAGCACGATGTCGTCGAGGACCAGCCCCACCAGCCCGGACCGCCTCAGGAAGGCTTTCGCCGCCGCCCGCATCTCCGCAACGGCGGACATGTCGGGCAGGAACACCGCTTGGAAGACATGGGTCTCCGCTGGTGCGCACTCTTGCCTCGGAGGATTCTGTCGGGCCTGTCGAAACGAGCGCGCGCTCGACGGGCGTTCTGTCACTGCACGGCTGTCGGTGCCCCCACCGGGCGGGGCCGCCTCTTGGAGCCTGGTCATGGAAGCCATGGCACCGCGTGTCTGAGCGAACCACCAGGGGAACTCAGAGGGGGGAAACTCCGTCAAGGGGGGAAATCGACGGGGGAATCGGGGTCATGATTGGATTCGCCCCCCAACAGAGGTCACACTCATGTCAGAGCCAGATCCGTTCGCCGCGCTGCTGCTACGGCTCCGGAAAGACACCGGCCGGACCCAGGAAAGGCACGCGGAGGCCATCAACGCCGTCTCCGGCAGAGAGACACTGACCCGCCGCGAGATCAGCCGCTACGAGAAATTCGAGACGGTTCCGACCGACCACACGCTGGAACACATCGCGGTGGCCTGCGGTATCCCGTTCGAGGATCTGAGGCGGGAGGCCCAGGCCGCCCGCGCCAGGCGGAAGGGACGCGATCGTGACGAAGAGGAACAGGACGACGTGAATCGTCGCAGACTGCTGGGCGGTGCCGCCATAGGTGTGAGCGCGGCGGCCGAGCCGTGGGGACGGCTCGCCTTCGCCCTCGACAAGGGCTCCAAGATCGACACTCCTTCGGCGAACGCACTCGTCGAGCGGGCCGCCGAGCTCCACGTCCGGGAACTCAACCTCAGTGCCCGGCAACTGCAGAGCACCGTCGAATCCCACCTCGACGCGATCACCCAAGCCCTGCCCCGCGCCGGTGAGAAGGAGCGAGCGCTCACCATCGCCGCCGGAGAGACCGCCGCCCTGGCCGGTTGGCTGGCCTGGGACCTGGGCCAGCACGACAAGGCAGGCGCCTACTACAAGGTCACCTCACGATGCGCCGGTGCCGCCGGGTATCCGCCGCTCCGAGCGCTGGCCCTGACGTACGCCAGCTACGGGACCATGGCGCCCAAGAAGAAGCTGGAGATCCTCTCGCAGGCCACCCAGGACGTACGCGGCCGGGGGAACGCCGCCGCTGCCGCCTGGGTCTTCGGTCGGCACGCCGAGGAGAGGGCGGCACTGGGAGACGGTACGGGGGCGCTGCGCGCACTGGAACGGGCTCACGTTGCCTACGACTTCGCTGATCACGCCAGTGAGCAGTCCTGGGTACGGTTCGTCACCCCGTACCGCATGGACTCGCTATCGCTGTCCGTGTACGGACAGCTGGGACGGTTCGAACTCACCTCCATGGCCGACACCGCCGTGGACCGGCTGGGGAAGGGCCTGTCCGCCGGCGGGGTCGTCGTACTCGGTGATCTATCGGCGGCGTTGCTCCGTGGCGGAGACGTCGACCGGGGCATCTACGTGGCACGTCAGTTCGTGGCTGCATCGCAGGCCAAACCGAACACGATGGGCAGGCAACGCGCTCGGGCGGTTGCCCGCAATCTGCCCGAGCGGGAGAGGGACCTCGTGCATCACCTCCGCCAATTCGCAGCCTGAACCCTCAACGGTCTCGCGGTCCGGTGCCGGGGCGAACAGCGGTCGCACGGCGGCGCGTCAGCTCCGGGCCGTCTCTTCAGCCACCCAGGACAGGTAGGCGTCAGACCCACCGGTGACTGGCAGAGTGGTCCAGTGAGGCACCTCGTAGGGGTGCCTCTCGGCCACCCACGCCTCCAGTTCCTGGAGACGGTCCGTCGTCGTCATGTACGAGACTCGCCACTCCTTCGCCGTCACGACCGTGCCCTTCCACCGGTAGACAGCGGTGATCGGCGCGTCGATGTGAACCCCCGCCGCCAGCCTGTTCTCCACCGCGCCCCGCGCCAGCGCCTGCGCCTGGTCCTCGTCATCGCTGGTTGTCTGCGCAATCACGATGTCCGCCACGCCACTGCCTCTCCAGGTGGGAATGGCTCGACCCTACCCAGCGGCCTTCCGCCCTACGGCTCACTGCCCCAGCACGGAGGCCGAGGCACCGACCACACGTCCTACGCACTGACACGCAGACCGACCCGCGCGTTGTTGCCCAGCCGAGAGGCGTCACCCGTGGTCAGTGGTGTCTCGTCCCGGGCGGGTTCGGGGTGGTGATGATGGCGGTCCTGCCGGTCGGGATCGTGATGCGCTGTTCTGTGTTCTTGGTCCGGGTGGCGTGTGCCGCGAGCGCTGCCGGGGTGGTGGTGAGGCGTTGGATGCGCCAGAGGAGGACGCGTGCGGGGTGGCGGGCGTCGTCGAGGCGGCGTTGGCCGGCGGCATGGCGGAGGAGTGCTTCCGGGTTGTGGCCTGTGGATTCGGCGTGGGCGAGGACGGTGGTGAGGGCGGGGAAGTCCTGGTCCTTGGTGATCTGCTCGGCGTGGGTGGGGAGGGTCTGGTGGAGGTGGCGGATGTAGCGGTCGGTGTTGTGCTGGGGTGGGCGTCGGGCGGTGAGGGCTGCCAGGGGTGCGGCGGCTGCTTGGTCGTAGGCGGTCTGGATGTGGGTGAGGGTGTTGTGGGCGGCGGTTGTCTGCTGGTCGTGGTGGCGGAGCTGGTGCCAGCGGATGACGGCGACGATGGCCAGGAGCGTGACGTCGAGGAGCATCGCCAGGCCGGTGTCGCCGTGTGGGGCCGGTGTCCGGAGTACGTCCCTGACCGCGTTGCGCAGGGTGCGGGCGTGGTGGTATTCGGCGTGGATGCGAGAGCGGGTGGCGCGTTCGTAGGCGGCTGCGGCTTGGCGGAGTTGTGGCTGGAGGGGGTTGGGGGCGAGGAGGGGGAGGATGTCGAGGACTTCGCCGAGGGCGGTGATGTGGGCCTGGGCGGCGGGGTCGTCGTCGTGGGTGAGGTGGTGGGGGATGCGTTCGGTGGCGGTGATGATCTCGTGCCAGGGGTCGGGCAGGCCCCGGCCGGGGCGGTCTTCGGGGTTCTGGCCGGTGTTCTCCAGGCGTTTGCGGATCTTGGGGAGGGAGAGGTCGGGGGCGAGCTGGGAGCCGGAGAACCAGACGGGTTCGCCGGTGGCGGTGACGGTGTCGGTGGCGGCGACCTTGTAGCCGCGTACGTCGCCGGAGGGGAAGTGGACGAGCTCGGCGCGGATGCCGTCGGTGTGCTGGAGGAGGTGGAGGAATTCGTCGGTGCTGGTGGCCGCTGCGGCGGCGGTGCGGACCATGGTGCGGAGGCGTTCGCGGGCGGTGCGGGTGTGGCCGTTGCGGTGGGCCTTCTCCTGTTCGGCGCGGGTGGGGCGTTTGGCGGCGGTGCGGTCTCCGCGTGCGACCCGGTGCAGGCCGTGTTCCTTCTCGATGGCGGCGAGTTCGCGGTCGGCGTTGAGGTAGTCGTTCCAGTGGCGGGCGGTGCGCAGGTCGGCGCGGACTTTGGTGGCGGCGATGTGGATGTGGTCGGGTGCGTGGCGGACGGCGACCCACCGGCAGGCGTCGGGATCGCCGTGGGGGGCGATTCCGGTGGCGGCGACGACGCGACGGGCGATACCGGCCCATCCGTCGTCGCTGAGGTGGCGGTCGCTGCGGGTGGCGCGGATGGAGCAGTGCCAGACGTGCCGTTCGGGTGCCCGGCCCAGGCGGCGGGCCTGTTTCACGTGCAGGTCGAGGTCGGCGACCAGGTGTTTCCGTGTGGTGGTGGGGTTGGTGGTGCGGCCGGGGTCGGGGGCGAAGCCGTCCCAGGAGGCGACGAGGTGGGGGTCGGTGTGTTCATTGGCCTTGCCGGGGCCGAAGAGGTAGCGGATGAGTCCGGCGGTGTCCTTGCCGCCGCTGATCTTCGCGATCACCGGACGCCGTTCCGGGTGATGGCCTGGGTGGCGGCTGTGGCGATCTCGGCGATGGTGGTCCGGACGGTGGTGAGGGTGTGTTCGGCTTGGGCGAGGGTGGTGGTGTCGGCGGGGTGGGGGTGGGCGCCGGAGTTGAGTCTGCGGGCGATCTGGTTGATGTTGCCGCCGATCCGGGCGACCTGTGCTCGGAGGGCGTTGAGTTCGTCGATGTAGTCGTCGAGGGGGGTGCGCTGGCCGGGGAGGGTGAGGTCGCCGTGGAGGTGGGCCATGACGACGGCGCCGATGTAGTGCGCGCCGGCGATGTTCAGGGAGCGGGCCCTGCGCAGGATTGCGGTCTTCTCTTCGTGGCTGTAGCGGACGTCGACGCGGTGTGTGCGCTGGGTGTGCTCGCGGGTGCGGCGGCGGGCGACGCGGTGCACGGCGGCGGCTTCGGCGGCACGCGGCAACGGCAGCACGACGGTTGCGGTGTCGGCGGACGGTTCCTCCTTTCCGGGCGCCCCCTGGTGCCCGGCCGCCTCCGCCACCCCCGGGGCGGAGGCACCGCCGGTGGGGCCGTCCTTGGACGGTCCAGCGGCATACCTTGCTGGCCTGGGCCCGGCTGGATCGACGGCTTCCCGCAGCGGGGGCGGCTCGGCAGCGGGCTTCGGCTCGGGCGGGGGCATGTCGGGAGTGTGGTCGGGGTGGTGCGGGTGGTGGGGCACGTGGGGTTCTCCGGAAGTGACGGTGTCGATGGCTCGGCGGTTGGGGCGCAGCGGGGTGTGGTGGTCGGCGCGCTGTCCACAGGTGTGGACGAGCCGGTGCGGGGTGGTGTGGTGGTCTGCTGGGCGGGGTGACCGGAAGGGGGTTCCGGTCACCCCGCGGGAGTTGCGGTCAGCCGCTGTGCGGACCGGCCGTGTGGGCGGCTTCGATCTCCGGGCGGAGGATCGTCATCACCTCGGTCTGCCGCTCGCTTCCGATCGTCAGGTCCCGGTCCTCGACGGCTTCGCGGAGGAGGGCCCGGCTGAGGGTGCTGTGCTCGGCGAGGGCTGTCCGGCCGATCTCCACCAGCTCGTGGATCGTGGCCTTCGCCGGACGGCCACCCCGGGGCCGGGGCCCGTCATCCGCCCTGTCGGGTGATGGCGGCGCAGGGGAGACGGGATCGGGAACGGCAGCAGGGGGCTGCTCCGGTGGTTCGGGAGCACCGATGGGTGGAGTGACCTGGGGTCCCGGCGCCCGGAGTCGCTGGTCTGCTGGCGGGCCGACGAGTTGGTGGATCTGGCGCATCAGGACGCCGAAGGCGAGCAGTGCGGCGGTCGGGGGCACCGCCGCGACGACGTAGTCGAGCAGGGGTACGGGGCGGGCGCCGTCCGCACCGGCGACTCCGGCGACGTTGAGCGCGATCGAGCCGAGCGCTCCGGTGCCCGTCAGCGCGACGGCCCACCCGTCGGTGACGCCGCGCAGGCCGGCGCGGAGCATCAGCAGCTCGCCCGCGACGATGAACGCGTCGAGGGTCGCCGGCCAGGCCCAACGCCTGACCGGCGAGTGCCCCAGCCCGTGCTGACCAGCGACCTCGGCCAGGTGAGCGTAAGACAGCCAGAACGCTCCCACGGTGAGAGCGACGATGACAGCCCCGGCGGCAGCAAGCACGTACCGCTCGGCGGTCTGCCTGCTCTGCGTCGGCCGGTCTGGGCGGAGATGGTGAGCGGGTGTCGGGGTGGGTGTGGCGGGGTGGGGCAAGGTGGGAGGCTCCTGGTGGGGTTGGGTGGTGTGATCCGTCTTGTCCGTCCCGGGCGTTGCAAACGCAGGTCAGGGCAGGTACGGCAGTGGTCCCGAACGTCCGTCCCTGCGGTGTCCCCGGCTGTTTGCGTGCGTTGCCGGGGCTGGCCGGCGACCGGGCCCGTGCCGGGCGGCCGGGACGGCACGGTGGGTTCGCGCCGTCCCAGCCGACCACGCCCTGACCTGGGGCGATACGGCAGGGACGCCCGGGACGACACAAGACGGATCAGGTCGACTTTCAGGCTGTTCATGATCGGGTTGCCGTCCCGTCCCGGGCTCCCGTCCCAGCCGCAGGGTGTCTGGCCTGCACGATCACGGCAGGGACGGCAGGGACGGCCACACCGGGGGATGCGGGCCTCAGCCCGAAGCAGGGACAGCGGATTCGGCGTTCACTGAGTGAACGCTCAGCCCGGGGGACCGTTCGGCGTTCACTGAGTGAACGCTTAGCCCGAGCCCGACAGCGGTGCTGGTCCGGTGTCCACGGGGTGGGTGGTGGGGCAGTAGCGGCGCCAGGCGTCGAGGAACTTGTTGCGGGTGTAGCCCTTGCGCTGGGTCTGGTCGGTGAGGCGGACGTTGCCGGGCTTGATGCCGTACGGGGTGAGCATCCTGGCCAGTTCGCGGGCGTCGAGCCCGGTGCGCCCCCATTGCGCCCACGGCGCCTCCGGGTCCTGCCGCAGGTGGTACAGCAGATCGTCCGTGGAGAGGCTGTCAGTCTCGCGCTGGGCGGCGAAGACCCTGCGGATGTCGGCCAGGATGCGGGCGCCGCCGGGCCGTTCCTCCTCCGCCTCGACCTCCGCCGCCACCATCCGCTCACACGCGGTGCGAGCCCGGCGGGGCCAAGTCCCGGCGGCGAGGTCGGCGATGATGATCAGGGGTTCCCAGGTGTCGGCGGCCCGATCCTCGACCGGCATCTCCGGCTCCAGCTCCCCCGCCTCGTCCAGGAGCGGTGCGGTCCAGGCGGCGATGCGGTCGCGCAGTTCGTGCAGTGAGGGGATGTCGCGGCGGGAGCGGAAGGGCTTGACGCGTTCTCCCTCGGCCCGGCGGCGCATCCGGATCACGACGGCCCGGTCCATGATGGTGTCGGGCAGGTCACCGATCCCGGCGAGGGCGGCCATGGCGAAGGTCGCGAACCGGTGCGGGGTGTGGTCGTTGCCGACGACCCGGGTGACGTACCGGTTGCGCTGGTGGCCGGCGTTGAGGAGGCCGCGCATCTCCTCGTTCTTCTCCGCCTGCTTCGGCGTCCCGAAGATCGTGTCGGCCTCGTCGACCAGGAGGGTGGGCGGCTCCTCGGTGATCGACCGGAAGACGGCCGCCGGGGTGGTGTTGATGGTGAGCATCGGCTCGTGGACCGTCTCGGTGAGCACGTCCAGCAGCCGTGACTTCCCACACCGCTTCGCCGGTCCGACGACCGCGAGGCGCGGCGCGTGCTGCCACGAGGGCTGCAGGTGCGTGGCCGCCACCCACAGCGTCACCGCGTCCAGCGCCTCCGGCGACGGCAGGATCACGAACCGCGCTATCCGCGCACGCAGTTCATCCAGCAGCACCGAACCAGCAGACGGCTCCAGATCAGGCACCGCCGCCTCCGCCGCCGGGACCGGAGCGGTGTTCTCCGGCGCGTCCTGATCAGGCTGGCCCGGGACTGCGACGGGCGGCCAGGCACCGGAAGGTGCAGGGTCGGGTCGGGGACGGAATGGGGCAGGGGGTTGTCTGGTTGCACCAGGCGGTTCCTCTCCTGCGCCGCCGGGCACACCGGCCCAGCGGCGCGCGTCATTCGATGGATGCGGGAAGCGGGAGTTCCGGGACCTCGGGCACTGTGGTACCGCAGGCCCGTCGCGTTCTGATCCGGAGTGTTCGCCCGGTTCGGTGCGGGGACGCCAGGTCTGTTCCGGTCCGGAACGTTCGCTCCGTTCCCCGGGGGACCACAGACCGTACGTCCAACCCCGCCAACAGTCCAGCGTTTCCGTGTCAGCTCAGCGCAGAACCCTCCGCTGACGTGCCGTCGCCTCACGCGGCCAGCCCGAGCAGCGCCAGCAGATCCGCCGTCACCACCCGGTACGCGTTGCCCAGCCGCAGCACCCGGCACGGATACATGCCGCGCTTCGCCAGCTCGTACCCCTTGCTCCGCCCCAGCCCCAGCGCCCGGTTACCGGTCTCCAGGTCAACCGATACCGGAAGCGCCAGCAACTCCTCCCGGCTCATCCCCCGCGAACCCTTCGGCACGGTCGATCCCGCCGTCGGCCCGGCCTTCGCGTCTTCGCGCATACGCGTGCGCCCCTCTCGATACAGCCCTCGGCGAACGCGGTGATCACATCCGGCTCCAGGCGTGTATCCACCACGATCCTCACGCTACTGTGTCTTCATGACACAACACGATATCGACGATGAAGAGACCGACGACGTCCCCGAATGGGCGGACCGCGTCAACGCCACCGTGGCCCGCGAAGTCCGCCGCCGCAGAAAGGAGATGAGGTGGAGCGCACAGGACCTCGCCGACGCATGCGAACGCCTCGGGCACCCCATCCCCCGCAACGTCATCGCCAACATGGAATCCGGCCGCCGAGCAAACCTCCCCCTCGTCGACATCATGATCCTGGCCGCCGCCCTGCGCACCTACCCCATCTGCCTCATCTTCCCCGTCGGCTACACCGACCAGACCCAGGAACTCCCCTTCGAGGAGCTCGTCCCCACCCGTACCGCCCTACGCCACTTCACCGCAGACAAACGGATCACCGGCCACGACCCCGGCATGCTCCGCGACTTCGACGCCCACACCCGCCTCACCACCAACGCCCTCACCGCCCTCGCCGAAAACGACGACAACGACGAAGCCATCACCGCCAAATACGAACTGCGCCACCTCCGCCGCCGCATCCGCGAACGAGGCGCCACCCCACCCCACCTCCCCCACACCCTCCACGACGTCGACCAACCCACCACCGTGCCCACCACCCCAACCGGACTCGACAACCCCACCCCCACCCCGGAGGAACGCATTTGAAGGGCTCCACCCACCGACGCTGCTACTGCCGCGACCCCCACACCGGCAGACCCCTCGGCAAGAAGTGCCCCAAGCTCACCAACCGCAAGCACGGCACCTACTCCGTCCGTCAGGAACTCCCACCCCGCCAAGACGGCGCCCGCCGCTCCTTCAGCCGCGCCGGCTACACCACCCTCAAAGACGCCCAGAACGACCTCGACCAGGTCCGCGCCCTCATCGCCCTCGCCGAAAACGACGACCCCGAGAACCTCGCCCGCATAGCCGACCTCCTGGAGAAGGTCGCCGACGAAAAGGCACCACTCCCGAACGTAGAAGCGACCCGTCGCCGCCTCAACCACGGCCTCGACCTCACTGGACGCCTCACGGTCGGCGAATGGCTCGACCAGTGGTTCGCAGGAAAGCGGCGTCGCAAGACCACGCTGAACAGCTACGGTTCCCACATTCGCGTCCATCTGAAGCCCCGCATCGGCCACGTGCGTCTGGACCGGCTCAACGTCGGCCACCTGGTGGAGATGTTCGACGGCATAGCCGATGACAACGAGACGATCGCCGCCGAGAACCGGGCCCGCCGCGAACAGATCGCCCGTTGCAAGCCGAGCAAACCAGGACGGCCCGCTGGAGCCGAACGACCGTTCCTCGCGTCCGAACGAGCCAAGCTCGCCGAGATGAAGCCCTTCCGGAAGATCACGGGCCCGGCCAGCCGCCAGGCCATCCGCCGCACCCTCCGCGCGGCACTGAACGCGGCGATCGCCCAGCAGTTGATCACCTTCAATCCGGCGTCCCATG
This sequence comes from Streptomyces sp. NPDC004610, assembly GCF_040609715.1. Lineage (NCBI taxonomy): Bacteria > Bacillati > Actinomycetota > Actinomycetes > Kitasatosporales > Streptomycetaceae > Streptomyces > Streptomyces sp. NPDC004610. Next base: position 10,790 of record NZ_JBEXLA010000046.1, on the reverse strand, counting down.
TCGAACTGGAATCCGGCAAACGCCCGAAACCACTCCTGTGGACCGAGGAGCGCGTACGACGCTGGCGCGAGACCGGGGAAGTCCCCGGCCCGGTCATGGTGTGGACCCCACAGCAATTCGGCGCCTTCCTGGACGCAGCCGAGGGCGACCGCCTGTACGCGATCTTTCACCTCATGGGCACCCGCGGTCTCCGTCGCGGCGAGGCGGTCGGCCAGGACTGGCACGAGATCGATCTCGACGCCGGCCTCATCACACCCGCCAAGGAGATCGTGGTGGACGGCTGGGACCCCTACGAGTCCGAGCCCAAGACGGACGGCAGCGCCAACACGATCGCGCTCGACAGCACGACCATCTCCGAACTGCGCGACCACAAAGCTCGCCAGGAGAAGGAGCGCGCGGGGTGGGGCGAAGCCTGGCATGACACCGGCAAGGTCTTCACCAAGGAAGACGGCTCCTGGCTACACCCGGAGACCGTCTCCGAGACCTTCCGCCGCGTTCTCGCCACGACCGACCTGCCTCCCATCACCCTGCGAGACCTGCGTCATGTGGCCGCGACGCTCACACACGGAGGCGGCGGCGACATCCACACGGTGAAGGAGACACTCCGCCACTCCACGATCACGCTGACCTCGGACACCTACACGAGCCTGCTCCCTGAGCTGGACCGCGAGATCGCCGAGAAGGCAGCGAATCTGATCCCCCGGTCGCGCAGGGCATCTGCCGATTCGTCCGCTCAGGCAGCGCCCCATCCGCAAGCCACGCCCACATCCGCTCACGCATCGCTCACGCAGTGGCTCGAAAACGAGGAAGCGCCCGAGTCGACCGAAGCCGACCCGGACGCTGCGTAGCAGGTCAGAGGGCATATCCTCCACCCGCATCCCGTAGGCCCTGTGGGACTCGAACCCACAACCAATGGATTAAAAGTCCACTGCTCTGCCAATTGAGCTAAGGGCCCACTCACCGCCACACCCAAAGGCGCACCCGGCGATGCGTGATGTTGCCTCCCCGAGCATAGCCGGAGCGGGCCGCGTCTCCGATCGGGTATCGCGACACGGCCCGGCGCACAGCCGAAGACCCTACGCGCCCACCCCGCCCGAGGCCCCGGAGCCACCCCGCGGGCCCCTCAATCCACCCCCGGAACCCCCGGAATCCCCACCCCACCCCGAACCCCACCGTCATCCTCACGCACAAGCTCATCCCCAACCCCAACCCCATCCCCCCGCAAAAACCACTTCCGAGCCGAAACCCCCCACCACCCCGCCGCGAACCCCAGCACCACCAGCACCGCCACCGGCGCGTAATTGAACGTCTCCCAGGTCACCGGCGACACCTGCGGCAGCATGAACAGCACGGTGATCACGCCGACCCAGGTCACCGCGATCACCCCGATCACCCGCGACCACCGCCCCAGATGCCACGGCCCCCGTTCGAAGTCGTCCCCCTTCCGCAGCCGCAGCAGCGTCGGGATGACGTACGCGATGTAGAGGCCGATCACCGCAATGGACGTGACCGCCGCGTACGCGGTGACATTGATCAGGTACGGCAGCCCCAGCACCAGCGCACCCCCCGCCGCCAGCCACACCGCCGCGACCGGCGTCCGGGTGCGCGGACTCACCGTGTGCCAGACCCGGGAGAAGGGAAGCGCGCCGTCCCGGGAGAAGGCGTAGATCATCCGGCTGTTGGCCGTCACCGACGCCATCCCGCAGAACAACTGCGCCCCGATCACCACCAGCAGCAACAGCTTCCCCGCGGTCACGCCCAGCGCGTCCAGCAGGATCTGCGCCGGCGGCGCCCCCGTCGGGGAGGCCAGCGCCCCCTCGTACGACTGGATCGCGAAGGTGAAGCCGAGGAGCAGGACGAAACCGGCGATCCAGGAGGTCCAGATCGACCGCACGATCCCCTTCGGGCCCGCCGTCGAGGCGTCGTGCGTCTCCTCCGTCATATGGGCGGACGCGTCGTACCCGGTGAAGGTGTACTGCGCCATCAGCAGCCCCAGCAGCACCACATACAGCGCGCTGCCCCACCCCGTGTTGTTCACGAACTCACCGAAGACGAAGGACGCCGACTGATGGCGGTCCGGGACCAACGCCAGCGCGCCCACGATCACCGCCACCCCCACCACATGCCACCACACACTCACACTGTTGAGGAGGGCGACGATCCGGACCCCGAAGGTGTTGAGGAGGCCGTGCAGCAGCAGGATCCCCGCGAAGAGCAGGATCGTCCGGCCCGGAGTCACCTCGAAGCCGAACTGAAGGTTCAGATACGCGCCCAGGAAGGACGCCGCGCCGAAGTCGATCCCCGCGGTCACCGCGACCTGCCCCAGCACGTTGAACCACCCCGTGAACCACGCCCAGGCCGCCGCCGTCCGCGGTGGCGCCAGCCGGTGCGCCCAGAAGTACAGGCCCGCCGAGGTCGGGTACGCCGAACAGATCTCCGCCATCGCCAGCCCGACGAAGAGCGTCATCAGACCGACCCCGACCCAGCCCCAGGTGATCACCGCCGGGCCACCGGTGTTCATGCCGAACAGATACAGCGTCAGGCAGCCCGACAGCACCGAGATGATCGTGAACGAGACCGCGTAGTTGGAGAACCCGGACATACGGCGGGCCAGCACCTGGGTGTACCCGAGCTGAGCCAGCCGTTCCTCATCGGTGAGGCCCCCGGCCCCGGTGACCCCCGTCGGCGAACCCGCCCCTGCGTCCGCAGCTGTATCTGTCATGCCCCCAGCAATTCCCCCACCAAGCGCGTGACACACGTCACAACTTGACCCCCAACGAACGCCACCACCCAGGACCACGACCGGGGGGGCCAGGGACCGGGACACGCGGAAGGGCCCGCACGACCGAAGCCGTACGGGCCCTTCCTCAGCACTCTTGAGTACTCCTCAGCCCTCTTCAGTGCTCTTCAGCACTCCGCCCCGGCGTCAGCCGTTGCGCTTCCAGCGCGGCTTGTCCTCGCGGCGTCCGAAGGAGGACCCACCGCCGGTCCCCCGGTGGTCGTCACGGCGACCGTGCGGCCGCTCATGGCCACCCGCGCGGAAACCGGGCCGCTCGCCCTGCCGGTCACGGTTGAACGGCCGGTCGCTGCCCCGGTGCCCGCTCCGCTCGTCCCGCCGCTCGAAGGAGGACGAGGAACGGCCCGGACGGTCGTCCCGACGCTCGAACGAACGCCCACCACGGTCATCACGGCGGTCATCGCGCCGGTCGTCCCGCCGCTCGAAGGAACGCCCGCCACGGTCGTCCCGACGGTCATCCCGACGCTCGAACGAACGCGCACCGCGGTCGTCCCGCCGCTCGAAGGAACGGCCACCACGGTCGTCCCGACGGTCATCCCGGCGCTCGAAGGAACGCCCGCCCCGGTCATCCCGACGGTCATCCCGACGCTCGAACGAACGCCCACCACGGTCATCCCGCCGGTCATCCCGACGCTCGAACGAACGCCCACCACGGTCATCACGCCGGTCATCGCGACGGTCGTCCCGCCGCTCGAAGGAACGCCCACCGCGGTCGTCCCGACGGAACCCACCGCCGCCCCGCTCACCCCGGTGATCGTTACGGACGTAACGCTCCCCGCGCTCCGGCCGGTCCTGCCGCTCGTACGACGAAGACGAAGACGACGAAGAGGATGAAGACGAGGAGGGCGACGAAGATCCCGCCCCGCGCTCGGACTCCCGCGCCTGCTCCGGCACGGACACCGCCGTCACGGCCTCCGCCGCCTCCAACGCTGTCACCGTCGCCGCCTGGGCCTCGGCCACCGCCGTCTCCGGGTCCTCGCCCCGCTCACGGGCGGCGCGGGCGATCAGCCGGTCCGCCTCCTCGCGCAGCTCGCCGGCCCGGCGCTGGGCCCGCTCCAGCTGCTTGGTGAGCTGGCCGACCTCGCGCTCGGCCTGCTGGGCGGCGTTCCCGGCCGACTCGGCCTGGACCTCCGTCATGGAGCGCGCACCGGTGATCTCGGCGACCTCCGGGTCGAACGCGCCGGCGCCCTGGATGATGTGGCGCGAGGCGTCGACGCCCGCGTCCTCCATCAGCCGGAAGATCTGCCGCCGCTGGTGCGGCAGCGACAGCGAGACGACCGTGCCGGTACGGCCCGCACGCGCGGTACGGCCCGCCCGGTGCAGATAGTCCTTGTGGTCACCGGCCGGGTCCACGTTCAGGACCAGGTCGATGCCGTCGACATGGATACCGCGCGCGGCGACATCCGTGGCGACCAGGACATTGACGTAACCGTCCTTGAAGTCCGCCAGCGTGCGGGTGCGGGCGCCCTGGGTCATGCCGCCGTGCAGTGCCTCGGCCTTGGCGCCCGCGTCGCGCAGCTGCTCGGCGACCCGGTCGGCGCCGAGCTGGGTGCGGACGAAGATGATGGTGCGGCCCTTGCGGGACGCGATCGCCGCGGTGACCGGCGCCTTGTCCTTGGGCTTCACGATCAGGATGTGGTGGGACATGGTCGTCACCGCGCCCTGCGCCGCGTCGACCTCGTGCAGCACCGGCTCGGTGAGGTAACGGTCGACGAGAGTCTTGATCTCGTTCTCCATCGTCGCGGAGAACAGCATCCGCTGACCGCCCGCCGGAATCTGGTCCAGCAGCTCGGTGACCTCGGGCAGGAAGCCCAGGTCGGACATCTGGTCGGCCTCGTCGAGGACGGCGATCTGGACATCCTCCAGGGAACAGGCGCCCCGGTTGATGATGTCCCGCAGCCGGCCCGGCGTGGCGACCAGGATGTCGACGCCCTTCTCCAGGGCGTAGATCTGGTTGCCCATCGACGTACCGCCGCAGACCACCTTCATCCGCAGGCCGACGACATCGCCGTACGGCTGGAGCGCGTCGGCGACCTGCATGGCCAGCTCGCGGGTGGGGGTGAGGATGACGGCGCGGGGCTTCTTGCGCTCGGTACGGCCGCCGGCCAGCGTGGCCAGGGTCGGCAGTCCGAAGGAGAGGGTCTTGCCGGAGCCGGTGCGGCCACGGCCGAGGATGTCCTTGCCGGCCAGGGCGTCCGGGATGGTCGCGGCCTGGATCGGGAACGGGACGGTCACCCCGTTCTGCGCCAGCTTGCGCACGACGCCCTCGGGGAGACCGAGGTCGGCGAAGGTGATGTCGGGGGTGTCGTCCTCGGCGTCGGCGCCGGTGTCGACCTCGGCGTCAATGTCGGCCTCGGTGTCGGTGTCGGTGTCGGCCGCGACAGCGGAACCCGTGTCCGAGTCCGAGGCGCTGTCGGCGCCCCCGGCACTCTCACTGGTCTCGGTGTTCTCGGTGTTCTCGGCATCGACGACGACGTCCTCACGGACCTCGTCCCCGGGCACGACAAAGTGATCGGCAGTGGAAATGGACATGCGAATGCGAAACCTTCCGGAGTCTCGTCGGCACGCGCCCGTCAACTCCGTGATTCGCACCACGACCGCCTCAATGCGGTCAGCCACGGCAAGGGAGAGAACGCGCCACACGGCGCGCTCTGCATTGGCGCCGGGCAAATGGGATCAAACGATCTACCACCATACGCACCCAAGGCCCCGCTAGGCAAATCGCCGACAGAACCCCTCTCCCACCGGGCGAACCCCACCCCTCACCGGGTGGCCCCCCTCGCCCAGCAGCCCCCCGCCTCACACCGGCACCCCGGCCCGCGGCGCCGGCTCCCGCTGGACGAGTTGCGTTCCCGTCTGCTCGTGCGCCGAGGAGGACGGCTCCGCGACCGTCGGGTCCGGTGAGGCCGGCGGCTCCGGCGTCGGCTCGGGCGGCGGGGGCGTCTCACTGGTCCGGGTCGGCGACGGCAGCGGCTTCGGCGGCACCGGATCACCACCCGGCGGCACGGTCCGCCCCGGCCCGACCGGCACCGGCCCCGACGCCCCCGGCCGCACCGGCGCGGACGCGGAGGGCGCCCCGGACTCCCCCGGCCCGTCCTCACGACCCCCCTCGCCGTCGCCGTCCTTCTCCTTCCCGCCCTTGCCGTCGCCCTTGCCGTCCCCACGGCCGTCCAGGGCGCCGCCCGCCTCCCCGCCGCCGGACCCGAACCCGCCGCCCGTGACCGCCGCGCCGCCGTCCGGTGCCTCACCGCCGGGGCGGCCCGCGGAGTGCGACGGTTCGGCCCGCCGGTCTTCGTCGTCGCCGACGCTCATACAGCCGGCGGCAGCGGCGACGGCCACCACGGCGGCGGCCAGGCGGACGGGTACGTACAAAGGGCGCACGGGAGCCACCTCCGAGGGGGCGAAGAAGTCAGCGTGCCCAACTCCCCCCGCCCGCAGGAGGACACGCGCGCCACGCCGGGCCCGGTCACCGCCCGGCGCCGTTTCGCCGCCCGTCCCGGACAATGAACAGGTGCTGGAGATGACACGCGAGGCGTTCGAAGAGCTGGTGAGTGAAGCACTTGACCGGATCCCGCCGGAGCTGGCGCGGGTCATGGACAACGTGGCGGTGTTCGTGGAGGACGAACCACCCGCCGACGATCCCGAACTGCTCGGCCTGTACGAGGGCACCCCGCTCACCGAACGCGGCGAGTGGTACGCGGGGGTGCTGCCGGACCGGATCAGCATCTACAAGGGCCCCACCCTGCGCTACTGCGAGACCCCGGAGGACGTGGTCCACGAGGTCGCCGTCACCGTCATCCACGAGGTGGCCCACCACTTCGGCATCGACGACGACCGCCTCCACGAACTCGGCTGGGGCTGACCCCCCGCCGCTCCTCCCCCCAGGGCATACGGCACAGGCCACCGCATATCCGCCCCCCAACATGGGCATACGGGATCAATGGCCCGCACCCGTCCCCTCCCCGCCCTCGAACTGGCCGCCCGCCCCAACCCCTGGATCCGGGCCGCCGGCCTGACAGCGGTGGTGGTGCTCGGCGCCTGGCTGGGGCTGCTGGTCGTGGGGAACGTACGGGTGCCGGTCGGGCCGATGGACACCACGATGACCCTGCGTCCGTCGGCCACCGGCGGCACCAAGATCAATGTCTCCCCGCTGGGGGCACTGCACCTGAACAGCCACACCGCGCCCTTCCGGCTGGATGTGAACGTCGACCAGCTGGACCCGGTCCGCTCACAGGCCCTGGTGGACCACCCCGAGCGGCTCTCCGGGCTCCAGGACGAGGTGGCCGAGGACGTGGGGCGCGGCACGCTCGATCTGGCGGTGCGCTCCTGCGCGGCGGTGGTGATCGGGGCGACCGCGCTCGGGCTCGTGGTCTACCGGCGCCCGCGCCGGGCGCTCGCGGCCGGCGGTCTCGCCCTCGCCCTGCTCGCCGCGTCGGGCGGGACGGCGCTGGCCACCTGGAACCCCAAGTCGGTCCTGGAGCCGCGCTTCTCCGGTCTGCTCTCCTCGGCCCCGTCCCTGGTCGGCGACGCCCGCAGCATCGTCGCCGAGTTCGATGTCTACCAGCGTGAGCTGGCCCGGCTGGTGACCAATGTGACCAAGCTGTACGACGCCACCTCCACGCTCCCCGCGTACGCGCCCGACCCGTCCACGATCCGGGTGCTGCATGTCTCCGACATCCATCTCAACCCGGCGAGCTGGAAGATCATCGCGTCGCTGGTGGAGCAGTACAAAGTGAATGTGATCGTGGACTCCGGCGACACCATGGACCACGGCTCGGCGGCCGAGAACGGCTTCCTGGACCCGATCGCGGACCTCGGGGCGCCGTACGTCTGGGTCCGCGGCAACCATGACTCCGACCTCACCCAGGAGTACCTGGAGGACATGGAGAACGTCCATGTGCTGGACGACGGGCGGGCGGTGGACGTGGCCGGGCTGCGGTTCGCGGGCATGGGCGACCCGCAGTTCTCCCCGGACCGGACGGCCCAGCAGGGCGGCAAGGAGGTCCAGGTCCTGGCGGGCGCCCGGCTGGCCTCCGCCCTGCGCGACCAGGAGCAGGCCGGTACGCCGGTGGACATCGCCATCGCCCACGACCCGAACGCGGCCCGGGAGACGGACGGACAGGTCCCCCTCGTCCTGGCCGGCCACCTCCACCACCAGGAGATGGAGGTCATGCCGTACGGCACCCGGCTGCGGATCGAGGGCACGACCGGCGGCAGCGGGCTGCGGGCGCTGGAGCAGAAGAACCCCGACCCGATCGAGGCGTCGATCCTCTACCTCGACCGCGGCACCCGCCGTCTCCAGGCATGGGACGAGATCCGCCTCGGCGGTCTGGGTCTGACCACGGCGGAGGTCAGCCGCCACCTCCCGAAGGAGAACCGCCCCGGAGCGACCACCGCCGGCCCGACTCCTTCCTCTTCCCCGTCCCCCTCCCCCTCCCCCTCCTCGACCACCGCCCCCAGCACCCCGGCCTCCCCGTAAACCGTTTTGGCGATACCTCCCGCCATCCCATATGCTTCTCACGTCCCCGACGCGCTGAGAAGCGCCCAGGCGGGCCGATAGCCCTCATCGTCTAGCGGCCTAGGACGCCGCCCTTTCAAGGCGGTAGCACGGGTTCGAATCCCGTTGGGGGCACGCAACACCGTGTGCGACACTGTCGTGCACAACGCTTGGTCCTGTGGAGCAGTTTGGAGTGCTCGCCACCCTGTCAAGGTGGAGGCCGCGGGTTCAAATCCCGTCAGGACCGCTGGTGTTTCACGTGAAACACCGTGGCTGGGTAGCTCAGTTGGTACGAGCGTCCGCCTGAAAAGCGGAAGGTCGCCGGTTCGACCCCGGCCCCAGCCACCGCAAGCCCCTCTCCTTCCGGAGAGGGGCTTTTTCGTGTTCCCTTGCCCTATCTGTCACCCATATGTGTCACACCGCTACGTGTCACACCCGTCGCACAGACCCGTCGCCGGGATCTGCATGAAGCAGCGTTCGCAGATCCGCGCCGGCCGCTCGGTGTTCCGGCGGTGCCGGTCGACATGCGCCTGGTGCCGCGGTGACAGCGCCGGGGTTCCCCCGCCGGGCGGCAGGGTCGCGCCGAAGCGGCGGTAGCAGGCGAGACGGGACTCGGCGGCATGCCGCTCGCGTTTCAGCTCGTCGTCCAGCGGAGGCTGGCCCGCGATGGTCAGGACCTCCTTGTAGCCGCTGCCGACTTTTCCGTCGTCGGTGTGCACCACCAGGGCGGTCAGCGGCGGGTCGCCCCGCCGGTGGGCCTCGCGCACCACCCGGCCCAGGACCGGGCCGATCCAGTTCTGGAGCAGGGCCTTGGTACGGATGCCCGACCTGCTCTGGATCTCCTCGCCCAGCTGCTTGTAGGTGATCACCGCGTGGTACGTCCCCGCCACACCGGTGAGGACCTCATACGCCTCCGCCGCCCAGATCTCTCCCGGCGGTGCGCTCCCCGACTGTTCCTGTGTCATCCCATCCCCATCCCCACCCCAAGGCGCTCGCGTCGATCGTTACCCCCGCATCCTCCCCCACCGCGAGCCCGGCGCGCCCCAGCCGACCGGCGGGACCGCCCGCTTCGCCCGCTTTCCCGCCGGGGATGATCGACGCGTGGTGCTTGAGACCGTATCCGTGGTGGCGCTGGTCGTCGTGCTCGTCTGTGCCGTCGTACGGCCCTTCCGGTGGCCGGAGGCGGTGTTCGCCGTGCCGGTGGCGGGGGTGGTGGTCGGGGCCGGGGCCATCTCGGTGGCGGACGTGGGGGACGAGGTCTCGCGGCTCGGGCCGGTGGTGGGGTTTCTGGCCGCCGTACTGGTGCTGGCGAAGCTCTGTGCGGATGAAGGGCTCTTCCATGCCTGCGGGACCTGGATGGCCCGGTGGGCGCACCGGCGGCCCCGGCGGCTGCTGGGGGCCGTCTTCGGGCTCGCCTCGGTGATCACGGCCGCGCTGAGCCTGGACGCCACCGTCGTCCTGCTCACGCCCGTGGTGTTCGCCACCGCCGCGCGGATGGGGGCGCGGCCGAAACCGCATGTCTACGCCGGTGCCCATCTGTCGAACACGGCCTCGCTGCTGCTGCCGGTGTCCAATCTGACCAATCTGCTGGCCTTCGCCGCGACGGGGCTGACCTTCACCCGGTTCGCGCTGCTGATGTTCCTGCCGTGGGTGGTCGCGATCGGGGTCGAGTACGTCGTCTTCCGGCGGTTCTTCGCCCGTGACCTGGACGCGCCGGCCACGCCCGTCGCGCCCGAGGAACCCGTCGAGGTGCCGGTGTTCGCGCTGGTCACCGTGGGGGCCACCCTCGCCGGATTCGCCGTGGCCTCCGGGCTCGGGATCGACCCCGCCTGGGCCGCGGCGGCCGGCGCCGCCGTGCTGGCCGTACGCGCCCTGGCCCGGCGGCACACCACCCCGCTCGCCGTGCTGCGCGCCGCCGACCCGCTGTTCCTGGCGTTCGTGCTGGCGCTGGGGATCGTCGTCCGGGCCGTCCTCGACAACGGGCTCGGCGACGCCCTCGACGGGCTGCTGCCCGACGGCACCACGCTGCCCGCGCTGCTCGCCACGGCGGCGCTCGCCGCGCTGCTGGCCAACCTGATCAACAACCTGCCCGCGGTCCTCGCCCTCGTCCCACTGGCCGCGCCCTCCGGGCCGGGGGCCGTCCTCGCCGTGCTGCTCGGGGTGAACATCGGCCCCAACCTCACCTACGCCGGGTCCCTCGCCACCCTGCTCTGGCGCCGGATCGCCCACCGGCACGACCACGAGGTGGAGCTGAGGGAGTTCACCCTGCTGGGACTCCTCACGGTGCCCACCGCGCTGCTGGCGGCGACGGTTGCTCTGTGGGTGTCGCTGCGGGTCATCGGCACGTGAGCCGGGGACGGGGCCCAGCGCCGGACGCGGCCGGGGCCTGAGTCCAGCGGCGGGGGGGGGTGCCCCTATGGGTTTGGTCAAGGTGATGGGGCAGGTTGGGGATCGTAGTAGGTGCCGTCTCGGAGCATGGCGAAGAGGACGTCGGCC
>NZ_JBEXLA010000045.1:61683-76945 GCF_040609715.1 Streptomyces sp. NPDC004610 | reverse complement strand
GGGGGGCCGGCGGGGGGGCATGGCCGGGGGTGAAGCCGGGCCGGGGGGGGGGGGGGGTTGGGGGGGGGGGGGGGTGGGGGGGGGGGGGGGGGTGGGGATGGGAGTGGCGGGCGCAGGGGTCCGGCCGGAGGCATGAGGTGCGGGCCGACGCTCACCCGGGCCGTCGTCGGGCCCGGGAAGCCGCCCGAGCGTACCGAGCAACCGGGTGACGGCGGGGTGGGGCGAGGACGGGGGCGGGGGTGGGGGTGGGGGTGGGGGTACGGGGGTGTTGGCGCCGATGTCGGCGGCTGTGTCGGGAGGGGTCTCTCTGGCAGGTTCGGTGGGTCCGGTCGGTTCAGCGGTGGCGCTCGCGTCGGGACGGCTCCGCTCCTCGGCGAGCGCCGACCGCAGGGCCTCACGCGCGGCATCACCGGGACGCCGGGCGGAGGCGGGCGGGGGTTGGACCGGGGCCGGGGCCGCAGCAGCCCCGGGCGTCCCAGCCGCTCCCGGCGTCCGTCCGGCACGGCCCGGCGTCCCAGCCGCCCAAGGCATCCGCCCGCCAGGACCCGGCGTCCCGGCCGCTCCCGTCGGGCTGCCCTCCCCCGCCGCCTCGCCGTCCCGTGCCCGCCGTGCGGACACCGCGTCCCGCAGCGCGGCCCGTGCCGCGTCACCGGGGCGGGGCCCGGTCCCGGAGGACGGCCGGGGCGCCCTCGCGACCGCCCGGCCCCGCTCTACCGGCGCCGCACCCGTGCCCGTGCCCGCACCCGTGCCCGTCCCCGGACCCTCACCCGCACCCGTCCCCTCGTCGCCCTCTCCCCCAGCCCCGCTCCCCCGCTCCCGGTCCCGTTCCCGCGCCGCCCGTAGCGCGCGCCGGACGGCGTCGGCGGCGGTCGTGGCGGGCCCGGGGTCCGGCGTACGGGGGTCCTCGCCCGTCCCGCTCATGACTGCCTCCGCAGGGACACCAGGTCGGACAGCTCGCGGTCGGTCAGCTCGGTGAGAGCTGCCTCGCCGGTGCCGAGGACGGCGTCGGCCAGGGCGCGTTTCGCGGCGAGCATCTCCGCGATGCGGTCCTCGACCGTGCCCTCGGTGATGAGGCGGTGGACCTGGACGGGCTGGGTCTGGCCGATGCGGTAGGCGCGGTCGGTGGCCTGTTCCTCGACGGCCGGGTTCCACCAGCGGTCGAAGTGGACGACATGGCCCGCGCGGGTGAGGTTCAGCCCCGTACCGGCCGCCTTGAGGGAGAGCACCAGGACCGGTGTCGCACCGTCCTGGAAGCGGTCCACCATGCGTTCGCGCTCCGGTACCGGGGTGCCGCCGTGGAGCAGGTCCACCGGGATCGCGCGGGCGGCGAGATGGCCGGTGATCAGCCGGGCCATGCCCACGTACTGGGTGAAGACCAGGGCCGAGCCGTCCTCGGAGAGCACCGTGTCCAGGAGTTCGTCCAGCAGGGCGAGTTTGCCGGAGCGGGCCGCCAGCCGGTCAGTCCCGGCGCCGCCCACCGGCGCCTCCTTGAGATAGAGCGCGGGGTGGTCGCAGATCTGCTTGAGCGCGCCGAGCAGCTTCAGCACCAGACCGCGCCGGGCGATGCCGTCCGCCGTCTCGATCGCGAGCAGCGACTCGCGGACCACCGCCTCGTAGAGCGCGGCCTGTTCGCGGGTGAGGGGGACGGGGTGGTCGGTCTCGGTCTTCGGGGGGAGTTCGGGGACGATGCCCGGGTCGGACTTCTTGCGGCGCAGGAGGAAGGGGCGGACCAGCCGGGCGAGACGCTCCACGGCCTGGTCGTCCTCGCCGTTCTCGACCGCGCGGGCGTGCCGGGCGCGGAAGGACTTGAGGGGGCCGAGGAGGCCGGGGGTGGTCCAGTCGAGGAGGGCCCAGAGTTCGGAGAGGTTGTTCTCGACGGGGGTGCCGGTGAGGGCGACGCGGGCCGGGGTCGGGATCGTGCGCAGGGCCTTGGCGGTGGCCGAGTAGGGGTTCTTCACATGCTGGGCCTCGTCGGCGACGACCATGCCCCAGCGGTGGGCGGCGAGGGTGGTGGCGGCCGAGCGCATGGTGCCGTAGGTGGTGAGGACGAAGCCGCCGGTCAGATCGGCGAGGGTGCGTTCGGTGCCGTGGTGGCGGCGGACCGGGACGCCGGGGGCGAAGCGGGTGATCTCGCGCTGCCAGTTGCCGAGCAGGGAGGCCGGGCAGATCACGAGGGTGGGTTCGGGGCGGGCCCGCTTCAGATGGAGGGCGATGACCGTGACGGTCTTGCCGAGGCCCATGTCGTCGGCGAGACAGCCGCCGAGGCCGAGGGAGGTCATCAGGTCCAGCCAGGCCAGCCCGCGCAGCTGGTAGTCGCGGAGGGTGGCGGCGAGGCCGGGGGGCGGTGGGGCCGGGTGGACGCCGGTGGTGAGCCGGTCGCGCAGGGCGGCCAGCGCGCCGACCGGTACGGCCTCGACCGTCGCGCCGTCGATCTCGGCGCTGCCGGTGAGGGCGACGGACAGGGCGTCGACCGGGTCGAGCAGGCCCAGTTCGCGCTTGCGAGCCTTGCGGACCAGGGCCGGGTCGACCAGTACCCAGCGGTCGCGCAGCCGGACGACCGGGCGGTGGGCCTCCGCCAGCGCGTCCATCTCGGCGTCGCTCAGCGGGTCGCCGCCGAGGGCGAGCTGCCAGCGGAACTGGAGCAGGTCCTCGCTCTCGAAGAAGCCCGTGCCGTCCGTCGCCGAGCCCGGGGCGGGGCGGACGACGGCCGAGGCGGTGAGGTCCTGGGCGAGATCGCGGGGCCAGTGCACGGCGACCCCGGCCGCCGCCAGCCGGGTCGCGGCCACCCCGAGCAGATCGCCCAGCTCCTCCTCGGAGAGGGCGAGGACATCGGGGACGTCCCGCTCGGTGAGCCGCTCCAGGGGCGGCCACACGCGCGCGGCCCGGCGTACGGCGAGCGCCGCGTCGACCCGGGAGCGGGGGCCGAAGGCGTCGTCGGCGTCGCCCGCCCACAGCGCGGTGGCGTCGGCGACGAGGGTGGGGTCGGCGAGGCTGTGCACCTGGACGACGGCCGCACCGGCGCCCCGCGCGCGGGCGCCGCCCGCGTGGCCGCCGTCGCCGCTGTCGAAGAGGTCGTGGGCGGACAGGTCGAGCCGCAGGGAGATCCGCACGCCCGCGTCCATCCCGGCGGCGACCTCGGCGGCCCAGTCCCGCGCGCCGGGCAGCCGCTGGGGGCGGAGGTCGGCGAAGGGCTTCCCGGCCGCGTGGGGCGCGGCGGGCGTTCGGGGCAGGGTGTCGGCGACCGCGTCCAGGAAGGACCGCAGCAGGGCCTCCGGCTCGGGCAGCCGCAGCGGGCCGGGGCCGGGCAGCGGCACCGCGTGGCCCTCCGGGGGCAGGGCGGCGGCGAGGGCGCGCAGCTGGGCGATGTCACCGGGGTCGAGGGGGCCCGCCCGCCAGGCGTCGAACCCGGCGCCGGTCAGCCCCGGCAGCAGCCGGCCTCGCGCGGCCAGCCGCAGGGCGTGCAGCGCCGCCGCGCCCCAGCAGGCGGTGGCGGGGTGGGCGGCGGGGTCGTGCCGGGCCCGGACCAGCAGCGGCAGGGCGGCGGCGAGGGGCACCCCGACCGCGTGCGCCTGCCGACGCCGTACGGAGGTGCCGTGGGGGCGGACGACCGTCAGTTCCAGGCTCTCGCCCGCCGCGGGGGGCGGGGGGCCGCCCTCGGGGTCCCAGAACGCCATCCGGCCGTCCCGGGGCAGCGGTGCGGGCAGGAAGACGGCGGCCAGCCGCACCGGCACCTCGTCCGTGCCCACGCTCCCGGTACTCCCCGCGCCGCTCGTGCCGCCCGCGCTGCCCGTGCCGCTCGTGGTCGCCATACGTCTGGTCACCTCCCGCCCGCGTGTCGTCCCAGGTGTCCACGACTCTACGGGCGGCCTCTGACAATCGGCCCCGGCGACCGGGGCGCCCCGGGTCAGGGGGTCGTGCGGGACACCAGATAGACGAACGGGTTGTTCGGGTCCGCGAGGCTCACCATCACGTCCTGGCTGGGGTGCGGGTCCTTCTGGTCGTGGGCCAGGCCGTACCAGGGGCCGGGCGTGTCGAAGTTCCAGCCGCTGACCTGCTGGTCGCGTTCGCTGACGGTGATCCGGTTGCGCTCCAGTTCGACCCGGCTGGTGCCCATTCCGCGCAGGAACTCGTCGAGGTTGGCGTTGGGGGTCTGGAACTGGACGTAGAGACGGCTGGTGCGCCAGTTGTTGGTCTCGTAGTAGGCGACCTTGCCCGCCGGGCGCGGTATGGGGACCTGGTAGAGGCGGAGCTGCACCTTGGACGGCCAGGCGAAGGTCAGTCCGGTGGCCGCGTACTTCTCCTCCTTCCTCTTGCCGCTGTCGCGGCTCTGGTTGGCGGAGATCACCAGATAGCCGGCCGGGATTCCGATGAGCAGCACGATGGTCATCAGGGTCAGCGCGCGGCGGCGGATCCGGTGGCCTCGCCCCTCGGGCGGGCCCGGCGGTTCGCTCGGGGACATCGCCTCGCGCGGCAGGGACATGGTCACATCGGCTCCCGCGGGGTCGGCGACGAGGACGAGGGGGAAGTGGAGGAGGAAGTGGAGGTGCGCAGGAAATCGGCGTAGCGCTCGTAGCGTTCGTGGCGCTCCACCCGGCGGCGCTTGGCGCGGCGGAAGCGGCGGGCCACCAGCCGCGCCAGGTCCGCCGCGCCGACCATGCCGGCCTCGGGGCCCAGCTGGGCCCGTACTATCCGGGCCTCGGGGCGGTAGCCGCGGCCGGTGAGATGGCGTCGGAAGGCGTCCCGGGCGGGCGCGATCAGCAGTTCGTCGGCCGCCGAGACCCCGCCGCCGATCACAAAGCACGACGGGTCGAGGGCGGCGGCGAGATTGGCGATGCCGACGCCGAGCCACTGGCCGATGTCCTGGAGCAGCTCGATGCACATGGCGTCGCCGTCGCGGGCCAGCTCGGTGATCATCGGGCCGGTGATGTCGGGGATCTGCCCCTTGACGTGCTCGATGATCCCGTACGCCACCGGCGAGTCCGCCGCGGCCAGCTCGCGCGCCTCTCTGACCAGGGCGTTCCCCGAGCTGTACTGCTCCCAGCAGCCGCGGTTGCCGCACGGGCAGCGGTGCCCTCCGGGGACGACCTGCATATGGCCGAACTCGCCCGCCACGCCGTATTTGCCGCGCTTGACCTGGCCGTCCTCCAGGATCGCGCCGCCGATGCCGGTGCCGAGGGTGATCATGACGAGGTGGTCCTCGCCGCGGCCGGCGCCGAAGCGCCACTCGGCCCAGGCGGCGGTGTTGGCGTCGTTGTCGACCAGCACGGGGACGGAGAGGCGGCCGGCGAGGCGGTCCCTGAGGGGTTCGTTGCGCCAGGAGAGATGGGGGGCGAAGAGCACGCGGTTGCGTTCGGCGTCGACCCAGCCGGCGGCGCCGATGCCGACGGCGTGGACGTCGTGGCGGTCGGAGAGGTCCAGGACCAGTTCGACGATGGTGTCCTCGACGACTCTGGGGCTCTTGGACTTGTCCGGGGTCTCCGCGCGGAGCTTCTCCAGGATCTGGCCGTCGGCGTCGACCACCCCGGCCATCACCTTGGTGCCGCCGATGTCGATGCCGACGGTGGGGACGCGGGGGGCGGTGAGGTGCGAGCGGCGCTCCCGGGTGCCGACCGTGCGCAGCGCCGGCGCGCGGCGGGAGCCGATGGGGGCGCCGCCGGCCCGGGTGGCGTTGGCCAGGGCCTTCGGGAAGGCGAGGTCGCGGTAGGTGCTCATCGGGGCCGATTCTGCCCCACGGGGGCCTCCGGCTGCGAACGGGGCGGGGTGGGGGTGGGGTGAAGGGTGCGGCGGGGTTGTAGCTGGGTGCGCGGTTCCTCGCGCCCCTGGGGGGTGGGGGGTGCGGTGGCGGTGGTCGTGCGGCGCCGTCGGGGCTTGTCGCGCAGTTCCCCGCGCCCCTGAGGGGGGTGGGGGGTGCCGTGGCGATGTTCGTGCGGCGCCGTCGGGGCTTGTCGCGCAGTTCCCCGCGCCCCTGAGGGGGGTGGGGGGTGCCGTGGCGATGTTCGTGCGGCGCCGTCGGGGCCTGTCGCGCAGTTCCCCGCGCCCCTGAGGGGGGTGGGGGGTGCTGTGGCGATGTTCGTGCGGCGCCGTTGGGGCCTGTCGCGCAGTTCCCCGCGCCCCTCAGGGGGGTGGGGGGTGCCGTGGCGATGTTCGTGCGGCGCCGTCGTGGCCTGTCGCGCAGTTCCCCGCGCCCCTGGGGGGGCTGGCCTTCTCGGGGTTCCGGGGGCTGGGGCTATGCGCGGTGGAGTTCGTGGTGTAGGGCTTCCAGGTCTGTGCCGCCTGCCATTTGGGTGGTCAGGGTGGTGAGGGTGATGGCGTGGTGGGGGTATGTGCCTGCCGGGGTGCCTCGGCGGAGGAGGACGAAGTGGTCGCCGACCAGGTGGGCGTGGTGGGGGTTGTGGGTGATCAGGACCACGCCGAGGCCCTGGTCGCGGGCCGCGGTCACGTACTTCAGGACGACGCCCGACTGCTTCACGCCGAGCGCGGCCGTGGGTTCGTCCAGGACGAGGACCTTCGCGCCGAAGTGGACCGCGCGGGCGATGGCCACGCACTGGCGCTGGCCGCCGGAGAGGGTGCCGATGGGGCGGTCGACGTCGGGCAGGTCGATGCCCATGCGGAGCAGGGCATCGCGGGTGGTGGCGCGCATCCGGGCGGTGTCGAGGCGGCGGAAGGGGCCACGGCCGCGATGCGGTTCGGAGCCGAGGAAGAAGTTGCGCCACACCGGCATCAGGGAGACCACGGCCAGGTCCTGGTGGACGGTGGCGATGCCGTGGTCCAGGGCCTGGCGGGGGGAGGTCAGGCGGACGGGGGTGCCGTCCAGGTGGTAGGTGCCCTCGTCGTGGGGGTGGAGGCCCGCGATGATCTTGATGAGGGTGGATTTGCCGGCCCCGTTGTCGCCCAGGACGCAGGTGATCTCGCCCGCGTGGACGGTGAGGGAGACGCCCTCCAGGGCGCGGGCGGCGCCGTAGCGCTTGCCGATGCCGGTGAGTTCGATGAGGGGTGCGGGCACAGTCATGCGGCGGCCTCCGCGCGCTTGCGGACCCAGGCGTTCAGCAGGGTCGCGAGGAGCAGCATCGCCCCGAGGAAGAACTTGAACCAGTCGGGGTTCCATTCGGCGAAGACGATGCCCTTGCTGGTCATGCCGAAGATCAGCGCGCCGATCGCGGAGCCGACCGCGCTGCCGTAGCCGCCGGTGATCAGACAGCCGCCGATGACGGCCGCGATGATGTAGATCAGCTCGTTGCCGACGCCCTCGCCGGACTGGACGACGTCGTAGGAGAACAGCAGATGCTGGCCGGAGATCCAGGCGCCGAGGGCGACGCCCATGTAGAGGCCGATCTTGGTCGCGGTGACCGGGACGCCCACCGCGCGGGCGGCGTCCTTGTTGCCGCCGACCGCGAAGATCCAGTTCCCGGCGCGGGTGCGCAGCAGGATCCAGGAGGCGAGGGCGACCAGGGCGAACCACCACAGGATGGTGACCTTGAAGTCGACGCCGCCGAGGGTGAGGGTCGAGGCGAAGAGGTCGTGGGCGGTGGGGAAGCCCTCCATGTCGGCGATGGACTTCGTGGAGACGGTGCCGCTGATCAGTTTGGTGAAGCCCAGGTTCATCCCGGTCAGCATCAGGAAGGTGCCCAGGGTGATGATGAAGCTGGGCAGGCCGGTGCGGGTCAGCATGATCCCGTTGAAGGCGCCGATGGCCAGGGTGACCAGCAGGGACACGGCGACGCCCACCCAGGCGTTCGCGGTGAACTGGTAGCTGACCATCGAGGAGACGAGGGCCGACGAGGTCACCATCACCCCGGCGGAGAGGTCGAACTCGCCGCCGATCATCAGCAGGGCGACGGGCACCGCCATGATGCCGATGGTGGACGCGGCGTACAGGACCGTGCTGAGGCTCGCGGGGCGCAGGAAGCTGTCGGCGGCGAGGGCGAAGAAGACGAAGACGGCGGCGGCGCCGACGACGGAGCCCAGTTCGGGGCGGGCGAGCAGCCGGCGCAGGGGGGAGACCCGCAGAAACCTTTCGTCCGGGGTGGCCGTGTTCGGGGTCGGGGTGGGGGTGGGGGTCGGGGCAGAGGCGGGGGGTGGGGTCATCGCGTGCCCCGCTGGGTGTACTCGGCCAGCTGGGCCGCCTGGTCCCGGGTGATGATCTGCGGGCCGGTCAGCACCGGCTTGCCGCCGCCGAGGACATCGGCGTTGTAGCGGTACAGCCACAACAGGTCGACCGCCTCGTAGCCCTGGAGGTAGGGCTGCTGGTCGACGGCGAAGCCCAGCGTGCCGTCCGCCAGCGCGGCGGCGACCTTGGCGTTGAGGTCGAAGGTGTCGATCTCGGCGTCGCTGCCCGCGGCCTGCTTGGCCTTGACGGCGGTGTCGGCGAAGGGGGCGCCGAGGGTGACCACGGCGTCGATGTCCGGGTCGGTCTGGAGCTTGGCCTCCAGGGAGGACTGGACGTCCGGCATGTTCGTGCCGGTGACGTACAGGTTCTGCACCTGGCCCTCGAAGGTCTCCTTGATGCCCGCGCAGCGCTGCTCGTGGCCGACGTTGCCCTGTTCGTGCAGGACGCAGACGGCGTTCTGGCGGCCACGCCGGTTCAGCTCCTCGCCGACGGCCTGTCCGGCGATCGTCTCGTCCTGGCCGATATGGGTGAGCGCGCCGAACTCCTCGGACTCGGCCGATCCCGAGTTCACGGTGACCACCGGGATCCCGGCCGCCACCGCCCGCGCGACGGCCGCCTTCATCGCGTCCGGCTTGGCCAGGGTGACGATCAGTCCGTCGACCTTCTTGTCCACGGCCGCGTCCACGAGCTGCGCCTGCTGCTGGGCCTCGTCGTCGTGGGAGTAGAGGAAGTTGATGTTGTCCTTGGCGGCGGCCTCCTCGGCGCCGCTCTGGACGATGTCCCAGAAGGTGTCGCCGTCGCCCGAGTGGGTGACCATCGCGAAGGTCCAGCGCGGGGTGGTGACGGCCGACTTCCCCCGTTCGGCCGCGGCCTTGCGGGCGTCCTCGGCGCGTTTGCCGCCGGTGCTGCTGCATCCCGCGAGGGACGCGCAGAGCGTTCCCGCCAGCGCGATGCCTACCCAGGTCCGAAACCGTGCCACGAGGCGGAGCCCCTTCTTGCCGTGTACGTGCCGAGCGTGCGCCGCGTTGCACACGCGGACGGTCCGGTGGGATCACCGGACCCAAACGCCCGATTATCGAACACAGGGATCGTGCCCCCGGTCGGCGGGGAGCGCGACTCGGTCACATTGACCGGACAACAGCACAAATAGAGGAAGGGATCACGGCCGGACGAGGAGCTGGAACTCGAAGGAGTAGCGGGCCGGACGGTAGGTGTGGGTGCCGTACTCGACCGCGCGGCCGGTGTCGTCGAAGGTGGTGCGCTGCATGGTGAGCAGCGGGGCACCGGCCGGTTCGCCGAGGCGGTCGGCCTCGTCGGCGGTGGCGGCGCGGGCGCCGATGGACTGGCGGGCGCTGTGCAGGGTGATCCCGGCGGCCCGCATCAGCCGGTACAGACCGGTGGTCTCCAGCTGCCCGGTGTCCAGCTCCAGCAGTCCGGGCGGCAGGAAGTTGCAGAGGTACGCCATCGGCTCGCCGTGCGCGAGGCGCAGCCGCTCGACGCGGTGGACGTCGCTGTCCTCGGGGACGGCGAGGGCGGCGGCGATCTCGGCGGAGGCCGGGACGACGGTGTTGACCAGCACCTTGGTGGCGGGGCGCTGACCGGCCGCCTCCAGGTCGTCGTAGAGGCTGCTCAATTCCAGGGGGCGTTTGACCTGGCTGTGCACCACCTGGGTGCCGACGCCCCGGCGGCGGACCAGCAGGCCCTTGTCGACCAGGGACTGGATGGCCTGGCGGACCGTGGGCCGGGACAGACCGAGCCGTCCGGCCAGCTCGATCTCATTGCCCAGCAGGCTGCCCGGGGTGAGCGTGCCCTGCTCGATGGCCGCCTCCAACTGCTGGGAGAGCTGGAAGTACAACGGCACCGGGGAACTGCGGTCGACGCTCAGGTCGAGGCGCACGGTCGGGTCCACATCTTGTTTCGGCACGGGGCGAGCGTAGCTCTGTGACGGGTTGACGGGAAGTTGTGTAGTTCGATTGTCCGGACAAACGGATTGACAGCGGGGCCGGGGGGCCTCACCTTGATTCCATGCGCATCGGGGTCATCGGTACGGGCCGCATCGGCACGATCCATGCGAACACGCTCAGCCGTCACCGGGAGGTCGGCTCACTGATCCTCACGGACGCGGACCCCGCCCGCGCGCAGGAGCTGGCGCACCGGCTCGGCGAGACGGCGGCGCCGGGCGTGGACGAGATCTTCCGCTGGGGCGTGGACGCGGTGGTGATCACCACGGCGACCGAGGCGCACGCGGAACTGATCGGCCGGGCCGCGCGGTCCGGGCTGCCGGTGTTCTGCGAGAAGCCGATAGCGCTGGACCTGCCGGGCACCCTGGCCGCGATCACCGAGGTCGAGACCGCCGGGACGGTCCTCCAGATGGGCTTCCAGCGGCGCTTCGACCCGGGCTACGCGGGCGCCCGGGAGGCGGTACGGTCCGGGCGGCTGGGCCGGCTGCACACCGTACGGGCGCTGACCTCGGATCCCGCGCCGCCGCCGGTGTCCCACCTGGCGGCCTCGGGCGGTCTGTACCGGGACACGCTGATCCACGACTTCGACGCGCTGCGGTGGGTGACGGGGAGGGAGGTGGTGGATGTGTACGCCGCCGGGTCGGACCACGCGGGCTCGCCCTTCCGCGAGCTGGGCGACCTGGACACCGCGGCGGTGGTGCTGACCCTGGAGGACGGCGTCCTCGCCACGGCGACCGCGACCCGGCTGAACGGCGCCGGGTACGACGTCCGGATGGAGCTGGCCGGGGAACGCGACCAGATCACCGTCGGCCTGGACGACCGGACGCCGATCGCCTCCACCGAACCGACCGGCCCACCGCCCGCCAGCAAGCCCTGGACCGGTTTCCTGGAACGCTTCGGACCGGCCTACGAGGCCGAACTCGCCGCCTTCGTGGAGGTGGTCCGGGGGGAGCGCGCCAACCCGTGCGACGGGCGGGAGGCGATGCAGGCGCTGCGGATCGCCGAGGCGTGCGACCGGTCCCGGCGCGAGCACCGCCCGGTGCGGATCGGGGAGATCCTGGGCGGCCACGAACCGGTCTGACCGCCCCTCACTCCCCCAGGAGACCGGCGTCGTGGGCGAGCAGGGCGATCTGGACGCGGTTGTTGAGGCCGAGCTTGGCGAGGACCCGGGAGACATGGGTCTTGACGGTGGCCACGCTCATGTACAGCTCCCCCGCGATCTCCGCGTTGGACAGCCCCCGGCCGACGGCGACGGCGACCTCGCGCTCCCGGTCGTTGAGGGCGGCGAGCCTGACCCGCGCGCGGGTGCGGCGGTCGTCACCGCCCGGGGTGCCCGCCGCGTGCTCCATCAACTGCCGGGTGACGGTCGGGGAGAGCACGGGATCACCGGCGGCGACCCGGCGGACGGCGTCCAGGATGTCGGCGGGCGGGGTGTCCTTGAGCACGAATCCGGCGGCCCCGGCACGCAGCGCGCGCAGCACCTGCTCGTCGGCGTGGAAGGTGGTCAGCACCACGACCTGGGGGGCGTCCGCGCGGCCCCGCAGCCGGGCGGTCGCGGTGAGCCCGTCCACGGAAGGCATCCGGATGTCCATCAGCACGACGTCCGGCCGGGTCCGCTCCACCAGCGCGTCGACCTCCGCCCCGTCGGCCGCCTCCCCGACGATCTCGATGTCCTCGGCCCCGCCCAGCATGAAGGACAGCCCCGCCCGGACGAGGGGATCGTCATCCACGAGGATCAGTCGGATCGCAGTCATGGCCCCTACGTAATCATGGTCGGTGGGGTGGGGAGGGGGGTCTTTCAGGGTCTTTCGGGGTCGTGCGGGGCCCTCTCCCCTGAGGGCGAGGCGAGGGGGAAGCCCCTCTCATGCGGGCGGGGCGAGAGGAACTTCTCTCTCATGCGGGCGGGGCGAGGGGAACTCCTCTCACACCCCGCCCCCGTCCCCCCGGGCCGTCGCCGGAGGCCATGGCAGCCAGGCCCTGATCTCGAAGCCCGACTCCGGGTCCGGGCCGTGCCGGAGGTGGCCGCCGGCCAGGGTGGCGCGTTCGGTGAGGCCGATGAGGCCCTGGCCGGAGCCGGGGACCGGGGGGACCTCGCCCTCGGGGGCGGGGTTGCTGACCCGGACGTCGAGGCCGTCGCCGGGAGCGCCGGTGACGGTCACCGTGACCTCCGCGCCGGGGGCGTGCTTGCGGGCGTTGGTCAGGCCCTCCTGGACGATGCGGTAGGCGGTGCGGCCGACGGACGCGGGGACCGTGCCGGGGTCGGTGACCCGCTGGTCGAGCTGGACCTTCGTACCGGCCTCGCGGGACTCGGTGACCAGGGCGTCCAGGGCGCCCAGGGTGGGCTGGGGGCGGCCCGACTCGTCGGAGTCGGCGGCGCGCAGCACGCCGATGATCTCCCGCAGGTCCTGGAGGGCCTCGTGGGCGCTCTCCCGGATGACCCCGGCCGCGCGGGCGATCTCCGGGCGGGGTGCGTCGGGGCGGAACTCCAGCGCGCCCGCGTGCACGCTGAGCAGGGTGAGCCGGTGGGCCAGTACATCGTGCATCTCGCGGGCGATGGCCTCGCGGGCGAGCCGTTGGGCGCGGTCGGCGCGGAGTTGGGCCTCGCTCTCGGCGTGCCGGGCGCGGTCGCGCAGGCTGAGCATCAGCTCGCGCTTGGAGCGGGCGAGGCGGCCCCAGCTGATCACCCCGAGCAGCAGCAGCACCGAGAAGCCGATGACCACCGGGTAGGGCAGATCGGGGTCGGGGCGCAGCCAGTAGAAGACCGGGGCCTGGAGCAGGCTGACACCGCCGATCCAGGCCACGTACCGGAAGGGGCGGTGGACGGCGACGGTGAACAGGGCGACCAGGTACGCGCCGCCCGAGGTGCTGGACACGAAGCTGACCGCGAGCAGCGCGACGGCCAGGCCGACCGGCCAGCGGCGGCGCAGCCAGATCGCGGCGCAGGCCAGGGCGCCGAGGAGCTGGTCCAGGGCGGCGAGGGCGGGCGACAGGCCGTAGCTGCTCATGCTGTCGGCGTCCATCAGGCCGATGGTCGCGGCCAGCAGGAACAGGACGAAGTCCACGATCCAGTCCCGCGCGGTCCGGCGCGGGCGCCCGGACCGGAGCGACCGGGGGGCGTCCGGGTCCAGCTCGTGCACGACGGCGGACGGCAGCAGCCAGCGGCGCCGCGCGAACGAATACCCCGACGGCGCCTGCGCCAGTGCTGTATGTGCCGCCTGTGCCGCCTGTGCAGCTTGCTGGACCTGACCCTTCACGGTCGACAAATCTACGCAGTCCGGGGCCCCGGTAGCGCGTCGCGCGGGTGATCCCCGACCAAAGTCGCGGTGACCGAGACTTTCGGCGCGGTGCGCGCGGCGGGGGCGGGACTTCCGTCGCCCCGGTCCGCACCCGGCGGCCGATGCGTGCCCGGTGCCGGGCGAGGGAGGGTCGGGGGCATGAAGGCGTTGCTGGAGATTCTCGGGTTCTTCGTCCTGGTGCAGGGCGTGCTGGGGCTGGTGCGGCGGTTCACCGGCTGGGGCGGCGGGCTGGTGCACCGGTTCCTCGGCGACCACGAGGTCTTCGCCAGTGTGGTGCTGATCGTGCTGGCGTTCGCGCTCTTCGCGGCGGCGGAGAGCCGCCGGGCGCGTTGAGCCGCGCCCCGCTCCGCGGCGTTTCCGTGGGGGGGGCCGCGGGGCGGGGGCGGGTGGGGGCGCTGCCTCAGCAGTCGTGGTCGACCAGGTCGAACGAGGCGTAGTGGTCGGCCGTGTAGTAGTCCTCCTCGTGGCGGTCACCGGTGACGATGCGCTTGGCGCCGCGGGTGGAGGAGCCGGGGGTCTTGACGGTGTACTCGTGGTAATAGCCGCTGGACTGGAGGGGCAGCAGCCGCTCGCGGTTCTGGAAGACCGTGCCGTCCTGCGGGTAGGGGAAGGGACCGCCCCGGGCGATCAGGCCGAGGGTGTCGTGCGCCTGCGACGGCAGGTCGCTGTAGCAGATGCTGCCGTAGGCCAGGGGTGCGGCGGGGGCGGCGCCGACGGGGTGGGCGGACACCGTGCCGCCGACGAGGAGCGCGGACAGCAGGGCGGCTGCGGCCCCGAGCCGGGTGGTGCGTGGGGGGAATCTCATGAAGTCATGATGACGCGCGTAGAAGGTGGCATGTCAATGACAAGCTGGGTGAATTTCCCGTCCTGTCCCTTGAGTTCTCGGCGTGTTAACCGGCGGGCCGACCGAGCGAACCGGATGTCGGCGCCCTACGCCTCGTCCGGCAGCGTGAACTCGCCGTAGAGCGGCCGTCCCACGCGCTCGTACGTCTGGATGGACACGCCCTTGGACGTGATCTGCCCGCCCCCGTGCCGGAACGCGGTCGGCAGCCCGCCCTCGCCGAACAGCCGCCGCCCGGCGCCGAGCACCACCGGGAAGGTCAGCAGATGCAGGGTGTCCACCAGGTCCTCGGCGAGCAGCGACCGCGCGAGCACCGCGCTGCCGTGCACCTGGACCTCGCCCTCGGTGCGGTCCTTCACCTCCTGGACCTCCTTGGCGAGGGCCGGGCCGAGGACGGTGGTGTGCGCCCACGCGGGATCGGTGAGGGTGGTGGAGGCGACGTACTTCGGCAGCGCGTTCAGGGGCGCGGCGACCGGGTTGCGGGGGTCGGTCACCCGGGGCCAGTAGTCGGCGAAGATGTCGTAGGTGCGGCGGCCCAGGAGGAAGGCGCCGACCCGGCCGAAGGCGTCGGCGACGAAGACGCTGAAGTCCTCGTCGGCGTAGGGGACGGTCCAGCCGCCCTGGGTGAAGTGGTCGCGGGTGTCCTCGTGCGGCGATCCGGGTCCCTGATGGACGCCGTCGAGGCTGACGAACGCGGTGAGGACGAGCTTGGACATGGGGGCCGCCTCTCGGGGGGGTGCGGTCGGTGCGCTTGTCAGGGCTGACCGCCGCGAGGGCCGGAACTCATCGCGGGTCGGGCCGCGGCTGCGCGGGGGCTCCGCCCGGACCGCCCGCACTCATCGCCGGTCACGACCGCACCGGGGGCTCCGCCCGGACCGCCGGGACTCATCGCGGGTCGCGGCGACACCGGGGGGCCGCCCGGACCCCCGGGACTCATCGCCGGTCGCGGCGACACCGGGGGGCCGCCCGGACCCCCGGGACTCATCGCCGGTCGCGGCGACACCGGGGGCCGCCCGGACCCCCGGGACTCATCGCCGGTCGCGGCGACACCGGGGGC
>NZ_JBEXLA010000045.1:0-61586 GCF_040609715.1 Streptomyces sp. NPDC004610 | reverse complement strand
GGCCGCCCGGACCCCCGGAACTCATCGCCGGTCGCGGCGACACCGGGGGCCGCCCGGACCCCCGGAACTCATCGCCGGTCGCGGCGACACCGGGGGCCGCCCGGACCCCCGGAACTCATCGCCGGTCGCGGCGACACCGGGGGCTTGGGGGGCTCGCCCGCCATGCCGCGCGGTCCGGGTACGAGGGGCCCGGCGGGGTCCGTGGTGCCGAGGCCCCGGCGGGGTGCGCGCGGTCCGGGGGGCCGGTGGGGTGCGCGCGATCCCGGCGGGGTCCCGGGGGTCCGGGCGGGGTCCCGGGGGCCGAGCGAGGTCCCGGGGGCCGGGCGAGGTCCCGGCGGGGTCCGAGCGGCCCAGGGCTCCCGGGCCAAGGCCCCTTCCATTGAACGCCCGCGACGGCCGGGGCGCGCGTCGGGGCCCAGGCGGCAGGCCCTCATCGCCGGGTTCCTGGTGGCGGGCGCACAGGGCGGCGTCCTGGGGGCGGGGCGCGCAGGGCGGCCCCCGGGAGGCAGGCGCACAGGGCGGCCCCCGGGAGGCAGGCGCACAGGGCGGCGGCCTGGGGGCAGGGCGCCCAAGGCAGGCTCCTGGGTGCAGGCCCACAGGGCGGCCCCCTGGGTGCAGGGCGCCCAAGGCAACCTGCTGGGGGCGGGACGCCCAAGGCGGCCCCCTCTTGGCGGACGCCCAGCGTGGCGAGGCCGCGCGGGACCGCAATCGCCCGCACCGCCGAGATCCCGATACCGGACGCTCAGGACAGCGAGGCCGCCCGGGACCGCAATCGCCCGCACCGCCGAGATCCCGATGCCGGACGCTCAGGACAGCGAGGCCGCCCGGGACCGCGACCGCCCTACCCGCCGAGTTCCTGGTGGCGCGCGCGCAGGGTGGCGAGGCCGTGGTCCGTCAGGGTGCCGTGGAGGTGGAGGCGGGAGATGCCGCCGTCCGGGTAGATGTCGATGCGGGCGTGGGTGGCCGCCGGGGACGGGGCCGGGAGGGGGAAGCGGTGGGCGGTGTCGGGCTGGAGGCGGGTGCGCGGGAGGATCTCCCGCCACTCTTCCTGCTCACCGTCCGCCTCGTTGCGGACGGATACCGAGGCCCAGCCCGCGCTGTTGCCCTTGAGGTAGGCCGTATCGATGCCGATCGCGCGGATCTCGGACTCGGCGGTGAGCCGGTAGCTGATCCAGTCGTTGCCCCGGTCGCGGCGACGGCGGGTCTCCCAGCCGTCGTCCATCTTGCCGGAGCGGCCGGGCTGGATGGTGTGGGCGGCGGGTGAGTAGAAGAGGTCGGAGGCGTCCTCGACGCGCCCGCCGTTCTCCAGGGCCACCACGTCGAAGACCGACAGCGCAGCGAGCCACTCGGGGTCCGGGGCGACCTCGCCGTGGACCCGGAGCCGGGCGATCCCGCCGTCGGGGTGCTGGTTGACCCGCAGATGGGTGAAGCGCTGCTCCAGCGAGACGGCGAAGCCGTTCGCCGCGTGGCCGCCGACCGGGGTGCGCGGCACCAGGGTGGTCCACTTGACGCCGTCGGCGAGCAGGTCCTCCGGCGCGGGCGAGCCATCGGCGGCGGTGCCCTCGACCGACACCGACTGAGGGTAATTGCCGCGGAAGTGGGCGGTGTCGACGACGATCCCGCGGACGACGCCGGGGGCGCCGAGCCGGATCAGCGCCCAGTCGTGGTCCCCGTCGGCGGGCCAGGGGTGCCCGGCGGAGACCCCGCGGCGGCGCCGGGTCTCCCAGCCGTCCATGACCTTGCCCTTGTGCCCGAAGTGCCCGGGGTCGAACGCGGCCCGGCCGGGCAGCAGCAGATTCTCCCGCTGGGCGAAGAACTCGTCGTTGGCGGCGACGACCGAGGCGCCGAGCCGGCGGTCGGCGAGATCGGCGTACCGGGTGAAGGGGAAGTCGGCGGTGCGGTGGTCCGCGTACGGGTCACCGCCTCCGTAGGGCTGCGCGTCACCGGTGAAACTCGGAATCGCCGTCACGGGATCTCTTCTTCCTCTCGGGGAGTGGGAGGGGGGTTGGTCAGTGGGGGGTGGGGGTGGGCCGGGTGAGGAGGTGTCCCTTCGGTGGGGTGAACTCGCCGTCCGCGTAGATCTGTTCGCCGCGCAGCCAGGTGGACGTGACGACGCCGGACAGGGTGCGGCCCGCGTACGCGGTGACCCGGTTGCGGTGCTGGAGGGCCGCCGGGTCGACAGTGAACGTCTCATCGGGCGCGAGGACCGCAAAGTCGGCGTCGCGGCCGGGGGCGATGGCGCCCTTGCGGTGGTCCAGACCGGCCAGGGCGGCGGTGCGGGCGGACATCCAGCGGACCACGTCCGTGAGGTCGTGGCCCCGGGCGCGGGCGGCCGTCCAGACCGCGGGCAGGGAGAGCTGGAGACCGGAGATGCCGCCCCAGGCGGTGGCGAAGTCGGCGGTCTTGAGGTCGGCGGTGGACGGGGAGTGGTCGGTGACCACGCAGTCGATGGTGCCGTCGGCGAGCGCCGCCCACAGCAGATCCTGGTTGGCGGCCTCCCGGATGGGCGGGCAGCACTTGAACTCGCTGGCCCCGTCCGGCACTTCCTCCGCCGTCAGGGTCAGATAGTGCGGGCAGGTCTCGACGGTGACCCGGACGCCCTCGGCGCGGGCCGCCGCGATCAGCGGCAGGGCGTCGGAGGAGGAGAGGTGCAGGATGTGCACCCGCGCGTCCAGTCGTTTCGCGGCGGCGAGCAGCGCGGCGACGGCGGTGTCCTCGGCGGCGCGGGGGCGGCTGGCCAGGAAGTCGGCGTACCGGGGGCCGCCGTGCTGCGGGGCCCCGGCCAGCCGGTGCGGGTCCTCGGCGTGCACGATGAGCAGCCCGCCGAACCCGGCGATCTCGGTGAGCGCCCGGTCCAGCCCGGCGCGGTCCAGATGCGGGAACTCGTCCACGCCCGACGGTGACAGGAACGCCTTGAAGCCGAACACCCCGGCGTCGTGCAGCGGGCGCAGCTGCGCGGTGTTGCCGGGCAGGGCGCCGCCCCAGAAGCCGACGTCGACATGCGCTTTGTCGGCGGCGACCGCCTGTTTGACCTTGAGGTTCCCGGCGGTGGTGGTGGGCGGGAGGGAGTTGAGCGGCATGTCGATCAGGGTGGTGATGCCACCGGCCGCCGCCGCGCGGGTCGCGGTCCAGAAGCCCTCCCACTCGGTGCGGCCGGGGTCGTTCACATGCACATGGGTGTCCACCAGCCCCGGCAGCAGGGCCCGGTCCCCCAGGTCCACCACCCGCCTGCCACCGGCCCCGGCGTCATGGGGCAGTACGGCGGTGATGGTGCCGTCGGTGACGGTGACGGACGCCGGGCGGATCCCCTCGGGGGTGACGACCCGCGTCGAGCGCAGCACCAGGTCGGCCACCGGGTCCGCCACCAGGTCGGCCACCCGTTCATGGTCGGACACGCACACCCCTCTCCATTCAACGTTTTGTTGAAGTCGAATCTGCTGCTGGAGTCTTCACTCCCGCCCGAGCCCCGTCAAGAGGCACACTTCTTCCACGGTGCACCCGACACACACATCTGGACGTTTCCGCAAAGCGGAATTACACTTCCGGTGGGTAGAACCCTGGGGTTCCCTGGTGTCCCCAGGGGACCCCGGCTCCGCACCAGCGGGCAGCCGACCGGCCGCCGGGTAGGCTTCTGCCCTTCCTGCCCGCCCCGAAAGGAACGCGCCGTGCCGACGTCGAGCGCCAGCACCACCGACTCCGCCAAGTCCCAGCCCAGCGGCGGCGTCCAGTCCCTTGAGCGCGCCTTCGACCTGCTGGAGCGGATGGCGGACGCGGGCGGCGAGGTCGGCCTCAGCGAACTCTCCGCGAGCAGCGGACTGCCGCTGCCCACCATCCACCGTCTGATGCGCACCCTGGTCGCCTGCGGGTACGTACGCCAGCAGCCCAACCGGCGGTACGCGCTCGGGCCCCGGCTGATCCGGCTGGGTGAGTCGGCGTCCCGGCTGCTGGGCACCTGGGCCCGCCCCTACCTCGCCCGGCTGGTCGAGGAGACCGGCGAGACCGCGAACATGGCCCTGCTCGACGGCGACGAGATCGTGTATGTGGCGCAGGTGCCGTCCAAGCACTCCATGCGGATGTTCACCGAGGTGGGGCGGCGGGTGCTGCCGCACTCCACCGGGGTCGGCAAGGCGCTTCTCGCCGGGTTCCCGCCGGAGGAGGTGCGGGCTCTGCTGGCCCGGACCGGGATGCCGGCCGCGACGGAGAAGACGATCACCACGGCGGACGGCTTCCTCGCGGCGCTGGAGGATGTACGGCGCGCCGGATACGCGGTGGACGACAACGAGCAGGAGATCGGGGTGCGGTGCCTGGCCGTGCCGGTGCCGGATTCGCCCACGGCGGCGGCGATCTCCATCTCCGGGCCCGCGGGGCGGGTGACGGAGGAGGCGACGGAGCGGATCGTGCCGGTGCTTCAGGGGATCGCCCTGGAGTTGTCGGAGGCGCTCGCGAGTTCTGGCGCGTAGCCCCTGCCGGGGGGGGAGGTAGGGGGGCGGGTGCGGGTTGTGGTCGCTTCTCGCGCAGTTCTCCCCCAGCGGGGATGCCCCCAGCGCCCCTAAAAGATCCAAAAGACCTCAAAGACCAATAGCCCTCCCCCGGCCGCTAGGTCCTCGGCGATTCGGCGAGTGACTCCACCGCCCGCCTCACCTCCCCCAGGCCCCTTGACAGGGCGCTGACCGAGCCGATGGCCGCTGCGATGAGGAGGAGGGAGCGGCGCAGGCACGGGGGTTCGGGTGGGCCGTGGGTGACCATGGCGGCCAGGGCCGCGAGTTCGTCCTCGGCGATGGTGCGGTCCGGGAAGTCCGCCGGATGCGCGGCGAGTTCGCGGCGCAGCCGGGACACGGCGGTGCGCAGCTCCCTCACCCTCGGATCGTCACCACTGCCCGTCAGAGGCTTCTGCCCCAAGCTGTTGAACACAGTTCTCCCCCTGCGCACGCGCTCGTGCGCTGTCCCTTCGTGTTCCCGCCCTGTCGCCCGCCGGGGGTGGTCGGCACCGGCGGACGCGGGTCAGTAAACGCCACCCGGAGCGGCGCGCGCCACCACGCGGGCCGAAATTCAGTCCGCCGTGCGCGCCCCCGGCGCTCCGGGGAACGCGCGGTTGACTCCGCCGTGTGCGCCCCCGGGCGCACGGGTGGGGTAAGCAGGAGCCATGACAGAACGGGAAGACGGCCCTGGCCCGGTCGCCGGGGTACTGCTCGCGGCCGGTGGGGGGCGGCGGCTCGGCGGGCGGCCCAAGGCGCTGCTGACGCATCGGGGACGGCCGCTGGTGGAGCACGCGGTGGGAGTGCTGCGGACGGCCGGATGTGAGCGGGTGCATGTGGTGCTGGGGGCGGCCGGGGAGGAGGTGCGGGCACGGGCGCGGCTCGACGGGTGCGTGCTCGTGGACAACCCGGACTGGGCGCGGGGCATGGGATCGTCGCTGCGTGCGGGGCTGGACTCGCTGGCGGGGACGGGGGCCCGCGCGGCGCTGGTGCTGCTGGTGGACCAGCCCGGGATCGGCCCGGAGGCGGTCCGCCGGGTGCTCGGGGCGTACGCGGGCGGGCGCTCACTCGTCTCGGCCGCCTATGACGGCGTACGCGGGCATCCGGTGCTGTTCGGGGCCGCGCACTGGGAGGGGATCGCCCGGAGCGCGAGCGGGGATCAGGGGGCACGGGCGTATCTGAGGGCGCACGGGGCGCAGATCGCGCTCGTGGAGTGCGGGGACGTGGCGCGTGCGTACGACATCGACACCGAGGACGATCTCGGCCACCTTGAGTGAGTGCGGTGGCACCCTGCGCCACTTTGGCTCGAATCCGTGATTCTCGATATCGACAGACCGTTGAACTTCCACCATGAGGAAACTACTATCCACTGTTCAGAAGGGTCGTCCGTCTCTCTCGGGTGGGTGTCGCCCTTTTTGCCTGCATGGGCACCCGGTGCCACGCGTGTGCGTGGCGGCGATGCGCATGGTTCGCCGAAGCAGCCCGCCGATCTGGCCCGCCGAAATAGCTCGCTGAAGTAGCTCGCTGAAGGAAGTGACAGCTCATGTCCGCACCAGCGCCGTCTCCGCTGGCCATCGTCGACGCCGAGCCCCTGCCCCGGCAGGAGGAGGTCCTGACCGACGCGGCGCTCGCCTTCGTGGCCGAGCTGCACCGCCGGTTCACGCCCCGGCGGGACGAACTCCTCGCCCGCCGGGCGGAGCGCCGTGCCGAGATCGCCCGCACCTCGACCCTGGACTTCCTGCCGGAGACCGCCGCGATCCGCGCGGACGACACCTGGCGGGTCGCCCCCTCCCCCGCCGCGCTCAACGACCGCCGGGTGGAGATCACCGGCCCCACCGACCGCAAGATGACCATCAACGCCCTCAACTCCGGCGCCCGCATCTGGCTCGCCGACTTCGAGGACGCCTCCGCGCCCACCTGGGAGAACGTCATCCTGGGCCAGGTCAATATGCGCGACGCCTACACCCGGAACATCGACTTCACCGACGCCGTCTCCGGCAAGGCGTACGCGCTCAAGGCGGACGAGGAACTCGCCACCGTCGTGATGCGCCCGCGCGGCTGGCATCTGGGTGAGCGGCATCTCGTCGACGCCGACGGCACACCCGTGCCCGGCGCGCTGGTGGACTTCGGGCTGTACTTCTTCCACAACGCGCAGCGCCTCATCGACCTCGGCAAGGGCCCGTACTTCTACCTCCCGAAGACCGAGTCGCATCTGGAGGCCCGGCTCTGGAACGAGGTGTTCGTCTTCGCGCAGGACTACGTGGGCATCCCGCAGGGCACGGTCCGCGCCACCGTCCTGATCGAGACGATCACCGCCGCCTATGAGATGGAGGAGATCCTCTACGAGCTGCGCGAGCACGCCTCCGGGCTGAACGCCGGCCGCTGGGACTACCTCTTCTCCATCGTCAAGAACTTCCGCGACGGCGGTGAGAAGTTCGTCCTCCCGGACCGCAACGCGGTGACGATGACCGCCCCGTTCATGCGGGCGTACACCGAGCTTCTGGTCCGCACCTGCCACAAGCGGGGGGCGCACGCGATCGGCGGCATGGCGGCGTTCATCCCGTCCCGCCGGGACCCCGAGGTCAACAAGGTGGCCTTCGAGAAGGTCCGCGCCGACAAGGACCGGGAGGCCGGGGACGGCTTCGACGGCTCCTGGGTCGCCCACCCCGACCTGGTGCCGATCGCCATGGAGTCCTTCGACAAGGTGCTCGGCGACCGGCCGAACCAGAAGGACCGGCTGCGCGAGGAGGTGCGTGTGACGGCCGCCGAGCTGATCGCCGTCGACTCACTGGCGGCCAAGCCGACCTACGCGGGCCTGGTCAACGCGGTGCAGGTGGGGATCCGGTACATCGAGGCTTGGCTGCGGGGCATGGGCGCGGTCGCCATCTTCAATCTGATGGAGGACGCGGCCACCGCCGAGATCTCCCGCTCCCAGATCTGGCAGTGGATCAACGCGGGGGTCGTCCTCGACAACGGTGAGCCGGTCACCGCCGAACTGGCCCGCAAGGTCGCCGCGGAGGATCTGGCGGACATCCGCGCGGAGCTGGGCGAGGAGGCGTTCGCCGCCGGGCACTGGCAGCAGGCGCACGATCTGCTGCTGGCGGTCTCCCTGGACGCCGACTACGCCGACTTCCTCACCCTGCCTGCGTACGAGCAGCTCAGGGGTTAGTCAGTCGGCGGTGGCGGTCCGGTCGGAGTGGCCCAGGGTGCGTCCCGGGGCCACCCGGTCGCGGACCAGCCGCTTGACCGCCGTGGGCTCCGGGAAGCCCTGCTCACGGCGATCCCAGACCACCTCGCCGTCCACCCGGACCACGAACACCCCGCCGGTGCCCGGTTTGAGGGCCAGTTCGGTCAGCTCGGACTCGAAGGTGGTGAGCAGCTCCTGCGCCAGCCAGGCCGCGCGCGGCAGCCAGCGGCACTGGGTGCAGTACTCGATCTGAACACGGCTCATCCTGAATGCACCGACCCATCCTGTTCGACCTGTGGTCTGCCGTGCAGGTCGGGGACCTGCTGAAGCCAGGCCGGGCGGCCCTGCCGGGTCCTCGCGGCCCGCAGCTCCTCCTCGGCGGCGATCTCCTCGGACGTCGGGAAGCCGGTGGGCAGCCAGGCGGCGGACGCCCGCACCCGGGCCAGCAGAAACGCGACATACGCGGCGCGGGCCGCGTCCGGGGTCGCGAACCCCGGCTCGTCCGCCAGCCAGGCGTCCGGCACCTCGGCGGCGATCCGGGTGAGCAGCTCCCCGGTCACCTTGGGCGCCAGCTCGGCATCGGCGGCGGTGACATCCGGGCCGTAGGACCCGAGGGCGTGATGGCGGAAGTCGTAGCGCCTGGCCGGGTCGGTGGTGTCCCAGCGGTGGTGGAAGACCAGGGCCGCCCCGTGGTCGATCAGCCACAGCCGGGGCGGGACGGTGCCCAGGGTCGGCCAGATCATCAGGTTGGAGCTGTGGATCGTACGGTCCACATTCACGGTGAGCGCGTCCAGCCAGACGATCCGGCCCGCCTCCGCCGGGTCGACCCGGAACGTCCCCGCGACCTCGGGGGTGAAGTCCCGGGCGCCCGGCAGATAGTCCATGCCGAGATTGAGCCCCGCACTGGCCCGGTGCAGCGCCCGCACCTCCGCGTGCGGTTCATCGGCGGCGATCTCCGGGTCGAAGTGCGCCAGCACCAGCTCCGGGAAGCGCAGCCCGAGCGCCCGCGCCAGCTCCCCGACGATCACCTCGGCGACCAGCGCCTTGCGGCCCTGCGCGGAGCCGGTGAATTTCAGGACATAGGTACCGGAGTCGTCGGCCTCCACCACACCCGGGACGGAGCCGCCGGAGCGCAGGGGCTCGACGTACCGGGTGGCGGTGACCTCTCTGAGCATTCCTCCAGGTTATACGGCGAGGCTCCCGTTGATGCAGGCTCCCTGCCCCACCAGACGCGGACCCGGACACGCAGACATGAACAGTGATGACAGCTCGTAGTCTTGCGAGCGTTCTGGCACGGCACGCACGAGGGACTCGGGCAACTGCATGGTTTCTGATGAGCTGAACGGTCTGTTCCTCGTGTTGACCGGGCAGCAGATGCCCGATGCCGACCCGAAGTTGATGCGCCTCCAGCTGGTGGCACCGCAGCGTGAGCTGGAGGCACAGCTCACCGAGGTGCAGGAGCTGGTGGTGCGGCTGGCCCAGTCGGTGGCGGGTGAGTCGGACGGTCGGTTCAGCGAGGCGTACTACGAGGCGATGCTGACCCTGGCGCAGCCGGAGGGCCGGGCCGTGCTGACGGGTCTGCGGGACGCGGCGCGGCAGTTGGGCGACGCCATGGAGGAGTCGGCCTATCAGGTCGAGTATCTGAATCTCATGATCGCGTTCCAGCTGGGCATGTTCCTGGTGGAGTTCGCGGCGACGTTCGTGATGGCGCTCTTCAATCCGACCCAGGCGCTGATGCGGCAGGCGTTCCTGCGCAATCACTACGGCAGGCTCCTCGCCAGCCTCAAGTTCAGGGTGCTGGCGGCCATCGTGGAGCAGCAGGTGCTCCAGGTCGGGCTGGCGGTGGCGATGGACCGGCTGGCGCAGTGGAGGCTGGCGCGGCAGGGCAAGCACACCCGCCATGGGAAGTCGTATCTGACGCAGGCGGCGGGGTCCGGGGCGGTGGCCGGGTTCGTCGCGGTGCCCGTCCAGTTCGCCGCGTCCTGGCTGGCGCAGAACCTGCTGAAGGGGACGGCCCGCGGTGCCGGGGACGGTCTGTTCGACGAGCTCGATACGGCGCTGGCCGGGCGGCCGGGTGGGCCACCGGTCAAGGATGCCGCCGACCCGCCTGAGCGCGGGGCGGTGCCGAAGCCCGTGCCGAGGCCCCGGCCGGGTCAGGACGCCGACGGTTTCACCGGGAACACGGACACGGTGTTCGCGAGAGCCTTCGCCGATCAGGTGTCCGGTGTGGTGGGGCGGTTGTCGCGGGCCGGTGACCCGGTCACCGTGGGCCGGTCGTTCGTCGACGGCATGGGGGAGGTCTTCGCCCGCCGGTTCGGTGACGGCATGGGCGGCGACGGTCCCGCGCGGAGGCTGGGCAGGGACTGGGCGGACGCGTTTCTGGGGAACCTCGACCGCGACGGTCTCGGTGACGCGCTGCGGTCGGTACTGCTCGACGGGCGGTTACCGGTGTCCGGGCTCGGCGACGACGTGGTGCGGGTCATGTCCCAGCGGGTGGGGCACTGGTTCGGGCCACGGGGATGGGGCGGCAAGCTCCTGGAGTTCTCCGTCCATGGCCTCGGCGACGGTGTGACCGGCGTCGGTTCGGAGGTGGTCTACAACGTGATCACCCAGCAGAAGGTGAGCATCAGCGGTGGCGCCTTCCTGACCGCGATCTCCAGCGAACGCTTCGCGGACGCCTTCACCATGGGCGCGGACTGGCTCGCGGCCAAGTTCAAGCTGCCGGACCTGAACTTGAGTCTGAAGAACGCGGTCCTGAACGTGGGTGGGCCGGGGCCGCTCTCCACGACCAGTACCGACAACGGCACCACCGACCACGGCACCACCGGCGGAGCCTCGGCCCCGACCCGAGCCGTCACCGGCGACATCGACACCGGCCCGCCCGCGACCGGCATCGGGGGCGGTACGCGGTTCGAGGGAGTGGGTCCGGTGTCCGGCCCGCTGAGCGGCGTCGGCGCCTTCGACGTACCGGGCATGCCTGGTTTCGGCCCCACGCCGGTTGTGAGCACCACCGCCCACGGTTCCCTGAGCGATGCCTCACCGGAGAGTGCGGGGGGACTGGGCGAGCCGCTGAACGGCGGCCCGCGCCTCGACAGCCCGACGCCGACCCCCGACCGGCCCGGCGAAGTGCCAGTGCCGGAAAGGGTGGCGGAGACGGTGCCGGAGAGGGTGGCGGAGACAGGGGCGGGCAACGGTCGGGAGCAGCCGTCCGCCCCGCAGCAGCGACAGGGGCCCGCGCTCCCGCCGCTCCCGCCGCTCGTCGGGCCGGGCACCACACCGGGGGAGCCTCTCGGCGCGGTGCGGAACTCGGCCGACGTACCCAGGACCGGAGACACCAGGTCCGCCGACCCCAGAACCCCGGAGCCCAGGCCCGCCGAGCCCCGGCCAACGGTCGGTCAGCCCCTCAGCGACCGGCCCACGACCGCCAGCACCCACACACGCGGTGACCTCTTCACCGCACTCACCTCCGTGCCGGACACCCGCGCAGACGAGACGGATGTATCGGACCTGGATTCCGACAACGTCAGCGTCGTCTCCCGGGACAGCGACGACTCGGCTCTCACCGTGAGCACCGACTTCACCGACTTCACCGATGTCACCGAACTCACCGACATCGACCCCGACCCCCAACCCACGCCCCCTCCCCCAACCTTCGGCGTCCACAGCGAGCAGCGGCTGCGTACCGCCGTGGACGCCGCGATCACCGCCGTCCGTGCCGAGTCCGACGCGGCGGACGGCACGAACCGCACGGACCGCACAAACCACACAGGCGCCACGAACCGCACGAACGCCACAGATCGCACGGACGACCACGCACACGGCCCGGACACCACCCGGAGCACCCCGCCCCCTCCCAACCGCCTCGACTGCTTCCTCCTGCTGGAGCACCTCGTCAGCCGGCTCTACCCGGCTGCCTCCGACACCCCGTTCCCCCGCGCGGTACGGGCCGCGGCGTCCGTCGACGACAGTGTCATCCGTACCCGAGACGCCGAGGAGCGCCTGGCGCCCGGTCCCGGATGGGGCCCCGTCACCTCCTGGCAGGACCTGACCGAGGGGCTCGCCCACCTCGGTCCGGGCTCGACCGCGCTGATCCTCACCCAGCACCGGTCCGGCGCGGGGCATGCCTACGCGCTGTACCAGAGCGATGAGGGCGTCCGCTGGGTCGAGCCGCAGGCGGAACGTTCCGACAAGCGAGTGCGCGATGCGCTGCCCGCGCACTGGCCGTTCCGGACCCGTGCCGTCCTGATCGCCTCGGACGGGCGGATCACCGACCCCGCACAGCCCCTCGTCGGCGCGGAGGGGAAGGCCGCCGCGCATCCGCTGCGGACCGACCCGGCCGAAGCCATGGCCACGGTGCGGCGCACGGCCACGGTCGACGCTCTCGTCGACCCGCCCGGCAGCAATGAGTTCCACGGGCTGGGCTTCGAGGTGGAGCTGCTGTATCCGCTGGAACTGCCGCCGGGGGTGCAGCCTCCTCTGGAGGAGAAGGACGTACTGGCCCGTCATGTGTCGGGGGCGGAGCTGGTCGTCGACAAGCGGACGTTCTTCATCGCCGCCGACGGGACCGTTCACGCCTACGCCAGAGCCGCAGGGCCGGGGGCCAGGGCGGAGTGGAGGTTCATCCCGGAGCTGGCGTCAGCGCCCTCGGCGGTCCTGGCCGGTGAGGACTGGTCGCCGGCGGCGGAGGCGTTCGCGGTGCACAGGGACCTTCGGCTGGCCCTGGAACGCACGGACACAACGGGCAGCACCCTCAACCTCGCGACCCTGCTGGATACGGTTCCGGGGTGGACGGTGGAGCCCCGGATGACCGAGGTCTGGGTGACTCCCTCCCCTGCGGGGCCCGGCCACGCCGCCTACAGTCAGCTCACGGTGGGTGTCCCCACCAGCGGGTTCACCGCCATGCTCGATCTGGCACGGGCCCGCCTGGAGCAGGAGTGGCTGACGCCGCTCGTGGACGCGGCGCGGGACTACGCCGACCGCCTCACCGCGCTGTACGCCGAGGAGTTGCTGGGGCGGCGGCCGGAACCGTCCGAGTACCCCTTCCTGTCCCGGCTGCCGGGCCTGGCCGAACTGCACGGCTACGCCTGGGTGGGCTTCAACCATGTCGCCGCGTATCCCTTCCACCGGTTCGAGCGGCCGGACACGCTCCCCAAGAACCTGCTGCCGGGCGCGTTGCGTACGCCGTTCCACCAGGTGAGGGAGGCGCTCGCACCGGGGGTCGTCGGCTTCCTGGACCGGCGGACGGACGACGCCACCCGGCTGTTCCTGGAGCGCATGACGGCCCTCTACCGCGAGGTGGAGCCCGAGGTGGACGGGGACCAGCTCACCGACCTCCTCTCGGAGACGTACACGGACGAGGCCGAGGGCGAGTCGCACACGCTCGGGGACCGGCTCTCGACCGTGCTGAGCGGCACCTCGTCGCTGGGTGCCCCGCTCACCCAGTGGCAGATGACCGGTATGCAGGACTACGACGGGCTGGACGACAACGAGGGCGGGACCGATCCGCCGCTGGTCCTGATGGAACTGCGCCGCTACACGCCGCGCCCCGAACTGCGTCAGGGCCCCCGGCGCACGAGCATGACGCCCGACGCGCTGGAAGCCTCGTTCGACGAGGTCAGGGCGGTGGCCGCCCGGTCCCACCATGAGGCCCGCACGCTCGCCCCCGCGGACACCACCGGCCTGGGCGACCTGCTGAACAGACGCCTCGCCGACCCTTTGGTGCGCCAGGTCGGCCAGGTCTTCGGCGCGCTGGAGGACACGGTGGAGACCGACGACAAGGGGGCCCGGTGGCGCGCGCTGACGGTCCCGGGCAGTGCCGCGCTGGCCGAGGCCGTGCTCGACCACGCCGAGCGAGGAAACCGCGAGGAGGAGGTCACCGCCCTTCTCAGCAAGCTCCACCAGACGCTCGGGCAGCGGCTCTACGGCACCCGGACGGCCGGAGGGGTCCCGTACCCCGCGCTCCGGGACCGCTACCAGCGGGCCCAGGAGGACATCCAGGTCGCTCTGCGGGGCCTCGCGGGGCAGGGCTGGGACGCCGATCAGCGCCCCGGGACAGCCGGTCCGGCCCGCACCCGGCACACCCGACAGCGCAGCCTCCACCAGCCCTACGTCCTGAACGCGGACCTCAACGCGGTCATGGACGCGGGGCTGGACCGGATGATGGCCGACCTCCGGGCCGACGCCAGGGCACGCCTCGCGCAGGTGCTGGCGCGAGGCGTGCCGTTGAACCCGCCGTCCCGGCCCGTCGGTACGGCGGCGACGAGGAGCCTGCCCGCCCCCGGCACGGGCAGGGTCGCCCACCCGCCTCACGAGTCCGGCCGGACGGGCGGGGAGGCGCGGCCCGGTGACGACGCGTCGGCGGGTCGTATGCCGCCGGATCCGGTCACGGGCTCCGGCCACGGGTCGCCGCGGCCCCCCGGCCGCCCGGCCGACGGTGACGACGCGTCGGCGGATCGTGTGCCGCCGGATCCGGTCACGGACCCCGGCCGCGGGTCGCCGCGTCCCACCGGCCGCCCGGCCGACGGTGACGACGCGTCGGCGGATCGTGTGCCGCCGGATCCGGTCACGGACCCCGGCCGCGGGTCGCCGCGTCCGTCGGGCCGCCCGGCCGTCCGTACGGTGGCGGCGCTGCGCACGGTCGTGGACACCGCCGTGGACACCGCCCGCCGGTCCGGGCGGCTGCCCGGCGACGATCTCCACTCCTGGGGCGCGTGTGTGATCCTGCTGGAGTCCCTCACCGCCGTCCTGCATCCGCCCCGGCCGCTGGACGCGCGACGGGTACCGGCCGCCGCGCACAGCGATGTGCGCTCCCCGACCACGGTGGACGACTCCGTCCTCGACACCGGCACCGGCACCGGTTCCGCCGGGCCTCGTCCGGTGCACGGTGCGGGACGGGCGACCGAGCAGCGCCTGGCGCGGGGGCCGGGCTGGGCGACCGTCTTCTCGTGGCAGGCGCTGGAGCAGGCCCTCGCCCTCGTCGGTCCGGGCGCCACCGCGCTGATCCTGACCCGGCGCCCCCATGACGACGGCCATGCCTACGCCGCCCATCAGACGGACGAGGGGATCCGCTGGATCGAGATGCAGGCGGAGCCGGGCGCGCGGATCACCGAGGACCGCCCGGTCACCGCCCCGCACACCGTCGGCCGGCGGATCACGGAGGCCCTCGCCGTCACCTCCCCGGGGACCACCGGACCGGGCATCGGTCCCGGCCGGGGAGACACCCCCGCCCTGCACACCCGGGCGGTGATCATCGCTCCGGACGGGACGGTCACCGATCCCACCCGGCCGGTCCGCCGCGACGGGACCGAGGCCGACCACCCGCTCGGCCCCGCGCCCCGCCACCGTGTCCCGGATGCGGACGCCCTGACCGACGCGCCCACGTCGTCCGTGTTCCACCGGATCGGCTACGAGGTCGAGTTGCTGTTCCCGCTGAGCTGGGACGGGAAGCAACTCCAAGCCGGGATGGTGCTGGCCCGGCACCTGATCGCGGGCCGTCCCAGCGGGGCACAACTCGTCGTGGACGCCCACCAGTTCTTCCAGTCCGGTACCAC
Organism: Streptomyces sp. NPDC004610; assembly: GCF_040609715.1. Lineage (NCBI taxonomy): Bacteria > Bacillati > Actinomycetota > Actinomycetes > Kitasatosporales > Streptomycetaceae > Streptomyces > Streptomyces sp. NPDC004610. Next base: position 46,374 of record NZ_JBEXLA010000045.1, on the reverse strand, counting down.
CCTGCACGGATGGCGGTCCCAGGCGGGGCCCGGCGCCCAGCCTCGGGGCCTGTTCATCCCGGAACTGGTGGGAGCGCCGCTCCGGGCGCTGCGGGAGGACCGGGGGGCCGGGCGGGACGTGGGGTTCGCCCTGCACAGAAGCGTGCGCGCGATGCTGGGGCGGTCCACCGGCCCGCGGCCCAGGACGCTGGTGGACCTGCTGAGCGAGGACCCCTCCTGGGAAGTGGCGCCCGGGATGGAGTCCGTCAGGGTCCATCCCTCGACGGCGGGTCCGGATCACCCCGCCTACACCCAGTTCACCGTCGGGGTACCCGTCGCGGGACTCACTCCCCTGCTCGACCTCGCGCGCGGGCGGCTCCGGGTCAATCAGCTGATTCCGCTGGTCGACACGGCCCGCAGCTTCGCGGACACGGTCACGGAGCGCTATGCCGGGGAATCGCTCGGACAGCAGGAGCAGGGCGCCCAGTGGACGCTGGAGGCGCGGCACCGCCCGTTCCTCGCCTACCTCCCCGCCCTGACCGAACTGCACGGCTATCTGCAGATGGGTTACCTGCATGCGGCGGCGCTCGCCTACCAGACGCACGTCCAGCCGGAGCGGATCGTGAGGAACATGATCCCGGTCGCGTCCCGGGTGGCCTTCCCCGATCTGCACAGAGCGTTGAGCACACCGGCCAGGCACTTCCTGCTGAGGAACCGCGACCACATCACGCAGTTGTTCGGCACCAGTCTGACCGAACTGCTGCGCGCGACCGCGCCGAACGTGACGAACCGGGTCCTGGCACGGATCATGGACACCCGGCCCGACGTTTTCGAGAGTCCCCGGCGGAGCCTGGACACGGTGCTGATGGGACCGGCGACGCCGGGCGGCCCGGTCCACCTCACGTCCATGACGACGATGGCCGAGATGGGCATGGACACCAGCCTCGGCGCGAACCGCCCCCTGGCGCTGTTCGAGTTGCGGCAGTACTCGCCCCGCCCCGATCTGCGTCAGGGCACCGGCACCATGAGCAGGTTCATGACCGCCGACGCCCTGGAGGCGTCCTTCGACGAGATCGCCAGGACCGCCCAGCACGCCTACGACCAGAGCGCCCGCTTCGCCGCCTACCGGGCCTCCCGGCTCCCCGCCGTGTGGCGGCAGTACCTCCAGCACTCCCTGGTGGAGCGGATCGGCGCGCTCCTGGCATCCGTCGAGGGCCTGACGGAAGCCGGGCCCGACGGCCGTCCGGGTCCGGTCCTGCCCGGCGACATCGCCGCGGAGCTGGCCGCCGCTGCGGTCCAGCACGCCTCGGGCCTCAGTCTGCCCGACAACACCGCCTGGCAACTCGGGGTGGTGCACCGGAAGCTGCGGGACCTGCACACCATGACGGGACCGGACTCCGGCGCGCCCGAGGCGATCCGCGCCCGCCACTCGGCGGCACTCGCCGCCGCGGACAGTGCCGTCGTGGCCGTCGAGGCGGCCGGGCACGCGCAGCGGCAGGCCACCGAGGCGGGCCCGTCCCGTGAGACCCGCAGCGGAAAGAAGTACGCCCCCTACCCGTCCCCCCACACCATCACCCGCATGGTGAACACGGACGACGCCATGGACAGGGGTCTGCGGGCGGTGTTCGGGCAGCAGGGCGACGGCGCGTTCACCGGCCCGGACGGCGCTCCGTCGCCGCTGCCCCCGCTCCGTCAGCTCCAGGGGCTCCACGGCGGGGTGAGCCATGGCGAGTTCACCGCGATCACCGGCGCGGAGGCCGGTCTGCTCTCCGGGGCGGTGCTGCGTGCCGTCCTGCACGGCCTCGCCGGCAGCCTCGCCGTGTCCGCCCTGCTGTCCGGCATCGGGCCGACGCCGCGGAACGTCTGGAAGGAGGGGACCGGACCCGGGCGGACGCACCCCGTCGTCAACCGGTCGGCGCCGCCGCCGCGGCGTCCGGAGCCGGACGGCCTCGGCGGCGACCGGCCCGGCCCCGCCCGTCTCGCACCGACGGACGGCACCCCGGCCCGCACCGACGCGCAGGGCGCCCCCGGCACCACCCCCGGGTCTCTCTCCTCGGCGCAGCGCGTGTTCGACATCCTGTCCGGCACGCCGGACGACCCGGACCGAACGGTCGCCCCCGCCGACACCGCCGATACCGCCGATACCGCCGAGGGCACCGGTCTCCCCGGCACCTCGTACGGCCCCGGTCCCACCGCCGCCGGGAAGCGGCCCGCCGACGGACTCTCCCCGGCGGTCGACGCCGACGACCCTGCCTCCGCGACGGCGTTCGAAGAGGCGCTGGCCGACCACGGCCTCTCGGACATACCGCCGTCCTGGGTGCGGCGGGCCATGCTCATCCACCCCGCACCCATCGACCTCGGCCCCGCCACCACCACGACAACAAACCCACAGGAGCACCGGCAGACGTACTGGCGGCAGATCCAGCGGATCGCCGAGGCCCTCCAGGACACCTTCCCCACCGCCGACCCCGCCGACAGCCTCCCCGGCACACCGGACCCGTCCGACCGCCACGCCACCGAAACCCGCATCGTCAGCGACATCACCGGAGTCCCGCCACGCCCCGCCCCCGGTGTTCGCGGCGGTGCCCCGAACAAGAGGAACGAGAAAGGCGGAAAGGAGGAGAAGGAGAGCGAGCGCTCCAGTCCTTACCCCCCTGCCAAATCCAGGCAGGGCAACCTCTCCGGCGCCAAATTGGCCGAATTGATCCGGAGATACTATGAGCAGAACCCCAAAAAGGTGGGCGTAATGCCCAAAAAAGCGGAGGTGTTCGAAGGGCACAATATCGGAGGGCACTTCGAACGACTCAAGATCGGCAGAAGCGACGACCCGACACTGCGGGACGCCCTGACGGAGGCGGGTTTCCATTTCACCACGGAGAACAAGAAGATCAAACTCCTCGACCGGCGCGGAACGAATTGGGCCGCAATCCTCCGGAAGTACGCCAGCACCTACCCCCAGAGGCGAGGCGTAGTACCCGACAAGAACGCCACATTCGACGGGCACAATATCGGAAGCTTCTTGAACGGCATCAAGTCGACCGCCCGGAAGGACGATCCGGATCTTCGCGCGGCACTGCTGGAATCAGGTTTCGAGCTGGCCGACCTGCACAACTTCATCCTCCTGAAGTCCGAAAACCAGAAGCCCAACTCGGAATGGGCTGAGATAACCCGGAGATTCTATGCCGAGAACCCCGAAATGAGAGGCTTCACACCAGCCGAGTCCACCGTGTTCGAAGGTGAGAACTTCGGAACGTTCCTGAGAAACCTGAAGGCGACGGGCAGACTGTCCGACCCGGTTTTGCGCCGCGCGTTCGAGGACGTGGGGCTGGCCTTCTCGGAGTCGCGCGGCAGGATATGGCTGCACAGCGAATCGCGGCACGCTGCTGCCGTTCGGTCGGGCGGCCTGCGGCGCCGGGCCGCCGAGCAGGGACTGCGGGTGGAGGACATCGTCCGGGACGGGGACTGCTTCATGCATGTGCTGGCCCGGGTGATCCCTCAGCAGGACGGCAACGGGGTCCCGTGGCAGGCACAGCAGTTCCGCACCAGCCTGTCGTTCGGCCTGTTCGACGACCTGACGCGACCGCCGGGGCAACGGCGCTACTGGAGCGGGGCGCTGGACTTCACCGCCCGGACCATGTGGGCCGAGGACGCGGCCCTGCGGTCGGGGAGGTCGCGCGACGATCCGGGCTTCATGGACGCGGTGAACGAGGCCCAGCAGTGGTTCGGCGACGACCAGCGGTTGCAGATCGCCCATGACATCGGGAACGCGGGCCAGTACAACAACGTGACCGGGGATGTCGCACCGCACGCGGCGGCGAGGATCTTCGGCCGGAGACTGCGGGTGTGGAACTGGAACGGCGTCCAACTGACCCCGTACACGGTCGTCGGGCCCCATGACGGCGAACCCCCTGTGCCGGGGGCGCCCGCCGAGCCGGCGTACGAGACGGTCGACGTGGTCCGTGAGATCGGCGGCCCGGACGGCAGTGAGCACTGGCAGCCGGCCTTCCCGCTGCCGCAGACGGCAGCGCCGCCCCGGCGCATCCCGGTGTACGACGTCCAGCACCTCGACCAGAGCTGGGCCGTGCACACCATGGCGCCCGAGGACGCCGACGCGCCGATGGACGAGGACGAGGAACTGCGCATCACCTCCTACGTCGAGTACCGGCTGCACCCCGACCCGGACATGGACAACGCCTTCCCCTGGCGCGACCCGGCCGATCCCCTGCACCGGGTGCGCCCGGAGTTCGCCGATGAGAACGGCCGTCCGCACCCGAACGTCACCGCGACCGAGGCCGACTTCGCCCGCGAGGGGAAGAAACGACTCCTCGCCAGGCTCGGGCAGAATCCGTTCCGGATGAATCTCTCGCCCCAGCAGTGGGATCAGGTCTGGTCGGCCGTCCTGGAGGACGTTCTGCGCGAGGTCCAGCGGCTCATCCGGCACGAGCAGGCGCCGCCCAGGGCGGTGGTCCGCACCGTGCAGGCCCGGCACACCCGCCCGCACGAGAGCATGCTGATCGGGCAGTACGGCCTCTTCCTCGCCGATCCCGCCCGCCCCTCCGGCCCGGTGGACGACTCCACCCCGGCGGACCTCACCCACGTACCGCGGGAGCAGCTGCCGCTGCTGTCCAACGGCAGGATCCTGGGCCTCTATGTGGCTGCCTCGATGCGACCGCGTGAGGTGGACGCCTACCGGCAGACCCACCAGACCGTCTTCCCCGGCTACGCCCTCGAACTGGAAATGGGCACCCAGACGCTCACGATGAGCGCCGAGGGCGCCGCCAACGCCATGCCCTTCGCCAACACCGCGGTCCTGCCGGGAGAGGGTGCCCTGCGCTACGACCACTCCGTCATCAACACCGCGTTCGTCGAACTCAAAATCCGTATGACGCAGCGCAACGGCACCGTCCGCTGGTGGCCCATCGCGGCACTCGTGGCCTTCGACAACGCCGTCTCCCCGGCCAATCCCGAGGGAATGATCGTGCTCGACTACCGGGACAACTACCTCGGCCACCTCAAGGCGGAGATCACCACGATCAAACCCGAACCCGAGGAGCCCGCACTCGACCGCGACCGCACCGCCCCATGACGAGGAGCCCGCGACACTGCCTCCCGCTCCTCCGGCCGCCTCTGCTCGGGCAGCGGTCGTCCGGGCCATGCGATCAGTAGTTGCCGAGCCCCCCGCAGACATTCAACGCCTGGCCGGTGATCGAGGCGGCGGTGTCGGTCACCAGATAGCCGACCAGACCCGCCACCTCCTCCGGCGTCGAGTAGCGCCCCAGGGGGATCTTGGCGGTGAAGCGGTCGTGGACGTCCTGCTCGGTGATGCCCCAGTGCCGGGCGTAGCCCTCGCGGACCCGGACGGCCATCGGGGTCTCGACATAGCCGGGGCAGACGGCGTTGACGGTGATGCCGGTCTTGGCGAGTTCGAAGCCGACGGACTTGCTGAAGCCGACGACGCCGTGCTTGGACGCGGTGTAGGGGGCCGCGTACATCACGCCCTGTTTGCCGCCGGTGGAGGCGATGTTGATGATGCGACCCCAGCCCGCCTCGCGCATCCCGCCGTGGCGCAGCACCTCGCGGGTGACCCGGAAGACCCCGGTGAGGTTGGTGGCGAGGACCTCTTCCCACAGGTCGTCGTCGAGGTCGGCGGTCTGGCCGCCGCCGTTGCGGCCCGCGCTGTTCACCAGGATGTCGATCGAGCCGAACCGGTCGACGGCGGCGGACACGGCGGCGCCGACCTCGGCGGCGGAGGTGACATCGCAGGAGGTGCCGTCCGCCTCATGGCCCTCGGCCCGCAGTTCGTCCACGACGGCGGCGATGTTCTTGGCGTCACGGGCGCAGCCGTAGACGGCGATGCCCTGGGCGGCGAGGCCACGGGCGACCGCGAGGCCGATGCCGCTGCTGGCGCCGGTGATGAACGCGGTCCTGCGGGGGGTGGGTGCGGACGAGGACTTGGAGGGCATGGAGGGCATGGAGGGCATGGGTGCTCCGGGGGGGTGTCGTGGCGTACGGAGGGGAGGTCAGGCGGCGCAGGGGGGCAGGCCGCCGTGGAAGGCGACCATCTCGCGGAAGGCGGTGGCGACATCGATCCGGGCGCCGGGCGCGAGCCCCTCCGCCTCGGCGTAGGCCCGGTGCAGATTGGCGACCAGCCGCTCCGGGTCCTGGAGTGCGGCGAACGGCCCGAGGTCGGTCTCGCGGGCGGTGGCCATGGGGGTGCGGCCGGTGCGCAGTCCCTGCCGGGCGAGGTCGCGCAGCCGCTCCAGATAGGCGGCGGTGGCGTCCAGGACGTCCGGTCCGGCGACGGGGCCGTGCCCGGACACCACCACCTCCGGTTCCAGGGCCCGCAGTACCTCCAGGGCGCGGAGGGAGCCCTCGACCGAGCCCATCAGCACGAAGGGGGTGACCCCGGACCAGACCACGTCCCCGGCGAAGAGGACCCTGCGCTCGGGGATCCAGGCGACCACGTCACCGGGGGTGTGCGCGGGACCGATGTGGAGGAGACGGACCGTCAGGCCCCCGGCGCGCAGGGTCATCTCGTCCGGGAAGGTGATGTCCGGGAGGACGAGGGGGATGTCACCCCAGTCCACCGCGGGCCACAGCCGGCACAGACCGTGGCCCGCCTCCGCGATGTCCGAGCGGGTCTGGTCGTGGGCGACGACGGTGGCGGCCGGGGTGAACTCGACGTTGCCGAAGACATGGTCGCCGTGGAAGTGGGTGTTGACGACGGTGTCCGGGCCGCCCGGCACCACCCGCTCCACGGCCTCGCGCAGCCGCCGGGCACGGGCGCGGGTGGCCGCGGTGTCGACCAGCACGGCACGGCCCCGGTCCGCGATCAGCCCGGCGTTGTTCATGCACCAGCCGCCGGGCAACTGCTCGTAGGCGTGGACGCCGTCGGCGATCTCCAGGAGGGTGCCGTGGCCCTGGCCGGGCGGGGGGTGCGGGGCCGGTTCCGGGACGGGGGCGGCCGGGGCGGGGGCCGCGGCGGGAGAGGGCTCCCCGGCCCCGGTGCCGGGCCCCGGGGCCGGGGAGAGGGCCGGACCGGGGCCCGGCGCCGAAGCCGGGGCCGCGTGGGGGCCGGGCGCCGAAGCCGGGGCAGGGGCCGCGCGGGTGTCGGGCGCGGTCATCGGGCGACCTCGGCGAACCGCGCGAGGGTCTCGCCGGGGCTCGGTCCGTCCAGGGCCTTGAAGATGCGCTCCGCGTCCGCGCCGAGGCGGTCCAGCCGGATGTGCGCCAGTTCGACGCGGGTGGAGCCGCCGGGCTCGGGGGTGAAGAGGACCTCGATCTCGCTGGCCCCCTCGTCGTCGGGGAGCGGCCGGAAGGAACCGTCCACCCGCCAGGTCAGCAGCAGCCGGTGCGGCGGCTCCCAGGTGAGCACCCGCCCCCAGTCGACCTCCTGGCCGTCGGCGTCCCACTCGTAGTAACGGCCCCCGGTGCGCGGCTCCATGGCGAGGCCGGTGCGGGCGGTGGTGAGCAGGACGTGCGACGGCGGCCACCAGTCGGCGAGCCGCTCGGTGAACGCCCGGAAGGCGTCGGCGGGCGGCACCGGGACGACGACCGACTTCCGGACGTCGGGAATGGCCTGGGAGGTCATCGGGAGTTCCTTTCGCGCGGGCCCGGGGCTCGGGCCTGTCGGGGGATCGTCCGGGCGCGCTGCGCGACGCCTGCGCCACACGGTGCTCGGCACGGCTCGACCTCCCGTCGAGGGCGACTCGACGGGCGGCTCGGCGGGCGGCTCGAAGGGGGTCCCCGGGGCGGGCGCCGCGCCCCCGGCTCCGACGGGCCTGAAGCGCGAGTCGAGAGGGCGGACGCACCCTGCGTCCAACGATTCCCGAAGGAGGTCCCATGGTCCGAGACACGCCACGAAGGGCCGTGATCACCGGCATCGGCGTGACGGCACCGGGAGGCATCGGGACCGACGCGTTCTGGCGGCGCCTGGTCAGCGGCACCCCCGCGACCCGGACGATCAGCCGGTTCGACGCGAGCGGTCATCGGTGCCGGGTTGCCGCCGAGTGCGACTTCGATCCGCTGGCCCACGGACTGACCCGGCAGCAGATCCGGCGCACCGACCGGATGGTGCAGCTCGCGCTGGCCTCGGCCCGCGAAGCCCTGCTCGACAGCGGCCTGACCCTGGACGGCGAACTCGCCGAGCGGGCCGGGGTCGCGATGGGCAGCGCGGTCGGCGGCACGACCACGATGGAGCAGGAGTACGCGGTGCAGTCCGCGGAGGGCCGCTCCTGGCTGGTCGACGCCCGCTACGCCGGACCGCATCTGTACGACTACTTCGTCCCGACCTCGCTGGCCGCCGAGGTGGCGCTGCTCAGCGGGGCGCTGGGCCCGGCGTCGGTGATCTCCACCGGCTGCACCTCCGGTATCGACTCGGTGGGGTACGCCGCCGAGCTGATCCGGGAGGGCACCGCCGATGTCATGGTGACGGGCGCCTCCGACGCGCCGATCTCCCCGATCACCCTCACCTGCTTCGACGTCATCAAGGCCACCTCGACCCGCAACGACGACCCGGAGACCGCGTGCCGCCCCTTCGACCGCACCCGCAACGGGCTGGTGCTGGGCGAGGGCGCGAGCGTCCTGGTCCTGGAGGAGTACGAGCACGCCCGGCGGCGCGGGGCGACGATCTACGGGGAGGTCGCCGGGTACGCCTCGCGCTGCAACGCGTACCACATGACCGGGCTGAAGACGGACGGGCTGGAGATGTCCGAGGCGATCGACGCGGCGCTGGACGAGGGGCGGCTGAACCCCGTCGACATCGACTATGTCAACGCGCACGGCTCGGGCACCAAGCAGAACGACCGGCACGAGACGGCCGCGGTCAAGCGGAGCCTGGGCGAGCACGCCCACCGGACGCCGATGAGCGGCATCAAGGCGATCGTGGGGCACTCGCTGGGCGCGATCGGGTCGATCGAGATCGCCGCGTGCGCGCTGTCCCTGAAGCACGACGTGGTGGTGCCGACGGCGAATCTGCACGAGCCGGATCCCGAGTGCGATCTGGACTACGTCCCGCACACCGCGCGCGAGCGGCGGCTGGACGCGGTGCTGACGGTCGGCAGCGGATTCGGCGGATTCCAGAGCGCGATGGTGCTCACGACGGCGGGACGGTCCCGATGACAGACATGAGAGACAGCGCGCAGGACGCGGTGATCACCGGGCTCGGGGTCGCCGCGCCGAACGGCATCGGCACCGAGAACTACTGGGCGGCCACCCTGAAGGGCATCTCGGCGATCCGGCCGACGAGCCGGTTCGACGCCTCGGGCTATCCGGTGCGGCTGTCGGCGGAGGTACCGGCGTCCGAGGCGGAGGTGGCCGTGCCCAAGCGGATGCATCCGCAGACCGACCGGCTGACCCGGCTGGCGCTGCTCTCCTCCGACGAGGCCCTCGCGGACGCGGCGATCATCCCGGCCCAGTTGCCCGGCGAGGCGATGGGCACGGCGGTCACCGGGGTCACCGGCGGGCTGGAGTTCGGTCAACAACAGCTCCAGCTCCAGTGGGGCACGGGCTGGGAGTCGGTCAGCCCCTATATGTCGTTCGCCTGGTACTACGCCGTGCACACCGGGCAGATCTCGATCCGGCACGGGATGCGCGGGCCGGGCGGGGTGGTGGTCTCCGAGCAGGCGGGCGGCGTCGACTCGCTGTCCTACGCGCGCCGCCGGGTGCGCTCGGGCACACCGGTGATGACCGCCGGCGGCTTCGACAGCATGCTGTGCCCGTACGGGGTGTCGGTGCTGTCGGTGGCGGACGGGGTGTGCCGGGACGATGATCCGGCGCGGGCGGGGCTGCCGTTCTGCGCGGCGTCGACCGGCTATGTGCCCGGTGAGGGCGGGGCGGTGCTGATCGTGGAGTCCCGCGCGGGGGCGCTGGAGCGGGGGGCTCCGCACCGGTACGGGGTGATCGCCGGGCACGGTTCGGCGTTCGACCCCGACCCGGCGGGCTCCGGGCGGGGCCTGCTGCGGGCGGCCCGTACGGCGCTCAGGGACGCGGGGCTGGCCCCGGACGACATCGGGGTGGTCTTCGCGGACGCGGTGGGCAGCGGGCCGCTGGACCGGGCGGAGGCGGCGGTGCTGGCGGAACTGTTCGGTGCCCGGCGGGTGCCGGTGAGCGCGCCGAAGGCGCTGGTGGGACGGTTGCTGTCGGGTGGGTCGGCGCTGGATGTGGTGGCGGCGCTGCTGGCCCTGCGCGACGGTCTGATCCCGGCGGTGCCAGGGCTCGGACCCGAGGAGGTCGACCCCCGGGTGAACCTGATCACCGGGTCCGAGCCCCGCGCGGAGCGGGTGGACAGCGCGCTGGTCCTGACGCGCGGGCACGGCGGTTTCGCGTCGGCGCTGGTGCTGACCCGCCCGTAGCGCACGGGCACGGACGCGGACGCGGACGGAGGGGGCACGACGGCACAGTGATGCGCCGTCGTGCCCCCTCCGTCATGTCCCGAGGTCGCCTCCCCAGGTCGGGGTCGCCCGGAGGGCTCAGGCCGCCTCGGCGACCTGGTGGTTGACCAGGGACAGCAGATCGGCCGGGGTCTCCACGTCCGTGGTGGCCTCCTCGGGGAGTTTGACGCCGTAGTGGCGTTCGAGGCGGTTGAGGGTGTCGATGACGGCGAGCGAGTCGAAGCCGAGGTCGACCAGGCGGGTCTCGAGGATGTCGCCGGTGAGGTCGACGCTCTCGTCCTCGCCCGCCGCGTGCAGCAGGAAGTCCTTCAGTTCGTCCAGGGTCAGTGCGGCCATGAGGGGATCCCTTTCATGTTCATGAGAGTGGTGGGCGGTGGTGGTCGGGGGTCAGGGGGTCTGCGGCGCGGGCCGGGCGGCCTCCACGAAGGCGCGGGCGCGGGCCATCGTCGCCCGGCTGTTGCCGCCGAGCGCCGCGCGGACGGCGGCGCGGGCCGCGTCGAGTGAAGCGGGCGGCTCGGGCAGCGCGGCGATGCCCTCGGGGCTGAGCAGGACCTGATGGCGGGCGGTGACCCGGACGGTGCCGGGCTCGGTCTCCGCGAAGAGCCACTCGCCGTTGTGGGCCTGGAGGACCGGGGGCAGGGTGGTCTGCTTGTAGACGATCCGCCGGTCCCGCTCGCACACCCGCCCGGAGACGGTGGTGTGCACGGAGCCGTCCGGCGCCTTGGTGTCCATCCGCAGGTACTGCAACCCCTCGCTGTCCTCGCGCAGTTCGAGGGCGGCGACATGGTCGAGCCGCTCGGGCCACTTCGCGGCGTCGTGGAGGAAGTCGTACACCTCGGAGAGCGGGCCGTGGACGGTCTCGGTGTCGGTGAACTCCAGCAGCAGTTCCGCCTCCTCGCCGGACCGGACGACCGCGCGCCGCAGATTCTCCAGCTCGGCGGTGCTGTTGTGCTCGACGGCCCGCTCGATGCGGGCGAGGTGGGCGGGGTCGTCGTCCACGGCCCGGTAGTGGTGGTCGAGGACGACGGTGCAGCCGCCGGGCCGCTCCTCGACGCTCCAGGCGCCGCCCATCTCGGCGACCGGGGGCCGTGGATGGCTCTGGTGGAACTCGACGCGATGCCGTACGGGGTCGAGCAGGCGCCGGGACCGCCAGGTACGCAGTTCCCCGTCGGCGAGGGCCCAGATCCGCAGCTGCTCCTCCCGCCCGTCGAAGGAGAGCCGCTCGGCCCGCACGGTGGGCGGGAAGTACAGCGGCCACAGACTGACATCGGCGACGATCCGGTAGGCGGCCTCCGGGCCGGACGGCACGTCAATGCGGTGGGTGACTTCGGTGAGCGTCACGACGGCTCCTTGTGCGGGGGGTTGGGGGGTGGTGGGGCGAGGGACGCGGGGCTGTCGTTGGGCGGGGGTGCGGTGGGCGTCGGCTCCGCCGACCCCCGCCCTGCCGGGCGCGGCGGGGCGGACGCCGGGTCGCCGGATGCCAGGCCCTCCGGCGGCCACGCGACGGACGCCGGGTCTGCGGGCCCCGGGCGCGGCGGGGCAGACGCCGCGTCGCCCAACGCCGAGCCATCCGGCGGCCACACGGCGGACACCGGGCCTGCGGGTCCGGGGCGGCCTGGCGGCCACGCGGCGGACGCCGGGTCTCCGGGTCCCGGGCCGCCTGACGGCCACGCGACGGACGCCGAGCCTCCGGGTCCCGGGCGCGGCGGGACGGACGCCGGGTCACCGGACGCCGAGCCCTCCGGCGGCCAGGCGACGGACGCCGGGTCTGCGGGTCCGGGGCGGCCTGGCGGCCACGCGGCGGACGCCGGCCCTCCGGGTCCCGGGCCGCCTGACGGCCACGCGGCGAACGCCCGGCCCCCGGGTCCCGGGCCGCCTGACGGCCACGCGGCGAACGCCCGGCCTCCGGGTCCCGGGCGCGGCGGGACGGACGCCGGGTCACCGGACGCCGAGCCCTCCGGCAGCCACACGACGGACACCGGGCCTCCGGGTCCGGGGCGGCCTGACGGCCACGCGACGAACCCCCGGCCTGCGGGCCCCGGGCACGGCGGGGCAGACGCCAGGTCGCCCGACGCCGAGCCCTCCGGCGGCCACACGACGGACACCGGGCCTCCAAGCCCCGGGCCACCCGGCGGCAGCGCCCCGGACGCCGGGCCGGGCGGCGTCGGCGCGGCCGATGCCCGGCCACGTGGTGACACCGGCACGGCCGACGCCCCACCGGGCAACCCCGGCCCGGCGGTCGACACACCCGGCCCGGCGCCGGACGGCCGTGGCCCGGCGCTGGACGGCCGTGGCCCGGCGTCGGACGGCCGTGGCCCGGCGGGCGTCGGCACCTCCACCCCCGTACCGACGGCCCGCAGCGCCTCCCGGACCCGCTCCGCCGCCTCCCGGTCCGCCGCCTCCCCCCGGTATCGGTCGGGGAGGAGGGGGAGGACCGTGCTGCGGCCCTGGGTGATGGCGGTGCGGCGGCGGGTGAGCATGGTGAGGGTGTTGCCGGGGCCCGCCTCGATGAGGAGGCAGTCGTGGGCGGCCAGCAGGGCCGTCAGGGTGGGGGCGAAACGGACCGTGCCGGATGCCTGGGACGCCCAGAACTCCGGGTCCAGCGCCTGTTCCCGGGCGAGGACGCCCTCGGTGTAGGCGGAGTAGAGGGTCAGCCGGGGCGGGTGGAAGCGGACCGAGCGCCAGCCGGGCAGGGACGCCTTGACCGCGCCCTCCACGACGGGGCTGTGGAACGCCTGCCGGGCCGGTACCTCGCGGCAGACCGTGCCACGGGCGTGCAGGGCGCGGGCCGCCTCGGCGAGCGGGGCGCGCTCACCGGCCAGCAGCAGCTGGCGGGAGGCGTTGACCGCGGCGAGGTGGACGCCCCCGCGCAGCAGATCGGCGACCTCGTCCGGCGTGGCGGACACCGCGAGCATCCCGCCGGGCGGGGTCCGGGCGAACAGGTCGACCCGCTCGCGCATCATCCGTACGCCGTCCGCGAGGTCGACCACCCCGGCCAGGGTGGCGGCGGCGAACTCACCGACGCTGTGCCCGAGCAGCGCGACCGGCCGCACCCCCCACTCCAGCAGCATCCGGCCGAGCGCGTGGTCGACGGCGTACAGCAGGGGCTGGGCGACGGTGACATCGTCGTAGTCGGGTGGGGGGTGTTCGGCGAGCCACGCGCGGCGCAGGCGCGGGCCGTCGGGGCCGAGCAGCCGGAACGCCTCGTCCATCCAGTGGGTGAACGCCTCCTCGTGGCCGTAGAGTCCCGCGGCCATCCGCGGGTGCTGGGCGCCCTGGCCGGGCAGCAGCAGCGCCACGTCCTTCGGGGTGCGCAGGGTCATGGCCGGTTCCGCCTCCCTCTTCGTGCGTCGGGCCGTTCGTCCGGATCGCAGCGTGCGGGAGCGGTGTCGAGCCGCGCCTGAGGACAGTTGGAGCGGCGCTGTGGAGCGCGGGGATCGAGTTCTGCTCGACGCCTGTTCGAGGAGCGGCGGGCAGGGTCGCCCGTATGACCCGTGACGACCCGCCCCCGCCCCCTGCGCTGAGCGCGTTCTACGAGCAGCGCCCCGACTGGTCCGCCTGGTCCGCCGCGCCGGAGGCGGCGGACGGGCTGGAGCAGGCCACCATCGAGGTGCCCCTGGACTACGCCGACCCCGCCGCGGAGCGGCTGACGATCGCGCTGAGCAGGCGCCGGGCGTCCGACCCGGCCCGCCGCCGGGGTGTGCTGCTGGCCGTCAACGGCGGTCCCGGCGGCTACTTCGGACTGGGCCGGCGCTTCCCCGACGCGCTGGCCGCCACCCCGCTCGCCGAGGTGTACGACCTGATCGGCTTCGACCCGCGCGGCACCGGCGCCTCCACCCCGCTGCCGGCCATGACCGCCCCGCGCCGGGTGCCCGTCGACTCGCGTCCGCCGGACGCGGTGTTCGCGGACCTCGCCGAGGAGGCGCGGGAGCGGGAGGACGGCAATCTGCGCGGCGGCGGTGCCCGGCGCCCGCACTTCAGCACCCGCAATGTGGTCCGGGACATGGAGGTGATCCGCGCCGTGCTCGGCGAGGACGCCATCAACTATCTCGGCTACACCTACGGCACCTATGTGGGCGCGGTGTTCGGGACGATGTTCCCGGGGCGGCTGGACCGCAGTGTGCTGGACTCCTGTGTGCACCCGGACTGGACCTGGCGCGAGCAGGGCATGGCGCAGGGCGCCGCGCACCGGGAGAACGTGGAGGTGTGGGCCGCCTGGACGGCCGACCGGGACCGGCACTTCGGTCTGGGCACCTCACCGGCCGCCGTGCTGGAGTCGGTGGAGGAGACCGCCGCCCGGGTCGGCGCGCTGCCCGACGGGGCGCGGCTGCGCACCCTGCTCGACTCGGCGCTCGGCTGGCGGGCCGCGGACCGTTCCCGCTGGGAGCAACTGGGGCTGCTCGTCGCGGAGTTGTGGGCCGCTGACGGTCCGGCGGCCGAGAAGGCGCTCGCCGGGGAGCGGCTGTGGCCACCCGAGGAGACCGGTGAGGTCCGCGGCGGAGTGCTGGACGCGGTCATCCTGGAGAAGGACTGGCCCTCGGACATCGAGACGTACTTCGCGGATGTGCGCCTCTTCCGCGAGCGCTACCCGTACGGCTGCGGGGTGACCCGGGCGCAGCCGCTGCCGGGCGCGTTCCGTACGTTCACCGCGCCGGAGGCACCCGTGGAGCTGGTCCGCGACGGCTATCCGGCGGGGCTGGTGGTGCACGCGGACGGCGATCCCGTGGACCACTATCCGGGGGGCGCGGCGCTGGCCGAGCGGCTCGGCCACCGGCTGGTGACGGTCGTGGACTGCGGCGGCCACGAGATCTACGCCTTCGCCCGCAATCCCGGCGTGGACGCGGTCGTCGAGGCGTATCTGATCGACGGCGTCCTGCCCGAGCGCGATCCGCGCTGCCCGAGCACGGTCCCCCGGCCGGAGGTCCCGGCCGACGACGGTTCCGACGCCGGGTCCGAGGCCAGTTCCGACGCCGGGTCCGACACAGGTTCCCGTTCCCATTCCTCCCGTACCGACTCCGAGAGAAGGCTCGTATGACACGCGTTCTGGTCGTCGGCGGGGGGATCGCGGGCCCGGTGGCCGCCATCGCCCTTCAGAAGGCCGGGTTCGACCCGGTGGTGCACGAGGCGTTCGACCGGACCGCCGACCACGCGGGCAACTTCATGAACATCGCGCCCAACGGTCTGGACGCGCTGGAGTGCGTGGGCCTGGACAAACCGGTGCGCGCGCTGGGCTTCGTCACCCCGGCCATCGCCTTCTACCGCTCCGACGGGCGGCGGCTGACCCGGGACATCTCCACCGAGGCGCAGGCCGGGCGGGGTGCGGTCATCCAGACGCTGCGCCGCGCCGATCTGTACCGCACGCTGCGCGAGGAGGTGGCGGCGCGCGGCATCCCCATCCGGTACGGGAAGCGGCTGACGGACGCGGAGCGGGTGGGCGGCGGGGTGCGGGCCCGGTTCGAGGACGGCACGTACGCCGACGGGGATCTGCTGGTCGGCGCGGACGGGATCCGTTCGCGGGTGCGCGCGATCATCGACCCGGGCGCCCCGGGGCCCCGCTATCTGGGCACGGTGAACGCGTTCGGGGTGTCGCCGCGGCGCCCGCTGGAGGGGCGGCCGGGGGTGCTGCGGATGTACTTCGGGCGGCGGAGCTTCTTCATGTCGGCGCAGCATCCGGACGGTGATGTGTGGTGGTTCGCCAATCCGCCGCGCCCGGCCGAGCCGGACGCCGCCGAGCTGCGCCGCCCCGGACCGGACTGGCGGGAGGAGATCGTGGAGCTGTTCCGCCGGGACGGGATGCCCGCGCTGGACGTGGTGCGGACCTCGACGCAGATCTCGGTGCCGTCGGCCAACTACGACCTGCCGACGGTGCCGCGCTGGCACCGGGACCGGATGGTCCTGGTCGGCGACGCCGCGCACGCGGTCTCGCCGACCGCCGGGCAGGGCGGTTCGGTGGCCCTGGAGGACGCGGTGATCCTCGCCAAGTGCGTCCGGGACGCGCCGGATGTCGACGCGGGGCTGGCGACGTACGAGCAGGTGCGGCGGGGGCGGGTGGAGGGGATCGTCGCCCAGGGCAAGCGCAATGTGGACGGCAATCTGGCGGGGCCGGTGGGCCGGATGGTGCGGGACTTCTTCATAAGAAGAGCGTTCCGCGGCATCGAGGTCAAGGGCCCGGAGAACACCCCGGTGTGGATGCTCGGCCACCACATCGACTGGGACACCCGGGAGACCGCCGGTGGCGGTCGCGGCGTACGGACGGGACGGTGACGGCGGTGTACGGGGCGGAGTTCGCGGAGATCTACGACCTGGTGTACGGGGCGCGCGGCAAGGACTACGCCGGTGAGTGCGCCGAGGTGGTCCGGCAGGTGCGGGCCCGCCGCCCGGACGCGTCCTCGCTGCTGGACCTGGCCTGCGGCACGGGCGCCCATCTCACCCTGCTGCGAGAGCGGTTCGCGCGGGTGGAGGGGCTGGAGCTGTCGGAGCCGATGCTCGCCAGGGCGCGGGAGGCGGTGCCGGAGGTGACCGTCCACCACGGCGACATGCGCGATTTCGCGCTGGGCCGCACCTTCGACGCGGTGATCTGCATGTTCAGCTCCATCGGGTACGTCGGTTCGGTGGCCAATCTGGAGGCGGCGCTGCGCTCCGCCGCCCGGCATCTGGCGCCGGGGGGTGTGCTGCTGCTGGAGCCCTGGTACTTCCCGGAGGCGTTCACGCCGGAGTACATCGCGCATGACGTGGTCCGTACCGAGGACCGGGTCGCGGTGCGGGTGTCGTACTCGATCCGGGAGGGCGACGAGGTGCCGATCGTGGTGCACTACATCGACGCGCTGAAGGGGCGCGGCATCCGGCACTTCACCGATGTGCACCGGATGTCGCTGTTCACCCGGGACCAGTACCGGACGGCGTTCGAGCGGGCGGGCTGCTCGGTGGAGTACGTGGAGGGCGGGCCGTTCCGCTGCGGGCTGTTCGTCGGGGTCCGCAAGGACGGCCCGGTGGAGTGATTCACGTACGACGGAAACGGAGTTGGGGGGCGCCGGCCGGCGCCCCCCTCCTCCGTTGTGCCGACCTTCAGGCGGTGGTGGCGAGGTGCCACATGTCGCCCAGCGAGGATCGGAGGTCGTGGCGGGGCCGCCAGCCGAGCAGGGTGGCGGCGAGGCGGTTGTCGGCGCAGGTCCAGGAGCCGCCGAGGCTGACGGTCTCCCGGCGCCGCTCGCGCAGCGTCGCCGCCGGGAACCCGGCGGCCTCGACGAACAGCCGCGCCACGGAGGTGATGTCGGTGGCGGTGCCGCTGCCGATGTTGACGGCCCGGCCGGTCACCGGGGAGGCCACGGCGAGGGCGACGGCGTCGGCCACATCGCGGACGTCGATGAAGTCCCGCCGGGCGTCGGCCACATCGAGGGTCATGGGCTCCCCGGCGCGCAGGGCCTCGGTGAGCTGCCGGACGAGCCTGCCGGAGAGGCTGACCGGCGAGGGGTGCGGTCCGCACACATTGGTCAGCCGCAGCACCATCGCGTCGACGGCACCGGTGCGGGCCGCCGCCAGGACGGCGGTGGACCCGGCGAGTTTGCTGCGGGTGTAGTCGGTGGCGGGGCGCGGGGGATGGGTCTCGGCGACGACGGTGCCCCAGGGGGTCTCGCCGTATTCGAGGATGGTGCCGAGATGCACCAGGCGGATCCGCCGGGGCAGTCCGGCCGCGGCGGCGACGAGCCGTTCCACCAGGTCGACGTTGAGCCGGGTCAGCGCGGGTTCGCCGACGGTCCAGCCGTCGGTGGCGTTGGCGGCGTCGGTGGCGTTGACGACGGCGGTGACCCCGAAGTCCGCGAGCAGCGCGCGCAGTTCGGCGGTCGGGGCCCCGGCCAGGTCGAGCGGGACGAAGGGGTGCGCGGCGACGGAGGGCGCGGGCCGCCGGGCGACGACGAGGATCTCGGCGCCGGCCCGGGTCAGTTCCGCGCACACCTGGCGGCCCACCCAGCCGGTGCCGCCGAGCACGGCGATCCGCGCGGGCTGCCCGGTCGGGGGCCCGGTCACCGGGGCGTCCGGGGTGGTGTGCGGTGGCTTGCGGGGCGGTTCATGCAGTGGCGGGTGCGGCGGCTCATGCGCCGACGAGGTCTTCGAGGACGACGACGGTCCGCAGCGGCGAGGGCTGGGCGGCGATGTCGTCGCGCACGGCGAGGGCGCGGGCGCGCCGCTCGGGGTCGTCGAGCAGGGTGCGGCACGCCTCACGCAGGGTCTCGGGGGTGAGGGCGGCGGGCGCCACCTCGATGGCACCGCCGTGCTCGGTGAGCCGCCGGATCTCGGTGAGCGGCTTGCCCCGGCCGGGGACGACGACCTGCGGCAGGCCCTGGACGGAGCAGGCCATCATGGTGCCGGGTCCGCCGTGGTGGACGGCGAGGTCGCAGCCGGGCAGGACGGCGGTCAGCGACTGCCACCCGGCCGCGACGACATTGCCGGGCAACTCGCCGAGCTGCGGCAGCAGATGATCGGCGACGGCGACGACCAGTTCGACGGGGAGTTCGGCGACGGCCCGCAGCATCTGCCCGAGCGCGGGCAGCCCGCCGATCTGCGGCTGCACGGAGCCCAGCGTCACCAGCACCCGGGGCACGTCACCGGGGCGCAGGGACCAGGAGGGCACGGCGCCGGGCTCGCCGTAGGGCACGTACCGCAGCGGGACCGCGCCGGCGGCGGCGCCGCCCATCAAGGGCGGGCGGTTGTCGAGGACGAGGTCCGGGGCGGGGAGGGCGTCGAGGCCGCACTCCTTGGTCTCCGGGGCGAGTTCCCGGGCGACGGCGTCCTCGATCGGCAGATCGCCGGGGCCGACGGTGTGCTTGACCCAGGGCACCCCGTGCTCGGCGGCGGCCAGCGCGGCGGCGCCGAACGAGTACGACTCGGTGACGACCAGGTCGGGGCGCCAGGTGGCGACGAGGGCGCGGGTGCCCTCCAGGGTGCGGGTGGCGAGGCGGGCGAAGCCGGAGCCGACGCCGTCGGCCATCTCCTGGTCGGTGTCGGGAACCTTCAGCGGGTTGCCGTCCCGGTCGCGGCCCATGACCTCGCCCATGTCCAGCGGGCCGTACACGGGGGCCATGCGCAGTCCGGCGCCGCCGATCACCGGTTCGAAGCTCTCGGGGGCCGCGACCAGCACCTGGTGGCCGGCCGCGTGCAGCGCCCAGGCGAGCGGGACGACGGGGAAGAAGAGGGGGTGGGCGGGGCCGGTGTTGACCAGGATCTTCATCTGTGTGCACCTCGCTGGGGCTGGCTGGGGACTCGCTGGGAATGGCCGGGCACTCACTGGGAATGGCCGGGGGCGCTCAGCCGCGCGGGGGCCGGGGGATCGGGCGTACCGCCGGGTGCGCCGGCCCGGCGACGGTCAGCCGCGCGCGGGGGCCGGGGCGGCCGGGGCGAGGGCCGCCTCCGCCGCCAGGCACCGGTGGTAGTCGGGCAGCAGCCCCGCCGCGCGGGCCTCGGTGAGGGTCGGCGCGATCCGGTCCCGCTCGGAGAGCAGCTTCTCGGCGCCGTCGGGCAGCGGCAGCCCCAGCGCGGGATCGAGGACGGACACGGCCAGTTCGTTGGCGGCCACGTACTCGGTGGACAGGGTGTAGGCCATGACGGTGTCGTCGCTGAGCGCGGTGAAGGCGTGGCCCACGCCGACCGGGAGGTAGAGCGCGCGGAAGTGCTCGGTGTCCAGGAGCACGCTGTCCCACCGCCCGAAGGTGGGGGAGCCGATCCGCAGGTCCACCACGAAGTCCCGGGCCCGGCCGCGCGGGCAGTACACGTACTTCGCGGTGCCGGGCGGCACGGTGGTGTAGTGGATGCCGCGGACGACGCCCTCGCGGGAGCTGCTGAAGCTGATCTGGGAGACCGGGAAGAGCCGTCTCCCGGTGGCCGCCGCGAGGACGCTCTCCTGGAACGGCGAGACGAACAGCCCCCGATCGTCGCGGTAGACGGGGGGCGTGAACTCCAGGGCCCCGGCCACTTTCAGTGAACGCGTCTGCATGGCCGCTTCCCCTGTTCCTTCCGCCCGGCGCCCGGCAACGCGGACCAGCCTCGGTGCGCCGGCTCGAAGCCGGGTGGACGCGCGGTGGAGGAAGGGCACGCAGTATGGCCGAGTACCCGTTATCGCGGCCGGAAGCTGACCGCGATCTGGCTAGCCTTCCTCACATGGAGATCACAGATTCGCTCCGTGCCCTCAACCGGGCGACCCTGTCACGGCAGTTGCTGCTGGCACGGGCCGACCGCACCCCCCTCGATGTCATCCAGCGGCTGGCGGGCCTCCAGGCGCAGGATCCCGATCCGCCCTACATCGGCCTGTGGAACCGGATACCGGGGTTCCACCAGGACGATCTGACCCTGCTCCTGGAGGAGCGGCGGGTGGTCCGCTCCACCCTGTACCGGGGCACCCAGCACCTGGTCACCGCCGAGGACTACCGCTGGCTGCGCCCGGTGCTCCAGCCGATGCTGGACCGCTGGCAGAAGGGCGCCTGGGGCCGGGTCACCGCCGGTCTGGACCTGGCCGAACTCACCGCGGCGGTACGGGACCTGCTCGCCGCCGGGCCGCTGTCCCGGCCCGAGCTGGCCGCGGCGCTGAAGGAGCGGTGGCCCGACCGGGATCCGGTGGGGCTGGCCCGTTCGGCGCAGGCCCTGCTGGCGATCGTGCATCCGCCGCCGGACGGTGTCTGGGGGCGGCGGGGGACGACGCCGTACACCCTGGCCGAGCGGTGGCTCGGGCGGTCGCTGGAGACGGCGGTGCCGGTGGAGCGGCTGGTGCTGCGCTATCTGGCGGCGTTCGGCCCGGCCACGGTCCGCGATGTCCAGGCGTGGAGCGGGATGACCCGGCTGCGCGAGGTCGTCGAGCGGCTGCGGCCCCGACTGCTGTCCCTGAAGGGCGGGTCAGGCCAGGAGCTGTTCGATCTGCCGGACGCCCCGCGCCCCGGAGCGGACCACCCGGCGCCCGTGCGGTTCCTCGCGCTCCTGGACAACGTGCTGCTGGCGTGGGCCGACCGGGACCGGATGCTCGCCCCAAAGCGCCGGGTCCCGGTGAGTGTGGAACCGGCACTGATCGTGGACGGGCGGGTACACGCCCTGTGGCGGATCCGGCACGACCGGGACGACCGGGCGGTCCTGGTGATCCGGTCCTTCGAGCCGCTGCCGCGCGCCGCGCGGGACGAGATCGGGGAGGAGGGGACGGCACTGCTGCGATTCGCCGCGCCGAAGGCGGCAGCCCATGACATCGAGATTCACCCGATCGAATGAAAGTAGGGCCGAGCCGGAACGGGAACACCTGAAAAGTCGTCGCCCATTCGCCGGTGTCGGGGTCGGCAAACTCCACCGGCAGCGGGTTGCGACCGATAAAGAAACGGCAATGTACACCTTGTCCGCCTGGGTGAACGTATTGAGCCAGACTCAAGCGTCGTGCTTGAGGCTCGCTTGGGGAATCAGCAGGATGATCGTTAGACACCACTGCTCACCTGCGGCGCACCACCACCAACAGGCGCAAGGCACCACCCGGGATGCCCGAACCACGGGAACATCCAGCTGAAGAATCAACCTGGGGGAAAGCATGCACGTACGACTTCTGGGAGAGCTAAAGACAGTCCTGAACAATACTTCGATCGCTCCCACAGCGGCTAAACCCCGCCAGGTACTGGCGCTATTGGCACTGAATGCCGGGCATATCGTGTCCGTACAGAACCTCGTCGAGGAACTGTGGGGCCACCACCCCCCGTCCAGCGTCCGTACCACGCTCCAGACCTACATCCTGCAACTCCGCAAGCTGATCGACTCCGCCCTCCCCAAGGGCTCGGCCCGCACCGCCAAGGACATCCTGGTCACCCGGTTCGACGGCTACCTCCTCGACATCCCGCCGGAGAACGTGGACGTGTGCTGTTACGAACAGCTCGCGAAGGCCGGCCACCAGGCGATGGCCAAGGGCGACCACGAGTCCGTGTCGCAGCTGCTCGCCACCGCGCTGGGCAAGTGGCAGAGCAAGGCCCTCGTCGATGTCCGCATCGGTCCGCTGCTCTCCATCGAGGTGGCCCGTCTGGAGGAGAGCCGGCTCAATGTCCTGGAGAACCGCATCGGCGCGGACATCCAGCTGGGACGCCATCAGGCCGTCCTCAGCGAACTGACCGTGCTCACCGCCCAGCAGCCCATGCACGAGAACCTGTGCGCGCACTACATGGTGAGCCTGTACCGCTCCGGCCGGCAGTGGCAGGCGCTGCACGCCTACAAGACCCTGCGCAACACCCTCAACAAGGAGCTGGGTGTCGAACCCTCGCTGAGACTGCGCAAGTTGCAGCAGGCGGTGCTGCGCTCGGACCCCCGACTGGAGGAATTCCTCGAACCCGCCCCGGACCGCCGTCAGTTCAGCCACGCCTGAGCCCGTGCGGTCACCGCTGCCGCCCACGCCCTTGACGACCCCAAGGAGAGACGCATGAGCACGAGGGAAGCGAACGCCGAGGAATACGTCGAGATCCTGCGCTTCTACGCCCGGCAGATGAATCTGCTCGACCGCCTCGATCTCGACGGGTACGCCGGCACCTTCACCCCGGACGGGGTGACCCACCATGTGCACCACGGCACCGAGCTGGAGGGCCGCGACGCCCTGCTCGCCCACGCCCGCAAGGCGCTCCCCCGCTATCGCGAGGTGACCGCCCGGCACTGGAACGACCACTATCTGGTGGACGTGGCGCCGGACGGCGTCCTCCACGTCGGCTACACCTCGCTGGTGACGGTGACCGACGCGGAAGGACAGGTCCGCTTCGAGTCGACCTTCGCGGTGACGGACGAACTGGTGCGCCAGGAAGGCCGGCTGTTCACCCGGTCGCGGACGATCGTGCGCGACCGTCCCGCGTCCGGATGACCGGGGTGCCCGGTTGACCAGGGCCGTACGGCCCGACCTCGCCGGCCTCAGCAGGGCTGCGGCTGCGTACTCGCCTTCGTCAGATGGGCGGTGGCCGGCGTGGTCCCCAGCTCGACACCGTTCGCGTCGTAGTACGTCCCCTGCCCGGTGGAGGTGAACTCCGAGGGGTTCGACAGCACCGCGGTGTGCGCGAAGCTCAGATAGCCGGTGGTGGTGCCGGAGCCGTCGAAGAAACGTTCCACTCCTTGGTACGCGAAGTCCGACGGCCCGGTACGCCACCAGTTTCCCGAGCCGTCGGCGCCACCACCGGGCCCCGGCGGCTGGGAGGCGCACATCGTGCCGTCCGCCAGGAACGACATGCTGGCCGCGACCTGCGTACCGGCGAACGTGATGGTCCCGGACCACAGCCCCACCGGCGCGGTGGAACGCGGACGTTTCTGCCCCGGCCCCTCGGCGGTGGCCGTGCCCGGCAGGGCCACCGCCAGGGCCAGCCCCACCGCACCGCCCGCCAGCGCGCGCGTCCAGCGGCGCCGCCCGGCGCCCGCCGTCACCGGCCCGGAGCCCCCCGGCCCCGTACCGGCGCGGCGGCTGTCCGCCGCGCCGCCCGGTCCTCCACCGCTCCTCGTACCGCTTCTCCCCATCAGGGGACACCCCCTCGTCCGTCCCTGGCCGGCCCGTGCCGACATTTCCGGACCGATCGGCACGTCCATGCCGTATCGGTCCAGGCGCCCGTCAGCGTTGTGCGTCGCGCTCGGAGGAGGCTCGAATTCCCCTGGATCCCTGTGGTCCGGCGCTCTGGACCTGACGCGCGCCCCCTCACTCAGCCGGATCTCGACCGGGCGTCCAGCGCCCGGCGGCAGGCTTGCGGAACCGGCCCGGAACGGCCGTCACCCGTTCGACGGACCCCCGTCCTCCGGCGGACCGAAGCTGACCGCGACCCCTCGTACGGTGACTGAACCGAAGCGATCACCAACCGTCCACCTGCGGAGATCCCCTGTTCCGCGGGTGATGGAGGAGCAATGACAGACGCAATCCTCGCCGAGGGCCTCACCCGGCGATTCGGCTCCACACAAGCCCTGGACGGCCTCGATCTGGCCGTCCGCGAGGGGTCGGTGATGAGCCTGCTGGGGCCCAATGGCTCCGGCAAGACCACGACCGTACGGGTCCTGTCGACCCTGCTGCGCCCCGATGGCGGACGCGCGTTCGTGGCCGGTCTGGACGTCCTCAAGGACATGGTGAAACTGCGCCGCAAGATCGGTCTGTCCGGTCAGTACGCCGCCGTGGACGAGGACCTCACCGCGCGCGAGAACCTGCGCATGGTCGGCAAGCTGTACCACCTGGGCACCCAGGAGGCGACCCGGCGGGCCGATGAGCTGCTGGAGCGGTTCGGCCTCGCCTCGGAGGCGGACCGCCAGGTCAAGGGCTACTCCGGCGGGATGCGCCGCCGGGTGGACCTGGCCTGCGCGGTGATCGCCCGGCCCGAGGTGCTGTTCCTGGACGAGCCCACCACCGGCCTCGACATCCGCAGCCGGCAGACCCTGTGGGATGTCATCGTCGAACTGGTCCGCGAGGGCAGCACCCTGCTGCTGACCACCCAGTATCTGGAGGAGGCCGACAAGCTCTCCGACCGGATCACCGTGGTCGACCACGGCCGGATCATCGCCGAGGGCACCCCCGACCAGCTCAAGGCCCGGGTCGGCAGCGAGCGCCTGGAACTGACCCTGGCCAGCGTCGAGGATCTGCACACCGCGCGCCGCCTCCTCGACCGGCTGGCGCGCGGCGAGGTCACCCTCGACGAGGAGGAGCGCCAGCTCGTCGTGCCCGTCGAGGACGGCCCCGAGGCCCTGGTCACCGCGATCCGCACGCTCGACGCCGAGGGCGTCGGACCGGTCGGCGCCGGGCTGCGCCGGCCGACCCTGGACGAGGCGTTCCTCGTCCTGACCGAGGGCTCCGCCGCCCCCGCCGCACCGGAACCCGCCGGCGCCGCCGGTACCCCCGTCGCCACGGCCGGCAAGGAGAGCCTTCGATGAGCGCCCTGTCCACCGCGGTGAGCGACGCCCTCACCCTCAGCCACCGCAGCCTGGTCAAGAATCTGCGCAACCCCGATGTCGTGGTGTTCTCCAGCGCCGCCCCCATCGCCTTCGCGCTGCTGTTCGGCTATGTCTTCGGCAGCGCCATCGACCTCGGCGAGGGCTCCAACTACCGGGAGTTCATGGTCGTCGGCATCCTCACCCAGACGATGCTGCTGACCGCCTCCAACACCGGCACCGGTATCGCCTACGACATGAAGCAGGGCCTGGTCGACCGGTTCCGGTCGCTGCCCATCTCGCAGTCCGCGGTGCTGTTCGGCCGCACCAACGGCGACGCGCTCAACAATGTCGTCGTGATGGCGCTGCTGTCGCTCACCGGGCTGGCGATGGGCTGGCGCATCCGGGGTTCGTTCGCCGACGCGGCCCTCGCCTATCTGCTGCTGTTCCTGTTCGCCTACGCGGCGAGCTGGATCGCCGCCACCATCGGGCTGAGCGTGCGCTCCCCCGAGGTGCTGGGCAATGTGCTGCTGATGGCGCTGCTGCCGCTGACGTTCGTCTCCAACGCCTTCGTGCCCGCCGATGAGCTGCCCGGCCCGATGAAGGTGATCGCCGAGTGGAACCCGGTGTCCACCGTCGTCGGCGCCTGCCGCGAACTGTTCGGGAACATCCCGCCGGGCTGGCCCGAGCCGGACGCCTGGCCCCTTCAGCACCCGGTCGCCGCGTCCTTCCTGTGGGTGGCGGTCATCCTGCTGATCTTCGTACCGCTGGCCATCCGCCGCTACACGCGAGCCGTGAGCCAGTGATCCACGCGGCGCCGGGCGCGGCGGACCCGCGCCCGGCGGTCCGCATCTCACTTCGGTCCCTTGGGAGGAACCATGCGTTTCCTGTTCGTCACCGGCGGCGGCTCGGCCCCCGTCCATGCCGGGATCCCTCTGGTGTGGGCGGCGCGCAGCGCCGGGCACGAGGTGCTCGTGGCCTGCCCCCGGGAGAACACCGAGCTGATCGCCGGTCTCGGACTGCCCGCCTACCCGGTGACGGAGCTGGGCATGGGTGACGCCATCCTCAAGGACCGCGAGGGCAACTGGCTGCCGATGCCGACCGGCAGCGAGGAGGAGCAGATGGACTTCGCCGGGCGGGGTTTCGCCCGGCTGTCGGCGGCCTGTCTGGAGGGCACCCTACGGCTCGCCGAGTCCTGGCAGCCCGATGTGATCGTGGGCGGCGAGTACAACCACGCCGCGCACCTGGTGGCATACCGGCTGGGGATTCCGCTGGTCAGCCACACCTGGGCGATCTACGACCGGACGGACGTCGACTGGCAGGGCGCCACCTCGGAACTGGCTCCGGAGCTGACCGCGATGGGCCTGGACGCCATCCCGGACCCGGCCGTGTTCCTGGACATCACCCCGCCCTCGGTGCGCCCGGCGGAGGCGGTGCCGGCCGAGCCGATGCGGTGGACGCCGGGCAACCAGCAGGTGCCGATCGAGCCATGGATGTGCGAGCGCGGCGACCGGCCCCGGGTGGTGATCACCTCCGGGTCGCGCAGCATGTTCGTGCCGACGCTGGGGGTGGAGTTCTTCCGGCCGCTGCTGGACAACCCGGCGCTGCGCAAGGGCGATGTGGAGATCGTCGTCGCGACCTCGCCCGCGGTGGCCGGGCAGCTGCGGGAGATCTGGCCGGACGTACGGGCCGGGTATGTCCCGCTGGATGTGCTGGCGCCGACGACGGACCTGGTGGTGCACCACGGCGGCGGGGTGACCGTGATGACGCTGCTGAACGCGGGGGTGCCGCAGCTGGTGCTGCCGGAGATCCCGGCGTCCGCGATCCCGATGCGCCGGGTCGACGCGTTCGGCGCGTCCGTCACCCTGCCCTCGGCCACCGAGCCCGCCGACACGGTCGCCGCCGCGATCGACCGTCTGCTGGCCGAGCCGTCCTATCGCGAGCGGGCCGGTGAACTCTCCCGGCAGATGGCGGCGATGCCGTCGCCCGCGCGGGTCGTGGAGCGGCTGGAGAAGCTGGTCTGACCCGCCGCTGAAAAGCCCCGGAGCGGGGGCCGCCGAATCCCCCGGGCGGCCCCCGCTCCGGCCATGTCCCCACCGTGACTCAGAGAGCGCGGACCACCTCGCGCAGCGCCGCGACGACCTTGTCCTGGAGGCCGCCGGGCAGGGACGGGTACATGGGCAGCGAGAAGATCTCCCCGGCCAGCCGTTCCGTCACCGGCAGCGCGCCCTCCCGGTAGCCGAGGTGGGCGAAGCCGGTCATGGTGTGCACCGGCCAGGGGTAGCTGATGTTGAGGTGGATGCCGTGGTCCTTCATCGCCTCGATGATCCGGTCGCGCTCCGGGTGGCGGACGACATAGACGTAGTACACGTGCTCGTTGCCCTCGGTGGTGGACGGCAGGACCAGGCCGTGGGCGGCGAGGTCGCCGAGTTCCTCCTCGTAGCGGCGGGCGACGGCGCGGCGGCCCGCCACATAGGTGTCGAGGCGGCGGAGCTTGCGGCGCAGGATCTCGGCCTGCACCTCGTCCAGACGGCTGTTGTGGCCGGGGGTGCGGACCACGTAGTAGACCTTGTCCATGCCGTAGTAGCGCAGTTGGCGCAGCCGGGTGTCGACCTCGGGGGCGTCGGTGAGGACGGCGCCGCCGTCGCCGTAGGCGCCGAGGACCTTGGTCGGGTAGAAGGAGAAGGCCGCGGCGTCGCCCAGGGTGCCGGCCGGGGCGCCGTGGTGGCGGGCGCCGTGGGCCTGGGCGCAGTCCTCCAGGACGGCCAGTCCGTGCCGGTCGGCGAGGGCGCGGACCGGCGCCATGTCGACGCACTGGCCGTAGAGGTGGACCGGGAGCAGGGCCTTGGAGCGGGGGGTGACGGCGGCGGCGAGCTGGTCGGTGTCCATCAGGTAGTCGTCCTCGCGGATGTCCACGAAGACGGGGGTGGCGCCGGTGCCGTCGATGGCGACGACGGTCGGCGCGGCGGTGTTGGACACCGTGATGACTTCGTCGCCGGGGCCGATGCCCAGGGCCTGGAGGCCGAGCTTGACGGCGTTGGTGCCGTTGTCGACGCCGGTGCAGTGGGCGAGGCCGTGGTAGGCGGCGAACTCCTCCTCGAACCCGGCGACGCTGGCGCCCAGCACCAGCCGCCCGGAGCGGAACACGGTGTCGACGGCGTCGAGCAGATCCTCGCGCTCGGCCTCGTACTCGGGCAGGTAGTCCCAGACATAGGTGGTCATCTCAGAGAACACTCCGTTTTCCGTCGGGCGTGTGCGGTCGCTGTACGAACTCGTGCCAGAAGTCCTCCACGGAGGCGGCCAGGGTGCGCCTGGGGTGCCAGCCGAGGAGCCGTGCGGCGGGCCGGATGTCGACCCGCGACCAGTCCTCCGTGGAGTGCCGGACGCCGGTGCCCGGCCGTTCGGTGATCTCGGCGCGGACGCCGCTGCGCTCCACCAGCAGATCGACCAGGGCGCGCACGGGGACGCTCTCCCCGCGGCCCAGGTCGACCAGTTCGCCGGTGAGCGGGGAGGTGGCGGAGGCGATCACCGCGTCGGCGACGTCCCGGACGTCGACGTAGTCCCGGCGGGCCAGCAGCGGGTCCAGTTCGAGCCGGGCGACGCCGTCGGGGCCGGGGCGGGCGAGCCGGCCGGCCACCCGGCCGAGCAGGCTGACCTCGGGGCTGCCGGGTCCCGCGAGGTTGGCGACCCGCAGCACCATCCCCGTGAGGCGGCCGGTGCGGGTGCGGTCCAGCACCGCTTCGGTCGCGGCGAGTTTGGCC
Organism: Streptomyces sp. NPDC004610; assembly: GCF_040609715.1. Lineage (NCBI taxonomy): Bacteria > Bacillati > Actinomycetota > Actinomycetes > Kitasatosporales > Streptomycetaceae > Streptomyces > Streptomyces sp. NPDC004610. Next base: position 17,363 of record NZ_JBEXLA010000045.1, on the reverse strand, counting down.
CGGCCGTAGGCGCTGGTGGGGCGGGCGGTGACGGCGGCGCGCATGGTGGTGCCGGGCTCCACCCGGCCGTACTCCAGGACGGAGCCGAGGTGGATGAGGCGGGGGCGGTGCCCCTCCGGGAGCAGGTCGAGGGCGTCGAGCAGCCGGAGGGTGGGGGCGGCGACGGCGTCCCACATCTCGGGGTCGGTACGGCCCCAGATGGAGCCGACGGCGTTGACGACGACGGCGGGCCGCAGCGCGGCGAGAACGGCCGCGGTCTCCCGCACCGGCTGGGTGCCGAGGTCGAGCCGCTGGAAGCGGCCCGCGAGGGGCGTGTCCGGGGGCCTGCGGGCCGCCGCGACCACCTCGTGGCCGAGATCGCCGAGTCCCTCGCACACATGCCGTCCCACGAAACCGGTCCCGCCGAGGACCAGGGCACCGGGACGAGCGGGCATGGCTTCCTCCTTCCCTGCGCCGGGGGCGCTCCTGCGCGCCAGCCTGTCCGCCGGCGGTCGGGCATCGCTAGAGAGCGGTTCCGGTCCCCGGGGAGACGGGGGGGCGATGAGGCGGGGGGGGAGGCCGGGGGGAGGCGGGCTCTCGTTCTCTAGCGGTCCTCGACAAGGCCGCGCGAGGCTGGCCCCGGATCACCAGAGGCAGCCAGACAGCCCGGCAGTCAGGCAATCAGGCAATCAGGCAGAAAGGCGGTACCCCATGTACGGCGCCGACTCGGCACGGTTCTACGAGGCGCAGCACACCGCACGCGGCAAGGACTACCGGGGCGAGGCCGAGGTGGTCGCCCGTGAGGTGCTGCGGCGCAGGCCCGACGCGTCCTCGGTGCTGGACGTGGCCTGCGGGACCGGGGGTCATCTGGCGGCGTTCGGGGAGCTGATCGGTGCGGCGGAGGGCGTCGATCTGTCGGCGCCGATGCTGGAGATCGCCCGGCGCGACCATCCGGAGGTGCCGCTGCACCTCGGGGACATGCGCGCCTTCGACCTGGGCCGGTCCTTCTCCGCGGTGACCTGCCTGTTCGCGTCGATCGGCTATGTGACCGGGGAGCGGGAGCTGCGGGAGACGCTGGCCTGTCTGGCCCGGCACACCGAGCCGGGCGGGGTGGTGGCGGTGGAGCCGTGGTGGTTCCCGGAGACCTATCTCGACCGCTGGGTGTCGGGCGATGTGGTGCGCTGGGACGGTACGACGGTGGCGCGGGTGGCGCACACCGTGCGCGACGGGGACGCCTCCCGGATGGAGGTGCACTATCTGGAGGCCACCGCCGACTCCGGGGTGCGGCATCTGACGGAGGTGCACCGGGCGATGCTGTTCACCCGGGCCCAGTACGAGGAGGCGTTCCGGCTGGCGGGGCTGGCGCCGGAGTACGTTCCCGAGGTGCTGTCGGGGCGGGGGCTGTTCGTCGGGGTGCGCACCGGGGAGCCGGGCCGGGGGGCGGCGGCGCAAGCGGGGCTCTGACGGGTTTCGAGCGGGGCGGGGGACGCTCGTGAAGCCACGCGGGTACCGGCCGGTGTCCGTGCCCCCCTTGGAAGGTGTCACCATGGCCCGTCTGCTGCACATCGACTCGTCGTCGTCGAAGGACTCCGTCTCCCGTTCGCTGGCCGCCCGCTTCCGCGAGGTGTGGGACAAGGAGCACGGCGCCGACTCCGTCATCCACCGCGATCTGGTCGCCGAGCCGGTCCCGCATCTCGACCCGGACGCCGTGGTCACGCTGTGGGCGCCGCCCGGGACCGAGGCGCAGCGGGCCACGGCGGCGCTCCAGGAGCGGCTGGTGGAGGAGTTGCTCGCGGCGGACGCGCTGCTGATCAGTGTGCCGATGTACAACTGGACGATCCCGTCCGTGCTGAAGGCGTGGCTGGACCAGTCGCTGATCCTGGGGCGGACTCTGCCGTACGACCCGAGCAGCAAGCCGCTGGGCGGGCGGGCCGCGACCGTGCTCATTGCCTGCGGCGGCTATTACGGGGAGGGGTCGCCGGACGCGGGGATGGATCACTGCGGGCCGTATCTGAGGACGGTGCTGGGGCAGGTGCTGGGGTACGAGGTGGAGATGATCACGGCGTGGCGGACGTTGGCCGGGGCGGGGGCGGGGTCCCCTGAGGAGGCGGAGTTGGCGGGGGAGTCGTTGAGGGAGGCGCGGGAGTTGGCGGGGCGGCGTGCGGCTGGGTTGGCTTCGCCGCGGGCTGTGGGGGCTGTTTGAGGTGGGGGGCGGGTGCGGGTTGTGGGGGCTGGTCGCGCAGTTCCTCCCCCAGAGGGGGTACCCCCAGCGCCCCTAAAAGCACTGGTTGCCGTCGGCTGCCATGGCACCCCTGACCAGCCCCGAGCCACCGCCTGCTGCCCCGCCCGCTGAAAGCACAAGCCACCGCCAGCCGCCCCCGCACCCCCGAAGGCACAAGCCACCGCCAGCCGCCCTGCGCCCCGGAGAGACTGCCCGCGCTCCTGATGGGCGCAAGTCACCCGGCGTCTTCACCTCCCCTTCGACGCGTTCGCTGCGCGTTGGAGGCGGGCGGTCAGGGTGTGGAGGTGGGCGACTAGTTCGGGGGGTTCCTGGACCTCGAAGTCGAAGCCGAACGCGGCGACCCAGACCGCCAGTTGGTCCAGGCTCTCGGAGCCGATGCGCAGGACGCAGGTGTGGTTGTCGACGGGTTCCACCAGGCCCAGGTAGGCCGGGACCTCGTCGGCGACCTCGCGGGCCGCGGCGTGCATGGTGATGACCGCCTGGTAGCGGTGGGCCCGGGTGGTGACGCCGAGGGTGACGTACTGGGCGACGCCCTCGTCGGGCAATGGGCGGGGGCGGAAGCGGGCCCCGTTGGGGACGCGCAGCTCCATCCGGTCGACGCGGAAGGTGCGCCAGTCCTCCCGGGCGGTGTCCCAGGCGAAGAGATACCAGCGGCGTTCGTTGTGGACGAGGCGGTAGGGCTCGACCTCGCGGCGGGAGGCGTCCCGGATGCCCCGGTAGTCGAAGCGGAGCCGTTCGTGGGTGCGGATCGCCGAGGCGATGGCGGTGAGGGTGGCGGGGTCGATGGTGGAGCCGAGGGCGGGCAGGGCGACCAGCGCGGAGTTGATCGAGTTGATCCGGGCGCGCAGCCGGGCGGGCAGCATCTGGTCCAGCTTGGCGAGGGCCCGCGCGGAGGTCTCGGCGATGCCGGTGACCGTGCCCGCCGCCGCGGTGCGCAGTCCGACGGCCACGGCGACGGCCTCCTCGTCGTCCAGCAGCAGCGGCGGCAGACAGGCGCCCGAGCCGAGCTGGTAGCCGCCGCCGACACCGCCGACGGAGTTGATGGGGTAGCCCAGGGAGCGGAGTTTCTCCACATCGCGGCGGACCGTGCGGGGGGTGACGTCGAGGCATGCGGCGAGTTCGTTGCCGCCCCAGTCGTGGCGGGTCTGCATGAGGGACAGCAGTCGCAGCAGCCGTGCCGAGGTCTCCAGCATGGCAGCAGTGTCGCACCCTTCGCGGACGGAGGTTGTCCGCGAAGGGTCCTAGCTTGGGCGGCAGAACGGAAGGAGATCTCTCATGACGATTCTTGTCTCCGGCGCGACCGGCAATGTGGGCCGCCCGCTGGTGGAGCAGTTGCTCGCGGGTGGGCACCGGGTGCGGGCCCTGACCCGTGACCCGAAGAAGGCGAACCTCCCGGCGGGCGCGGAGGTCGTGGCCGGCAATCTGGCCGTGACATCGAGCCTGGACGAGGCGTTCGCGGGGGTGACGGCGGCCCATCTGATCAGCTTCGGCGACGACTACGCCCCGCTGTCCAACGGCCCCGAGATCGCGCAGACCGCGCTGCGGGCCGGGGTGCGCAAGGTGACGATCCTGAAGGGCGACACCGAGAAGACCGGGCTGGACGAGGCCATCGAGGCCAGCGGTCTGGAGTTCACCTATCTGGCGCCGGTGGAGTTCATGTCGAACGCCCTGGAGTGGGCGGAGTCGGTGCAGCAGGAGGGCGTGGTCCGCGAGGGCTTCCCCGAGGTGCCCAGCTCGATGGTGCACGAGGCGGACATCGCCTCCGTCGCCGCGACGGTGCTGACCTCGGACGGCCACTCCGGCAAGGAGTACTGGCTGACCGGCCCCGAGGCGCTGACCGCCCCGCAGAAGGTGGCGGCCATCGCGGAGGTGCTGGGGCGTGACGTGCGGTTCGTCGAGCTGAGCCGGGACGAGATGGTCGCCCGCTGGCGCGAGCAGGGCTACGGCGATGACGACCTGGAGTTCTTCCTGATGATGCGGACCAACCCGCCGGAGGCGGGCCGTACCGCGCTGCCGACGGTGGCCGAGGTGACCGGGCAGCCGGCCCGGCCCTTCACCCAGTGGGTGCGGGAGAACGCGGCGGCCTTCGGCGGGTAGCGCGGCGCGGGGAGGCCGTCGTACGGGTTCGAGTTCGGCTGCACGGACCTTCTAGCAGCCGAGCCGAGCATGACGGCGACAGGTACGGCGGCATACCCCGCGACACGGCATCTTCTGGAGGTGCGCTTTGTCAGCCTTTCCCCCGGCAGCCGCGGTACGGGCACAGGGCGAGCACGGTGACGGATACGCGTCGCTGCCGAGGTCGGCGGCGGTCCGGTCGGGTCCGCTGGGCGGGTCCGAGGACATCGGGCGCTGGCTGGCCGGGCAGCGGCAAAGCGCGGTGATGGATGTCCGGCGGGTGCCGCTGGAGGAGCTGGCCGGGTGGCGCACCGATCCGGACACCGGGGACCTGGTCCACGCCTCGGGGAAGTTCTTCGCCATCGCCGGGCTCGATGTCCAGGTGCCCGGCGCCGCCGTGGAGCGCTGGCAGCAGCCGATCATCGACCAGCCCGAGGTGGGCGTCCTGGGCATCCTCGTACGGGAGTTCGACGGTGTGCTGCACGCGCTGATGCAGGCCAAGGTGGAGCCGGGCAACTGCAACGGCGTCCAGCTCTCCCCCACCGTGCAGGCCACCCGCAGCAACTACACCCGGGTGCACCAGGGCGCGGCGGTGCCGTATCTGGAGTACTTCCAGGACACCGCCCGGCACCGGGTGATCGCCGATGTCCGCCAGTCGGAGCAGGGCTCCTGGTTCCACCGCAAACGGAACCGGAACATGGTCGTCGAGGTCACCGCCGACGCCCCGGACATCGCACCGCACCCCGACTTCCACTGGCTGACCCTGGGCCAGCTCCACGACCTGTGCGCCGAGGACAACGCGCTGAACATGGACACCCGTACGGTGCTGTCCTGTCTGCCGTTCGTCGGACCGGCGCTGCCGGAGCTGCTCGGGCCCGGCCGGGACGCGTTCACCGCCGCGCTGCTGCGCTCCTGCTCGGGCACGGCGGGCGGCCGGTACGGCATGACCGAGGTCCTCAGCTGGGTCACCGGGGCCCGCACCCGGGCGCTCAGCGAGGCCCGCCGCATCCCGCTGCGCGAGGTGGCGCACTGGCGGCGCGAGGGCGGCCGGATCAGCCATGAGAGCGGGCTGTTCTTCGATGTGATCGGGGTCGCGGTGACCGCCGGGGGCCGGGAGGTCGCGGCCTGGTCGCAGCCGCTGGTGGAGCCCTGCGACGACGGGGTGGTGGCGTTCCTCGCCAAGCCCGTCGACGGAGTGCTGCATCTGCTGGTGCACGCCAAGGTCGAGGCGGGGTTCCTGGATGTGGTGGAGCTGGGTCCGACGGTGCAGTGCACCCCGGCCAACTACACCGCGCTGCCCGCCGGGGCCCGTCCGCCGTTCCTGGACGAGGTGCTGGGCGCCGCCCCGGAGCGGATCCGCTTCGACGCGGTGCACTCCGAGGAGGGCGGGCGGCTCCACCACGCCCGCAACCGGCATCTGATCGTGGAGACCCCGGCGGACTTCGAGCCCGACCACCCCGACTACCGCTGGCTGACCCTCGCCCAGCTCTCCCAGCTCCTGCGCCACAGCAACTACCTGAATGTGCAGGCCCGTTCCCTGGTCACCTGTCTGCACAGCATGACGACCACCTAGCCCCTCTACCCCCTCTCTTTTCCGACCCCCTATCTATTCCGATCTATTCCGAGGAGACGGACATGGAGCGCAGCGGCCCGCCCGCCGGCGTCGTGACCTTCATCAACCGGTTCACCGTGACCGGTGACCCCCAGGAGTTCGAAGCCGCCTTCGCCAAGGTGGCCTCGTTCATGACGGCCCAGCCGGGCATCCTGGGCTACACCCTGTCCCGGCACGCCGAGCAGCCCGGCGGCTATGTCAATGTGGCGCTGTGGGAGAACGCGGGCGCGCTGCGGGCCGCCGCCACGCATCCCGACTTCGGCGCCCATGTCGGTGAGCTGCGCCGACTGGCGACCAGCGAGTCCGATGTGTATCTGGAGCGGCAGCGCTACCTCGGTGGTCCGGCCCGGCAGGGCGAGGCGGTGTGACTGCTCCGCACGACACGGCGGCCGACGGCGACATCCGGATCGTCGGAGCCCGTGAGAACAATCTGAAAGATGTGTCGCTGACCATCCCGAAGAACCGGATCACCGTGTTCACCGGGCTGTCCGGCTCGGGCAAGTCCTCGCTGGCGTTCGGCACGGTCGCGGTGGAGGCACAGCGGCAGCTGTACGCCACCTTCAACTGGTTCATCCGCAACCAGCTGCCCCGCTACGGCCGTCCGCATGTGACCAGCATCGAGAATCTGACGGCCCCGGTGGTGGTCGACCAGAAACCGGTCGGCGGCAACGCCCGCTCCACCGTCGGCACGATGACGGATCTGCTGTCGACGGTACGGGTGCTGTTCTCCCGCTGCGCGACCCCGGCGCTGCCGCCCGGCGGGTACTCGTTCAACGACCCGCAGGGCATGTGCCCGGTCTGCGAGGGCCTGGGCCAGATGCGGCAGGTCGACATCGACCGGGTGCTGGACCGGGCCAAGTCCCTGGACGAGGGCGCGATCCGGCTTCCCACCCACAAGGTGGGCGGCATCGACTGGCAGCAGTACGCGAACTCGGGCCACTTCGACACCGCCAAGCCGCTCGCCGACTACACCGAGGACGAGTGGCACACCCTGCTGTACGGCAGCGGCGGCACCGTCACCGTCCACTCGGCGAACACCAGCACCACCCTCAAGTACGAGGGGGTGATCGCCCGGTTCGCCCGCACCAACCTCAAGCGCGATCTCAGCACCCTCGGTGAACGCGCCCGCGCCAATATCGAGCAGTTCATCACGCTGGGCCCGTGCGCCGACTGCGGCGGCAGCCGACTCGGCCCGGACGCGCGGGCGTCGGTGATCGACGGCCGGACGGTCGCCGACTACTCGGGGATGGAGATCAGTGAGCTGATCCAGGTCCTCGCCGGCATCGACGACCCGGTGGGCTCCCGGATCGCCGCCGATCTGCGGGAGGCGCTGGGCCGGGTCGAGGCGATCGGCCTGGGCTATCTCTCCCTGGACCGGCCCACCGGGTCGCTGTCCGGCGGCGAGGCGCAGCGGCTGAAGACCGTACGGCATCTCAGTGGCGGTCTGACCGGGATGACGTACCTCTTCGACGAACCCAGTACCGGGCTGCATCCGAAGGATGTGGGGCGGCTCGGGGAGTTGATGCGGGCGCTGCGGGACCGGGGCAACACCCTGATCGTGGTGGAGCACGACCCGGATGTGATCGCGATGGCCGACCATGTCGTGGACCTCGGTCCGCAGGCGGGCCCGCTGGGCGGCGAGATCGTGTTCACCGGCACGTTCGAGGAGCTGTGCGCGGCGGACACGGTGACCGGGACGGCGCTGCGCCGCCGGGGCTCGGTGAAGAGCGAGGTGCGCCGACCGACCGGCAAACTGTCGGTGGAGGGCGCGGATCTGCACAACCTCAAGAAGGTGAGCGTGGCGTTCCCGACCGGGGTGCTGACCGCGGTGACCGGGGTCGCCGGGTCGGGCAAGTCCAGCCTGGTCACCGGCGCGTTCCGGCAGGCGCATCCGGACGCGGTGTTCGTCGACCAGTCGCCGGTCAGGGCGTCGGCCCGGTCCACGCCGGTGAGCTATCTGGAGGCGATGGACCCGGTCCGCAAGCTGTTCGCCAAGGCCAACAAGGTGTCGGCGAGCCTGTTCAGCTTCAACTCCTCGGGCGCGTGCGGGGTGTGCCAGGGCCGGGGCGAGATCGTCACCGAGCTGGCCTATATGGACCCGGTGCGGCTGCGCTGCGAGGCGTGCCAGGGGCGGCGCTTCCACGAGGAGGTGCTGGAGCACCGGGTGCGGGGCGCGTCGATCGCGGATGTGCTGGAGATGACCGCCGGGGACGCGGCCGGTTTCTTCACCGAGCCGGACATCGCCTCCCGGATCGGCCGCCTGGTCGATGTGGGGCTGTCGTATCTGGCGCTGGGGCGGTCGCTGAGCACCCTGTCCGGCGGTGAGCGGCAGCGGCTGAAGCTGGCGAGCCATCTGGACCGCTCGGAGGGCGTGTACGTGCTGGACGAGCCGACGACGGGGCTGCACATGGCCGATGTCGACGCTCTGGTGGCGCTGCTGGACCGGCTGGTCGAGCAGGGCAACACGGTCATCGTCGTGGAGCACAACCTGGATGTGGTGCGCCGCGCGGACTGGGTGGTCGACCTCGGCCCCGGCGGCGGCCGGCACGGCGGCGAGGTCGTCTTCACCGGCACCCCGAGGGAGCTGCTGGAGACCCCGGACTCGGCGACCGGGGAGCATCTGCGCCGCTACTGCACGACCTGACGGCGAGCCCCGCGCGCACCTCTCAAGCTGGCTTCCAGCCAGGGCCGAGAGGCCGCACGAAGACTCGGTGACAGCCCGCGGGGCTGTGGTGTCCCCCGACGCCACAGCCCCGTTCCCGCTGTGACCCGTCTCTGTGGGGGACCCGATGACCACCGGCCACACCGACCCGACCGCCCAGGAGCCCTTTCCCTACGAACGACGCTGCCCGTTCACCCCGCCCGCCCCGTACGACCAGCTCATCGGCAAGCGCCCGGTGTCCAAGGTGGTGCTGGCGACCGGGAGACCGGCGTGGGTGGTGGCGGGGCTGACGGAGGCCCGGCAGATACTCACCGACAGCCGGATCAGTTCCTCGCGCACCCACGCCGACTACCCGTTCTACTTCGACGCGCCGCCCCAGATGCGCACCGACAGCTCCTTCATCGCCTTCGACCCGCCCCGCCACACCGACGCCCGCCGCAAGGTCGCCACCTCCTTCACCCACCGCAATGTGCAGAAGCTCCGCGCGACCATCGAGCGCACCACCGACGCCTGTATCGACGCCCTGCTCGCCGCGGGACCGCCCGCCGATCTGCACCGGCTGGTGTCCCTGCCCGCGCCGATGGCGATGATCTGCGATCTGCTGGGCGTGCCCCCCGAGGACCGGGAGTTCCTCCAGCGCCACGGCGAGAACCTCTTCGGCGGCACCAGCTCGCAGGCCGAGCGCCAGGCGGCGGTGGTGGAGGTCGGCACCTATCTGGAGAAGCTGGTCCACCGCAAGGACCGCGACCCCGGTGACGATCTGATCAGCCGGACCATCGCCGCCCACCGCGCCGACGACGGGACGTACGACGTCCGGGACGTGGTGAACACCTGCCGGATGCTCATCAACGGCGGCCATGAGACCACCGCCAACCACATCACCCTCGGCGTGGCGGCGCTCCTGGAGCACCCCGAGCAGCTCGACGCCCTGCGCGGCGACCCGTCGCTGATCGGCCCCGCGGTGGAGGAACTGGTGCGCTATCTCGGGCTCGGCGATCTGGCCGTGCCCCGGGTGGCGCTGGAGGACATCGAGATCGGCGGCGAGACCATCCGCGCGGGCGACGGCGTCCTGGTGCTGCTCCAGGCCGCCAACCGCGACCCGCGCGAGTTCGAGGACGCGGACCGGCTGATCCTGTCCCGTGGCAGCCGCCGCCACATCGGGTTCGGGCACGGCGTCCATCTGTGCATCGGCGCCGATCTCGCCCGGCTCGAACTGGAGATCGTCCTCACCCGCCTGTTCCAGCGCGTCCCCACCCTGCGCCTGGTCACCCCGGTGGCCGAACTCCCCACCAAGGAACGGGCGATCGTCTACGGGGTGTGGCGGCTCGACGTCACCTGGTGAACCCCGGCGACCGGCCCGACGATCAGCCCGGCGACCGGCCCGGCGGTGGACGGCGAGTGCGCGGCGACCGTCGGGCGGCCCCGCCGGGCCTCGCCCTGTCCTGTCCGCTTCCGCTCCCCTGGAGGCAGTTGTGAGGTTCGACGACATCTTCGTACGGGGCACCGGCACCTGGCTGCCGCCCCGCCTGCGGCTGGCGGACGCCGTCGCCGCCGGGGACTGCCCACCCGTCCTCGCCGCCCGCACCGAGGTGCTCTCGGTGACGGTCGCCCAGGGCGACTCCGCGCCCGAGATGGCGGTACGGGCGGCCCGCCGGGCGGTGGAGCGGGCCGGGTCCGGCGCCGGGGACGTGGATCTGGTGCTGCACGCCGACACCTGGTTCCAGGGCCATGACGCCTGGGCCGTGGCCTCGTACGTACAGCGGGAGACCGTCGCGGGGCAGTGCCCGGCGCTGGAGATCCGGCAGATGTCCAACGGCGGGCTGGCCGCGCTCGATCTCGCCGCGTCCTATCTGACCGCCGCCCCGGCCCGCCGGGACGCCCTGCTCACCACCGGCGACCGCTACGGCCTGCCCGGCTTCGACCGCTGGCGCACCGACCCCGGCACCCCGTACGCCGACGGCGGCGCCGCCCTCGTCCTGTCCCGGCGCGGCGGCTTCGCCCGGCTGGTGTCGCTGGCCACCCACGCCGACCCGGAACTGGAGCCCCTGCACCGCGGGGAGGACCCGTTCGCCACCGCCCCGCTCGGCCACCGGGTCCCGCTGTCGTTCGAGGACGCCACCCGCGCGTTCAATCTGCGGCACGGCATGTCGTACGCGCTGCGCAGGCTCGCCGAGGGGCAGGCCACCGTGCTCAAGCACGCCCTGTCCGACGCCGGGCTCGAACTGCCGGAGATCGACTGGGTGGTGCTCCCCCACTTCGGCCGGATGCGCCTGGAGTCCCTGTACTACGAGCGGTTCGGCATCGACCCGGCCCGCACCACCTGGGACTGGGGCCGCACGGTCGGCCATCTCGGCGCCGGTGACCAGTTCGCGGGCCTGGACCATCTGGTGACGACCGGCCGGGCCGCCCCCGGCGACCGCTGTCTGCTGGTCGGCGTGGGCGCGGGCTACAGCTGGGGCTGTGCCGTCCTGGACATCCTCGAACGCCCTTCCTGGACCGACACCGACGCCGACGCCGACACCGACACCGACGCCCTCTGAACCCCTCCCCCTCCCTGGATCCCCCTCCCCCTCCCCTCGTGACCCCTGGAGCCGCACAGATGGATGGCACTGTCTCCCGCCCTGTCCCCACCCCCACCCCCACGGACGGCGGTCTCGGACGGCGGAGCGAGCCGGTCGCCGTCGTCGGCGTCTCCTGCCGCTTCCCCGGGGCGCCGTCCCCTGCCGCGTTCTGGCGGCTGCTGAGCGAGGGCGGGCAGACCGTACGGCGGGCGCCGAAGGAACGCAGAGCCGCCGGGGACGTCGAATGGGGCTCCTTCCTGGACGGTGTCGACCGGTTCGACGCCGCCTTCTTCCGGATCTCCCCGCGCGAGGCCGCCGCCATGGACCCGCGCCAGCGGCTGGTGCTGGAGCTGGGCTGGGAGGTCCTGGAGGACGCCGGGGTGGTGCCCGCCGAGGTGGCCGGCACCCGGCTGGGTGTCTTCGTCGGCTCCCTCTGGGACGACTACGCCCACCTCTCCTACCGCACCGCCCGCACCTCGGCGACCCAGCACACCACCACCGGTATCCACCGGGGCATCATCGCCAACCGCCTCTCGCACTTCCTGCGGGTGCACGGCCCCAGCATGACCGTGGACACCGGGCAGTCCTCGTCGCTGGTCGCGGTACATCTGGCCGTCGAGAGCCTGCGCCGGGGCGAGTCGGACACGGCGGTCGTCGCCGGGGTCAACCTCGCCCTGCTCGCCGAGACCACCCTGCTCTCCGAGCGCTGGGGCGGCCTCTCCCCCGACGGACGCTGCCACACCTTCGACGCCCGCGCCAACGGCTATGTCCGGGGCGAGGGCGGCGGCGCGGTCCTGCTGAAGCCCCTGAACCGCGCCCTGGCCGACGGCGACCATGTCTACGGCGTCCTGCTGGGCAGCGCGGTGAACAACGGCTGGGGCGCCGCCCTGACCCTGCCGAGCGCCGACGCCCAGGCCGACGCGATCCGTTCGGCCTGCGCCGAGGCGGGGGTGGCCGCGCACGAGGTGCAGTACGTCGAACTGCACGGCACCGGCACCCCGGCCGGCGACCCGGTCGAGGCGAGCGCGCTGGGCGCGGCCCTGGGCGGTGCCCGGTCGGCGGGGGACGCGCTGCGGGTCGGGTCGGTGAAGACCAACATCGGCCATCTGGAGGGCGCCGCCGGGATCGCCGGGCTGATCAAGACGCTGCTCTGCCTGGACCGGCGCCGACTGCCCGCCAGCCTCAACTTCGAGCGCCCCCACCCGGCCATCGACCTCCCCGGGCTGGGCCTCGCCGTCCAGCGGCGCCTGACGGACTGGCCGCACCCGGACCGGCCGCTGGTCGCCGGGGTCAGCTCGTTCGGGATGGGCGGCACCAACTGCCATGTCGTCCTCGCCGAGGCCCCGACGGCACCGGCCCCCGCCCCCGTCCCGGGCGGCCGGGTCCTGGCGTGGCCGCTGTACGGGCACGGCGGGGCCGCCCTGCGCGCCCAGGCGGGACGGCTGCGGGACTTCCTCACCGGGGCCACGGAGTCCACCGGGGCCGCTGAAGCCACCGGGGCCGCCGAAGCCGCCGGAGCCACCAAGGCCACCGAGACCGCCGAAGCCGTTGCGGCCCCCGGCCCTTCCTCCCTCGCCCGCGCCCTGGCCACCACCCGCTCCCGGTTCGGCGACCGGGCCGTGCTGGTCGGCCGGGACCGTGAGGCACTGCTCGCGGGACTGACCGCCGTCGCGGCGGGCGCACCCGCACCGGGCACGGTCACCGGCCGCACCACCGGCGGCGCCCTCGCCGTCCTCTTCTCCGGCCAGGGCAGCATGCGACCGGGCGCGGGCCGCGAACTGTACGCCGCCCACCCCGCGTTCGCGGACGCCTTCGACGCCGTGTGCGCGGCACTGGACCCGCTGCTCGGCCGGTCCCTGAAGGAGACGGTGTTCACCGACGGCGGCGACGCGATCCGCCGGACCGATCTCGGCCAGGCGGCGCTGTTCGCCGTGGAGATCGCCCTGTACCGGCTGGTCACCGCGCTCGGGGTACGGCCCGAGGTGTTCGCCGGTCACTCGGTGGGCGAACTGGCTGCGGCCCATGCCGCCGGGGTCCTCTCCCTCGCCGACGCCTGCGCGCTGGTCGCGGCGCGCGGACGGCTGATGGCGGCCCTGCCCGAAGGGGGCGCCATGACGGCGGTGTTCGCACCGGAGGCGGAGGTGCTGCCGCTGCTCGTGGACCGCGAGGGGGAGGTGTCCGTGGCGGCGGTCAACGGCCCCGCGTCCGTGGTCCTCTCCGGTACGGCGTCGGTGCTGGCCGAGGTGGTCGAGCAGCTGCACGCCCGGGGTCACCGCACCCGCCCGCTCCCGGTGGCCCACGCCTTCCACTCCCCGCTGATGGACCCGGTCCTGGACGAGTTCGCCGAGGTCTGCGCCGGTCTCACCTACCACCCGCCCCGGCTGCCCGTCGTCTCCACGGTCACCGGACGCCTCGCCGAGGGCACGGACCTGCGCTCACCGGAGTACTGGCGCGGCCATGTCCGCCGCCCGGTGCGCTTCCTGGACGCGGTACGGACGCTACGGGAGCGGGGCGCGGACACCTTCCTGGAACTGGGGCCGGACGCGGTGCTGTCGGCGCTGGTGCCGAGGTGCCTGCCGGACGCGGGTCCGGGCCTGTCGGCGGCGGTACTGCGGCACGGCCGCCCCGAGGAGGAGACCCTGCTGACGGCCCTGGGGCGGATCCACGTACGGGGCGCGGCGGTCGACTGGGCGGCCCTGACGCCGGACGACGGCCGACGCACCCCCCTGCCGACGTACGCCTTCCAGCGGCGGCGGCACTGGCTGCCGGAGGGCGAGCCGCTCCTCGCGACACGGGAGGCCCCGGCCACCGAGGCGCCGGAGGTGGTACCGCCGACCGGCGCACTGGACGCGCGGGAGCGGCGGCGGGCGGTCCTGGACCTGGTCGCCCAGCAGGTCGGCGCGGTCCTCGGCACCCCGGCTGACGAACCGATCGAGGTCACCGCCCCCTTCACCGACCTCGGCCTGGACTCCATGGCGGCGGTCACCCTGAGCGAGACCCTCGCCGCCGCGACCGGCGTGGAGGTGCACAGCGGCTCGGTGTACGACTTCCCCACCCCGGAACGACTGGCGCACCACATCGCCGACCTGCTCCAGCCGGAGGAACACCCGAAGGCACCCGCCCTGGCCACCTCTCCTTCGGACGACGATGACGATCTCATCGCCGTGGTGGGCATCGGCTGCCGCTTCCCCGGCGGCATCACCACCCCCGACCAACTCTGGCAACTCCTCGCCGACGGCAACCACGCCATCACCGACTTCCCCACCAACCGAGGCTGGCCCACCGACCTCCACCACCCCGACCCCCACCACCCCGGCACCACCTACACCCACAAAGGCGGCTTCCTCCACGACGCCGACCAGTTCGACGCAGAATTCTTCGGCATCTCCCCCAGAGAAGCCCTCGCCATGGACCCCCAACAACGCAGCCTCCTCGAAACCGCCTGGCACACCCTCGAACACGCCGGAATCAACCCCACCACCCTCCACAACACCCCCACCGGCGTCTTCGTGGGCGCCTCCCCGCTGGAGTACGGACCGCGCATGCAGGACGCCCCGGCGTCGGTGCAGGGTCATGTGATGACGGGGATGTCACCGAGTGTGCTGTCGGGCAGGCTGGCGTACCACTTCGGTTTCACGGGCCCGGCGATCACCCTGGACACCGCGTGCTCCTCGTCTTTGGTGGCCCTGCACACCGCAGCCCAAGCCCTCCGCAACAAGGAATGCGCCCTCGCCCTCGCCGGCGGCACCACCATCATGTCCACCCCCGGCACCTTCATCGAATTCAGCCGACTCCAAGGACTCTCCCCCGACGGCCACTGCCGCTCCTTCTCCACCCACGCCAACGGCACCGGCTGGTCCGAAGGCACCGCACTCCTCCTCCTCGAACCCCTCACCCAAGCCAGAAAGAACAACCACACCATCCACGCCCTCATCCGAGCCACCCACACCAACCAAGACGGACCCTCCAACGGACTCACCGCACCCAACGGCCAAGCCCAACAACACCTCATCACCCACACCCTCACCACCGCCCACCTCACCCCCCACGACATCGACGCCATCGAAGCCCACGGCACCGCCACCCCCCTCGGCGACCCCATCGAGGTGCGGGCGCTGATGGCGACGTACGGGAAGGACCGACCGGTGGGGCGGCCCGCGCGGCTGGGGTCGGTCAAGTCGAACATCGGGCACACCCAGGCCGCCGCGGGGGTCGCCGGGGTCATCAAGATGATCGAGGCGATGCGCCACGAAACCCTCCCGCGCACCCTGCACGCCGAGGAACCGACCGAGCATGTGGACTGGGCGTCGGGCGGGTTGAGTCTGCTGACCGAGGCGGTGGCCTGGCCGCGTGACCCGGACCGGCCTCGCCGCGCGGCCATCTCCTCCTTCGGCATCAGCGGCACCAACGCCCACCTCATCCTGGAAGAGCCTCCGTCCACCCCCACCACCCCCGAACCCACCACCCCACCACCTCTCACCCCCTACGTCCTCACCGCGAAGACCCCCACCGCCCTCTCCACCCACGCCCAGCAACTCCACACCCACCTGACCACCCACCACCCCCACCTCACCCACACCGCCCACACCCTCACCACCCGCGCCCACCACCGCCATCGCGCGGTCATCCTCACCCCCGACCACCCCGAAGCCCCCCTCACCCACCTCGCCACCGGCCAACCCCACCCCCACCTCACCACCACCCCCGCGACCCCACCCCGCAACGGCGCCAAACTGGCCGTCCTCTTCCCGGGTCAAGGCGCTCAACAGGTGGGCGCTGGAAGGGAGTTGTACGACTCCTACCCGGTCTTCGCCGCCGCGCTGGACGCCGTCTGCGAGGAGCTGGACCCCCGGCTGGACCGGCCGTTGCGCGCGGTGATGTGGGGCACCGACCAGGCACTTCTGGACCGGACCGAGTACGCCCAGCCCGCGCTGTTCGCGCTGGAGGTGGCGCTGTTCCGGCTGGTGGAGTCCTGGGGTGTCCGTCCGGATGTGCTGCTGGGGCATTCGGTGGGTGAACTCGCCATGGCGCATGTCGCCCGGGTGCTCTCCCTCGCGGACGCCTGTGCCCTGGTCGCCACGCGCGGTCGGCTGATGGGTGCCCTGCCCGGGGGTGGGGCGATGATGGCGCTGGAGGCGTCCGAGGCGGAGGTCGCCCCGCTGCTCACCTCCGAGGTGGGCATCGCGGCGGTCAACGGCCCGGTCTCGGTGGTGATCTCGGGCACGGAGGCGGCGGTACGGGATCTCGGCGCGCACTGGGAGGCCGAGGGGCGCCGGACCACAAGACTGCGGGTGAGCCATGCCTTCCACTCCCCGCTCATGGAGCCCGCGCTCACCCGGTTCGCGGAGGTGGCGGAGAGCCTGACCTACGGTGCTCCGGCCATCGCCCTGGTCTCGACGCTCACCGGCGAGGCGGTCACCGACGGCCTGCTGTCCGGCGCCGCGTACTGGGTGCGGCACGCGCGGGAGAGCGTACGGTTCGCGGACGGGGTGCGGGCCGTGGAGCGGCGGGGCGTGGGAACGCTGCTGGAGCTGGGCCCCCGGGGGCCGCTGTCGGCGCTGGTGCCGGACTGCCTCGCCGACCCGGAGTCACTCGTCGCGGTTGCGGCCCTCCAGGAGGACCAGCCCGAGGGGCCGGCTCTGCTGACGGCGGTGGCGCGGGCGTTCGTCCGGGGTGCCGACGTCGACTGGGGCAGCCACTTCACCGGCACCCACGCCCGGCACATCGACCTCCCCCACTACCCCTTCCAGCGCCAACGGCACTGGCTCACTGCGGACTCCGGCCCCAGGGCGACCGGGCTCACCCCCACCAAGCACCCCTTCCTGACCGCCACCACCACCCTCCCCGGCACCGAGGTCACCCTCTTCACCGGCACCATCGACCCGGAACAGCACCCCTGGCTCACCGACCACACGATCAACGGGACCCCTCTCCTCCCCGGCACCGCACTCCTGGACCTGGCCCTCCACGCAGCGGCCACCGGCCCGACCCCTCATATCGAGGAACTCACCCTCACCGCCCCGGTCCCCCTCACCACCCCCCTCGACCTCCAAGTCCACCTCACCCCCACCACCCTCACCATCCACACCCGCCCCACCCACACCAACACCCCCTGGACCACCCACGCCACCGCCACCCTCACCCCCCAACCAACCACCCACCCGACGCTCCCCGAACCCCACCCCGACACCG
>NZ_JBEXLA010000044.1:0-80849 GCF_040609715.1 Streptomyces sp. NPDC004610 | reverse complement strand
TCGCCGCGTCCATCGGGGGCGTTCTGCTGCTCGCGGCCTCGCGGATGCCGGTGAACCCCCACCCCCACCCCGCCCCCCTCCATGGCCTCCCCCCGCCGGGACGGGGATCACCGCCGGACGTTCCCCGCGCTCGGGCCCACGGGTGGGGCGGGGGACGGGTTCGCCGGGACCTGGTGGGGCCGTGCCTGGATCGCGGCGCTGGAGGAGGGCGCCCTCGACGCCAAGCGGCTGGCGCGCGGGCGGGGGTACGCCGAGCAGGGGCATGTCGATGCCATCACCGTCACCCCGGGGCTGGTGCTGGCGTATGTGCAGGGCAGCCGCCCCCGGCCCTACCGGGTGCAGGTGCGGTTGCGCACCCTGGCGGACGACGACTGGGAGCGGTTCCTCGACGCGGCGGCGGAACGCCCCGGCCATATCGCCGCGCTGCTCGACAAGGAGATGCCGCACGCCCTGGCCGAGGGCGAGGTACGGCTGCTGCCCGGCCCCGGCGATCTGGACCCCCAGTGCAGCTGCCCCGACCGCGCCCACCCCTGCAAACACGCGGCGGCCCTCTGCTACCGGACGGCCCGGCTGCTGGACGCCGACCCCTTCGTCCTGCTGCTCCTGCGCGGCCGGGGCGAGCGGGAGCTGCTCGACGCGCTGTCCCGGCGCAGCGCCGCCCGCGCGGCCCGCGCCGCCCAGGACCGCGCACCGGCCGCGCTGCCCGGCGTCCGCGCCACCGAGGCCCTCGCCCCGCGTGCCCTCCCCCCGCTGCCGCCCCCGCTGCCCGTGCCGCCGCACCCGCAGCAGCCGCCCGCCTATCCGGCGTCCCCGGGCGGTCCGGACCCGTTCGCGCTGGACCAGTTGGCCACCGACGCGGCGGCCCGCGCGTACGCCCTGCTGGCGACCGGCCGCGATCCGGTCGCCGGGCTGACGCTGTGGCAGGACGCGGTCCGGCTCGCGGCGGCCCGCCCCGGCTCCGGCCTCACGGCCGGGACCCGCGCGCTGTACGCGTCCCTCGCCTCCGCCGCCGGACGCACCTCCGCCGAGCTGGCCCGCGCGGTCGCCGCCTGGCGGCAGGGCGGGTTCGAGGGGCTGGCCGTCCTCGAAGAACCCTGGGATCCGCCCGCCGGACGCTTCGACCGGGCCCGCCCGCTCCTGCGCGCCGCCGACCTGCCCGCCTTCCGCCCCTGGCGCAACCGCCTCACCCACCCGCACGGCCACGTCCAGCTCCGCCTGGGCCGGGACGGCCTCTGGTACGCCTATGAGTCGGAGCCCGGCGCCGACGACTGGTGGCCCCGGGGCACCCCCGACCTCGACCCGGTCGGCGCCCTCACCGGCCTGGGCACCGAGGAGTAGGGGAGGAGGGGAGGAGGGGTGCGCTGCGGTGGGCCCGGTTTCCTGGTTCACTCGACGCCATGGCCCGGATCCTGATCGTCGAGGACGACGCGGCGACCGCGCTGGCGCTACGGCGGCTCCTCGCGCGGGACGGGCACGAGGTGGTGGCCGCCGCCGACGGCCGGGAGGCGCTGCGGGCGCTGTTCGAGGAGCGGCCGGAGCTGATGGTGCTGGAGACCCGGCTGCCGGAACTCGACGGCTGGCAGGTACTGGCCCGCACCCGCGACATGAGCGATCTGCCGGTCCTGGTGCTGTCCGCGGACCCCGGCCCGGCCGACCCGGTCCGCGCCCTGCGCTCCGGCGCCGACGACCACGTCCGCAAGCCCTATGACGACGAGGAACTCCTCGCCCGCGTCGAGGCGCTCCTGCGGCGCGCCGGACGCCGCTGGGAGGGCGAGCGCGCCTCCCGCAATCTGCGCCTGGTCCCGGAGCGCCGGGTGGTGGTCTGGTACGGGGGTGAGGCCCGGCTCAGCGATCTGGAGTTCGGGCTGCTGCGGCTGCTGGTGCGGCACCGGGGACAGGTGGTCACCACGGAACGGCTGCTGGACCAGGTGTGGGACGACCGGTCGGCGGTGGGCCGGGACCGGGTGAAGTTCGCGGTGCTCCGACTCCGCCGCAAACTCCGCCGCGCCTCGGGCGGCACGGGCGGCGACCCGGTGGAGGCGGTACGGGGGGTGGGGTACCGGTTCACCGACCCGGACGACGACGGCGGAGGCCGGGCAGACGGCGGAAACGGCGGGAACGGTGGGCACGAGGGGAACGGGCGAGAGGCCCGCCCGGCGGGCTGAGCGGACCAAGGTCCCGCCCCACCCGGGCCCAACAGCCCCCACCCCCGGGCCCAACGGACAGGACCGAACGGCATCTTTTGTCCGGTTCCGGTGCGGAGCAACCGTTCGGCACCCGAAACCCCCGGTTTCCGCAACCGTCGCCGCTCACCCTGGTGCCCCATGAGCACTCACCCGGGTTCCCGATGAACACCCTTCCCGCCCGTAGCGTCGCCGTCGTTCTCGGTACCCGGCCCGAGCTGGTCAAACTCGCCGAGCTGTGCCGGATCCTGGGCCCCGCCGCCCGGATCCTGCACACCGGCCAGCACTACGACGAGGAACTGTCCGGCGCCTTCCTGGCCGAGCTGGGGCTGCCCGAGCCGGAGTATCTGACCGGGGTCGGCGGCCGTCCCCGTGCCCGGCAGATCGCGGCGGCGCTGCGCGGTCTGGACGAGCGGTTCGCCGCCGAGGCGCCCCGGGTCGTGGTCGTGCAGGGCGACACCAACGCCGCCCTGTCCGGCGCGCTCGCCGCGAACGCCCGCGCGCTGCCCCTCGTCCATGTGGAGGCGGGGCTGCGCAGCCATGACCGGGCCATGCCCGAGGAGCACAACCGGGTCCTGGTGGACCGGCTCTCCGACGTCCTGTGCGCGGCGACCGAGCAGAACCGCGCGCTGCTGATCGCCGAGGGCATCCCCGCCGACCGGGTCACCGTCACCGGCAACACCGTGGTCGAGGCGGTCCACGCCCATCTGCCGCCGCCCGGTGACCGCGCCCGGCTGCTGACCGGCCACGGTCTGCTCACCGACGGTTACGCGCTGGCGACCGTGCACCGCCCGGAGAACACCGACGACGCCGCCGTCCTGGCCACCGTCCTGCGGGAACTGGGCGCGCTGGCGGCCGAGTTGCCGGTGGTGCTGCCGTTGCATCCGCGCACCCGGGCCCGGATCGAGGCGGCCGGGCTGTCCCCGCTGCTGGCCGGGCTGATGGTGCTGCCGCCGACCGGCTACGGCGAGTTCCTCGCCCTCGCCCGGCAGGCCGCGCTGATCGTCTCGGACTCCGGCGGCATCCAGGAGGAGACGACCGTGCTGGGCCGCCCGCTGATCGTCGTCCGCACCTCCACCGAGCGCCCCGAGTGCCTCACCGACTTCGCCGACCTGGTCGCCCCCGGCCCGGCGATCGGCGCCGCCGCCCGCCGCCGGCTGGCCGAGGGCGCCGAGGGCCTGCGCCGGCTGTCCGCGCTGCCCAGCCCGTACGGCGACGGCACGGCGTCGAGGCGGATCGCGGAGCTGATCGCCGAGGCCGCCCGGCGCACCGCCGAGTCCGGGTGCACCGCCGAGTCCGGGTCCACCGCCGAGTCCGGGTGCACCACCGGACCCGCGTGCACGTCCGGACCCGGGCGCACCACCGGACCCGGCCGCACCGCTGATCTGGAGGCCGCCGCGTGATCGTCACCCTGTTCGTCTCCGTCTTCCCCTTCCTCCTCCTCGCCTGCTTCCTCCTCTACTGGGCGGGTGCCCGCCACGCCTACGCCCGGCGCCGCCCGACCGAGGCCGGGGACCCGGCGGCGTACGACTGGCACTTCTTCGTGCCCTGCCGGGACGAGGAGGCGGTGATCGCGATCACCGTGAACCGGCTGCGGGCCGACTTCCCGGACGCGCGTGTCTGGGTGGTCGACGATGCCAGCGACGACCGGACCGGGCCGATCGTGGCCGGTCTCGCCGAGTCCGACCCCCGGGTCCGGCTGGTCGCCCGGCGGCGGCCGGACGCCCGGATCGGCAAGGGCGCCGCGCTGAACGCCGCCTACCTGGCGCTCAACGAGGAGCTGGCGTCGCTGCCCGCCGTGGACCGGGAGCGGGTGGTGGTCTGTGTGGTCGACGCCGACGGCCAGGTCGCCCCGGACGCGCTCGCGCGGGTCAGCGGCCCGGACGGGTTCGGCGACCCGGACACCGGCGGGGTGCAGATCGGCGTACGGATGCGCAATGTGCGCGACGAACGGCCGCTGCCCGGCCGGGGGCGGGTGGCGAACGCGTACGCGCGGCTGCTGGTGCGGATGCAGGACGCCGAGTTCGCGGTGTCGAACACCGGGATGCAGCTGCTGCGCCGCCGTACCGGGTCGGTGGGGCTCGGCGGGAACGGGCAGTTCACCCGGCTGGCCGCGCTGGACCGGGTCGCGGCGGCCGAGCGCCGCCCCTGGCAGCGGGACGCCCTGCTGGAGGACTACGAACTCGGGGTGCAGCTGCGGCTGGCGGGCTACCGGGTCACCCATGTCCCGGACACCTGGGTGACCCAGGAGGCGCTGCCGCACACCCGCCGCTTCCTCACCCAGCGCACCCGCTGGGCGCAGGGCAACATGCGGTGTGTGCGCTACTCGGGCCGGATCATCGGCTCGCGCCACTACACCGCGCGCGGGGTCCTGGAGTCGCTCTACACCTTCGTCCAGCCGCTCGCCCATCTGGCGATCCTGCTGCTGACGGTCGCCCTGGTGGTGCTGGCGGTGCTCGGCGGCGGGGCGGCGCAGGTGCTGGCGGAGGTGTGGCCGCTGGTGCTGGGTCTGGCGGCGGTGTCGATCGTGCCGTTCCTGCTGTGGGGCCCGGCCTACCGCAGCGCCTTCGCGCCCGACCGCTCCCGGCTGACCGGGGTGCTGTGGGGGCTGGCGCTGTGGCTGTACGCGTACCACCTCTTCGTGGTGTCGGTGCGCGGGTCCATGCGGCTGCTGAGCGGCCGGACCGGCTGGGCCAAGACCCGCCGCAACGCGGAGGCCGTCGGCGACGGTCCCACCGCCCTGGAGTCCTGAGCGCCGCGTTCCGTCACCCCGGGCGGTGCGCGGCCATCAGCGCCATGTCATCGGTGGCCGGCCCGCCGGAGAACGTCCGGACGTCGCTGACCAGCGCGTCGAGCAGCCGCAGCGGGGAGGGGAAGGTACGGCCCTTCAGCCGGGCGGCGGGGTCGTAGAAGGCGCCGGTGAGGTCGCGGGCCTCGGAGAGCCCGTCCGTGTAGAGGAGCAGGGTGGCCTCGGGCGGGAACTCCCACTCGTCGGGGCGGCGCGGTCCGGGCGCGAGCTCGGCGAGGCCGAGCGGCAGCGAGTAGGCGTGGGGGGCGAGCGGGGCCACCGAGCCGTCGCCGGTCAGCAGCAGCGGGACCGGGTGCCCGCAGTTGACGATCCGCAGCACCCGCAGACCGGGCGGGATCTCCACGAGGACGCAGGTGGCGAAGTTCTCGATGTGCTCGGTGTCGTCCATGCCGCTGCTGAGGCCGCCCTCGCGGGCGAGCGCGCGTTCCAGCCGGTTCGCCACCCCGGCGAGCGTCCGCTCGGTGTGGGCGGCCTCCCAGAACGCGCCGAGCAGCACCGTGACGGTCTCGATCGCGCCGAGCCCCTTGCCCCGGACATCTCCCATCAGCAGCCGTACGCCGTAGGGGGTGGAGCGGGCGCCGTAGAGGTCGCCGCCGATCAGCGCCTCCTGCTCGGCGGCCTCGTAGCGGGTGCCCAGACTCAGTCCGTCGATCCGCTCGGCGGGGGTGGGCAGGACGGCCCGCTGGGCGGTCTCGGCGAGGCTGCGCGCGGAGGCGAGCTGCTCGCGGCCCCGGCGCACCACGGTGTTGAGCAGTGCGGCGATGGCCGTGACGAACGCGATGGTGGCCAGCTCGGTCGCCAGCTCCTGGACGCCCGCCGAGGCCACGATGGCGCCCGCGACCATGTCCAGCAGCAGGGCGGAGCAGAACGCGACGACGCCATAGGCCACCGTCGCCCACAGCGAGAACAGCGGTGCCGCCATCAGCGGGGCGGCCACGAAGAACGGGGTGCCGCTCAGGGACGGGGGTGTGAGGGACTGGAACCCGATCCCGAACAGGATCAGCAAGGCGGGCAGCAGCCGCGACAGCCGTACGGCGAGACCGCTGACCCGAGCCCGCTCCGGCCCGCTCGCCGCGAAACGGCCCCCCGACCTCTCGGGGAATCTGCCCGGAACGCCTGCCGGCCGGTCGTTCATACGTTCCCCCGGATCGGCTACGGGACGTTCATCGCCGGGCGCGGCGATGGGCGAGGAGCAGCCCGAGAACGATGCCCACGACGAGGGTGACCGTGAGGACGCTCCAGAGCGGGAGGGTGACGGTGGGGATCCACAGCCGGATCGTGACCGATTTCGTGTTCGCCGCGATGAACCAGATCGCCAGTGCCGCGAGCACCAGGAACCCGATCGTTCGCAGCCGTACGTCTCGTCCCCTGACCGTCAGGGTGGAGGGTTCATGCGGCCTCTTTGTCGCGTTCTGGGGCATACATCCCATTATCTTACGGTGAGGGCGAATGGTCGATACGCGGCGGGGCGGGCGGGTGACGGAGCCGTCACGCCGGGTGCCTTTCGCCGTGGGCCGGTGCTGGTGCCGGTCAGCGGGACACCGGCCGCGGTGAGGGGGGCGACGGGAGGGGCGGCCGTGCGCTGTGGGGATGCCCGGCGTGCGTGCGCGGGCAATCGGGCGGCACGCCCCGCTCCTACGGTGGGCCGCAGCCGCGCCGGAACGGCCGGTGTGTCTCGCACAGCACCAGGAGACCCGTATGTCCGACGCCTTCACCCCCGTAGAGCCGGTGCTCGAACCCGCCGCGCTGGCCTTCGCCGAGGCCACCGCCGACCCGCCCTACCTCTTCGACCTCGCCCCGGCGGACGGCCGCAAGGCGGTCGACGAGGTCCAGTCGGGCGATATCGCCAAGCCGGAGGTGGACGAGGAGTGGGTCACGGTCTCCGGTGGCCCCACCGGAAGCGTCCAGGTCCGGATCGTCAAGCCGAAAGGCGCCGCCGGTCCGCTGCCCGTCATCGTCTACCTCCACGGCGCCGGATGGGTCTTCGGCAACGCCCACACCCATGACCGGCTGGTGCGGGAACTGGCCGTCGGTGCCGGTGCCGCCGTCGTCTTCCCCGAGTACGACCGCTCGCCCGAGGCGCGCTACCCGGTCGCCATCGAGCAGAACTGGACCGTCGCCCGCTGGGTCGTGGAGCAGGGTGCCACCAAGGATCTGGACCCCGCCCGGATCGCGGTGGCCGGTGACTCGGTCGGCGGCAACATGGCCGCCGCGCTCACCCTGATGGCCAAGGAGCGGGGCGGACTGGACCTCGTCCAGCAGGTGCTGTTCTACCCGGTCACCGACGCGGCCTTCGACACCGGCTCCTACCACCAGTTCGCCACCGGCTACTTCCTGCGGCGGGACGGCATGCGGTGGTTCTGGGACCAGTACACGACCGACGAGAAGCAGCGCGCCGAGATCACCGCGTCGCCGCTCCGCGCCACCCTCGACCAGCTCGCCGGGCTGCCCCCGGCCCTGGTCGTCACCGCCGAGGCGGATGTCCTGCGGGACGAGGGCGAGGCGTACGCGAACAAGCTGCGGGCGGCCGGGGTGCCGGTCACCGCGGTCCGTTTCCAGGGGATCATCCATGACTTCGTGATGCTGAACGCCCTGCGGGGGACGCACGCCGCCGAGGCCGCCATCTCCCTGGCCGCACACACCCTGCGCACCGCCCTGCACCCAGCCGCCTGAGCCGCATCCCCCGTACAGCCGATAGAGAAGAACGGAACGGAACCCTCATGACCGACTCCACGCCCACCGTCGTCCTGGTGCACGGCGCCTTCGCCGACGCGTCCAGTTTCGCCCGGGTCGTCCCCGAACTGCTGGCCGATGGCCTGAAGGTGCTCGTCCCGGCCGTGCCCAACCGCAGTCTGACCGGCGATGCCGCCTACCTCGCCTCGGTGATCCGCGCGATCCCCGGTCCCGTCGTCCTGGCCGGGCACTCCTACGGCGGCGCGGTCATCACCGTCGCGGGCGCCGAGGAGAACGTGAAGGGCTTGGTCTACCTGGCCGGTTACGCCCTGGAGGAGGGCGAGAGCCTCGGCGAGCTGCAAGGCCGCTTCCCCGACTCCGAGCTGGCGTCGGCCCTGGTCTACACGCCGTTCCCGGTCGAGGGTTCGGACGAACCCGGCACGGATGTCACCGTCGACCCCGACCGGTTCCCCGCCATCTTCGCCGCCGATGTGGACCCGGACCTGGCCAAGGTGCTCGCCGTCTCCCAGCGGCCCCTGGCCGGCGCGGCCTTCGCCGAGGCGGCCCCGGTCGCCGCCTGGCGCACCAGGCCGTCCTGGGGCCTGGTGTCCAGCGCGGACCACACCATCAACCCCGAGGTCGTGCGCTACGGCTATCAGCGCGCCGCGATGACCACGGTCGAGGTCGACTCGTCCCATCTCGTCATGCTCGCGCACCCCAAGAAGGTCGCGGACCTGATCCGAGAGGCCGTCCGCGAGACGGTCCGCGAGACCGGCGCCTGACACCGGACGCGGCGGAACCGGCGTCAGACGTTGCGCCGGTACTGCCCGCCCACCTCGAAGAAGGCGTCGGTGATCTGCTCGAGGGTGCAGACCCGGGCGGCGTCCATGAGGACGGCGAAGACATTGCCGCCGCTCACCGCCGCGTCCTTGAGGGCGGCCAGGGCGAACTGTCCGCGCTCGCGGTGACGGTCCTGGAAGACCTGTACGCCGTCCAGCTGGGACCGCTTCTCCTCCTCGGTGGCGCGCGCCAGCTCGATGGGGCCGCCCGCGCCGGAGTCGGCGTGGGGGTTGCGGAAGGTGTTGACGCCGATGAGGGGGAGGGTGCCGTCGTGCTTGCGCTGTTCGTAGAGCATCGACTCGTCCTGGATCCGGCCGCGCTGATAGCCGGTCTCCATGGCGCCGAGGACGCCGCCGCGCTCACTGATCCGCTCGAATTCCACGAGGACCGCTTCTTCGACCAGATCGGTCAGTTCATCGATGATGAACGATCCCTGGAGGGGGTTCTCGTTCATCGCGAGCCCCCATTCCCGGTTGATGATCAGCTGGATGGCGAGGGCCCGGCGGACGGAATCCTCGGTGGGGGTGGTGACCGCCTCGTCATAGGCGTTGGTGTGCAGGCTGTTGCAGTTGTCGTAGATCGCGATGAGGGCCTGGAGGGTGGTGCGGATGTCGTTGAAGTCCATCTCCTGGGCGTGCAGGGAGCGGCCCGAGGTCTGGACGTGGTACTTCAGCTTCTGGGACCGCTCGCCCGCGCCGTACTTCTCCTTCATCGCCACCGCCCAGATACGGCGGGCGACCCGGCCGAGGACGGAGTACTCGGGGTCCATGCCGTTGGAGAAGAAGAACGACAGATTGGGCGCGAAGTCGTCGATGCGCATGCCCCGGGCGAGATATGCCTCGACATAGGTGAAGCCATTGGCCAGGGTGAAAGCGAGCTGGCTGATCGGATTCGCGCCCGCCTCGGCGATGTGATAGCCGGAGATGGACACCGAATAGAAATTGCGGACCTTGTGCGCGATGAACCATTCCTGGATGTCGGCCATCATGCGCAGCGAGAACTCGGTGGAGAAGAGACAGGTGTTCTGGCCCTGGTCCTCCTTGAGGATGTCGGCCTGCACGGTGCCCCGCACGCTCGCCAGCGCCTTCGCGCGGAGTTCGGCCGCCTCGTCGGCGGAGGGTTCGCGGCCCTCCTCGGCGCGGAACCGGTCGGTCCCCTGGTCGATGGCGGTGTTGAGGAAGAACGCCAGCACGGTGGGCGCGGGGCCGTTGATCGTCATGGAGACCGAGGTGGTCGGCGCGGTCAGATCGAAGCCGTCGTAGAGGGCCTTCATGTTGTCGAGGTGCGCGACGGAGACGCCCGAGGTGCCGACCTTGCCGTAGATGTCGGGGCGCTCGCCGGGGTCGCGGCCGTAGAGGGTGACCGAGTCGAAGGCGGTGGACAGCCGGGTGGCGGGCTGGCCCTCGGAGAGCAGCTTGAACCGCTGGTTGGTGCGGTGCGGATCGCCCTCACCGGCGAACATGCGCGCCGGGTCCTCGCCGTCGCGCTTGAAGGGGAAGACCCCGGCGGTGAACGGGAAGCGGCCGGGCAGGTTCTCGCGGCGCCAGAACCGCACCAGTTCGCCGTGGTCGGTGTACCGGGGCAGCGCGACCCGGGGGATCCTGCTGCCGGACAGTGACTCCCGGGTCAGCCGGGTACGGATCTCCCGGTCCCGGACCCGGACGGTCTGCTCGTCGCCGGAGTAGGACTCCACGACGGCGGGCCAGTCCCCGATCTGCTCGGCGACCTCGCGCGGCAGCCGCTGGACGGCGGTGTCCAGCAGCGCCGCCACGGCACCCGCGTCGCCGCCGGACTCGATCAGCTCACCCCTGACGAGGTCCAGCCGCTGCACCCGCCGGGCCGCCTCGGCGATGAGGGCCGTCTCGGCGTGGTAGGCGCGGACCGTCTCGGTGATCTCCGCGAGATAGCGCGCCCGCTCGGTCGGCACCACCTGCCGGATCCCGGAGGAGTGCCGCACCTCGACCGGGGCCAGGGTGCCCTCGGACAGCGCCAGCCCGCTCCCGGCCAGCAGCGTCCTGAGGTGCTGGTAGAGCGCGGTGACGCCGTCGTCGTTGAAGGTCGCGGCGGAGGTGCCGTACACCGGCATGTCCTCGGGCCGCTTGTCGAAGACCTCCCGGTTGCGGACGAGCTGGCGGCTCACATCACGCAGCGCGTCCTTGGCGCCGCGCCGCTCGAACTTGTTGACCGCGACGACATCGGCGAAGTCGAGCATGTCGATCTTCTCCAGCTGCGAGGCGGCGCCGAACTCGGGCGTCATCACATACAGGGAGGTGTCGACGAACGGCACGATCGCCGCGTCGCCCTGGCCGATGCCCGGTGTCTCCACGATCACCAGATCGAACCCGGCGGCCTTCACCACATCGATGACATCGGAGAGGTGCTCGGGCACCTCATGGCTGCCACGGGTGGCCAGGCT
Organism: Streptomyces sp. NPDC004610; assembly: GCF_040609715.1. Lineage (NCBI taxonomy): Bacteria > Bacillati > Actinomycetota > Actinomycetes > Kitasatosporales > Streptomycetaceae > Streptomyces > Streptomyces sp. NPDC004610. Next base: position 69,928 of record NZ_JBEXLA010000044.1, on the reverse strand, counting down.
GCGGAAGAAGACCCGGTTGCCGTCCAGAGAGTTCATCCGGATCCGGTCGCCGAGCAGGGCACCGCCGCCCCGGCGCCGGGTCGGGTCGACCGCGATCACCGCGATCCGCAGCTTGTCCTGCTGGTCCATCCGGAACCGGCGCACCAGCTCATCGGTCAGCGACGACTTGCCGGAGCCACCGGTGCCGGTGATGCCGAGCACCGGCACCACCCGGGCCGCCGCCGCGGCCCGCACCTCCGCCAGCAGACCGGCGGGCAGCCTGCCGAGCTCCGCCCCGGTGATGGCACGGGCCGTCGCGAACCGGTCACCGGCGAGCACGGCGGCGGCCTCGACCGGCCGGACGTCCCAGAGGTCGAAGTCGCAGTCCCGCACCACCGAGTTGATCATCCCGGCCAGCCCCATGCGCTGACCGTCCTCCGGGGAGAAGATGGTGACCCCGCTCGCGCGCAGCCGGGTGATCTCCTCGGGCACGATCACCCCGCCGCCCCCGCCCACCACCCGGATGTGCTCCGCACCCCGCTCGCGCAGCGACTCGACCAGGTACTCGAAGTACTCGACATGGCCGCCCTGGTAGGACGAGACCGCCACACCGTGCACATCCTCCTCGATCGCCGTGTTGACGACCTCGTGCACCGAGCGGTTGTGGCCCAGATGGACGACCTCGGCGCCCTGGGACTGGAAGATCCTCCGCATGATGTTGATGGAGGCATCGTGCCCGTCGAACAGCGCGGACGCGGTGACCAGGCGGATGGGGTGCACGGGACGGTGCAAGTCGCTCATCTGGAGGTCCTTCTCGGACGGGTCGGCGGGATACCGACACAGAGATAGTAGGACGTCCTAGTAAATTGCAGAAGGTGGGAGGGGTGTGACTGGAGGCACAGGGCGAGGGCCCAGCCCGGGGGAGCCCTCTTCAAGTCACTGACGGTCTGTCAGGACACCGGCGCGGCGCTGTCGCGCGTCGCGCGGCGAGCGCGCAGGGCGGCCCAGGTCCACCGTGAGGGCACCGCCCGCGTGCCGCGCCGAGGCGCGGTGATCCGGGAGCGGGCGACCAGTTCGAGGGTCACCGTCACCGCGACGGCCTGGACGGCCATCAGTGCGACCAGGACGAAGAGCTGCACGGCCCCGGCGGTGAACGCGTCGGCCCCGCCCAGCAGCATGCCGACGAACGCCCCCGGAAGGGTGACCAGCCCGACGGTACGGGTCTGGTCCAGACCGGGCACCAGGGCGTCGGAGGCGGCGGGGCGGGCGATCTCGACCCGCGCGTCCCGTTCCGTGAAGCCCAGGGCGAGCCCGGCCTCCACCTCACCGTGCCGCTGCTCCAGCGCGGCGAGGCTCTGCCGTCCGGCCAGCACCGTCGCGGTGAGCGCCCCTCCGATCAGGATGCCGGTCACCGGGATGAGTGCGATGCCGCGCACCGGTAGCAGACCGGTGGCCAGCAGCAGCGCGACCGCCGGTACGACCCCGACCGCGATCGGCACGGCCGCCCACCACCAGGTGCCGTCGGAGGTGATCCTGCGGCCCGCGGTACGCACCGCCACGGCGTACATCAGCAGCAGAAACCCGAACAGCGCGGCGCCCGCGTGGACGACCCAGCCGATGACTGCGGAGACGGCCGCCAGCTGAACTGCCGCGCGTATCCCGGCGACCAGCACCTCACGGGCCCGGCCGAAGCCCTGCTCCGGAGACAGCCGGGCCACCGCCGTGACCGCGACGGCGGCGGCGAGGAAGAGGGCCAGGACCCAGGCGAGCACGGAGTTGACGGGCAGCAGGGCGGCCGAGGCGGAGTTCATGGATCGTCACGGTAGGCGCGGGTGCGCGGGCCGCGCACTTTGGGGGTGCGGGTGCGGGTGGGGGTGGGGTGGGCGGTGGTCGTTGCTTGGGCCGGGGTCTGCCGTCTCTGCCGCGACCCGGGGATCGGGCGGGCGGGGGCCGGGGGCCGAGGGCCGGGGCAGGAGGCTGGGGGACAGGCGTCGGGCTCTGGGGAACAGGCTGGGGGATGAGCCGGCGGACTGGTTGGCCGACAGGCCGTGTAGTGACCGTCGATCCCCGACCCCGGCGGACCCCGCCGGGGTCGGGGATCGACCGGGAATCCGCGTTGCCGCCAATGATCAGGCCCGCCTTCCTGGGGAGGCCGGGGGCGCTGTCGGCCGCCCTTGCCCCGGGCCCGTCACAGGGCCTGGATGAGTCCGACTCCCAGGGCGATCAGCGCCGCGGCGATCAGGAGGGCGCCGACCCGGGTGAGGTGGGTACCGGCGGAGGACTTCCCCTCGGTGCCGAGGGCGAGGTGGAGGAAGAAACCGCCGGACTGCGCCAGCCCGCCGATCAGCAGCAGGATCCCGAAGAGCCACTCGACGCCGGAGGAGAAGTCGGCGCGGGGGAGGTAGAGGAAGTAGGCGAGGGACAGCACCAGCAGCACCCCGGCGTGTGCGTGTCCGGCGCGGAAGAACCGTTCGCGCAGAGGGGTGAGCGTGCCCTGCCGGGTGGTGATGAACTGGAGCAGGGCGTGGCCGCCGAACTCCACCGTGACCAGTAAGAAGAGGGCGATGATGGGCAGCAGTTCGGTTGCCTGCACGACGGGCCGCCTTGAGTGGGTCGAGCCGGAGGGGATCGGTCGCACGGTACTGCCGCGCCCGCCGGGTGCCGGGGCGTGACGGAGGTGTCCCGGCCGAAGTTCACCCGGATACGGGGCGGGACGGCGGCCCGGTGGGGCCGAGTGGCTGAGGGGCGGATGGCGCAAGCAGAACGGTTTCGCTGGTGAATCTCCCGCACCGCCGACGCGAGCATGTGCCCTCGACGTCCTGCCTTTGCCCTATGCATGGCGCATGGATGACCCGAAGGCGTACACCTTTCTCCGCCCGTTACGGCTCCAGGAGGCCCAGTTCGACCGTGTGCCACCCTGGCTGGAGAACGCCGGTCCCGACGATGCCCCCGAGCCCGCCGCGCAGGGTGCCACCGAGGACGCGTTGCGCGCGTCGCCGGGCGACTTCTCCTCCGCGGACCCTTCCCGGGAGGCGGGGTCGGGGTCGGGGCCGGGGAAGACCTGGAGCGCCGAGGGGGGCGGTCATGCCTCGGACCCGTCCGAGGAGGGTGACAGCGGGCCACCGGACGTGGTGCGGGCGCCCACAGGCATGGATCCGGACAGCGCACCGCGGGACGACGACCGTTCGACGGATCCGGACGAAGCCAGAGCGGGAACCCTGACGGGAGAGGCCCGATCGGCGGCAGGTCGGCTCCGACTCTTCCCGGTGACCGGGGCTGGGTCCGGGGCCGGGTCCGGGGATGAGTCCGGGTCCGGGGTCGGGGATGGAATCGACGGGAGGAGCTCGGACGAGGCTGCCGGCGGGACCGGAACACCACCGGGCACAGGAGCCTCTTCGTGAAGCCGGGTACGAAGTCCCGCCGGGGCGAGGTCATCGCGTATCCGGACCAGCCGCCGCCGACCTCGGCGCGGTCCGGGGCAGTGCACTGACAGTGCGCTGACAGTGCACCGAGCCGCCCCGGGATGGCCGACGCCGGTCACCCCGGGGCGGGATGGCCGGCGAGTCGGCGACGCCGGTGAACGGCGGCAGCCCGCCTGTCAGTTCCTCCTCCGCCGAGGTGAACGGCCCGGATGAGCCACCGCCCTGCGGACGTTCAAGCCCCCTGGACCGGCGACTCCCGTCGCCGTCTCCTATGGCCCCACTCATCAAGCCCGGAGTAGATCAACGCGACACGCCCTCTGGGGAAATCGAGTGACGCGGCCTCCCCCGTGTAGAGCGCCACCAGTGAGTCGGGACCTCTCCACCAGGTGTCTGCCAGGCCCCTCACCTCGCTCACCGGCTCGTAGCCGTCCCACTCGATGCCGTCCACCTCATCGCCGACGAGCTTGGTCACCTGCCGCGCCCAACTGGACGCATGGTGAGCCAGTGCCAGCGATTCCACCCAGCCCTCGATGGACGCGTGGAGAGGCACCCACCGTTCGGCGTGAATGCCGAACTCACCGGACGGACCCATCATGAACGCGTAGGGAACCGCGGTCCGCTGCGCCCCCGCTTCGAACCACCATCCCGCGGAGTCCGATTCGGGCGATTCCGGATCCAGGTACCTCGGGCCTCCGTCGTACTGCGTCGAGGGTGGCAGGAGCAGGCCGCCCCACTGCTCCTGGTAGGCCGCCATCCGGTCGATCACCGCTGCGGGGATGCCTCGCTCCAACCACCACTGCCTGTGTCCCTCGACGGGCCGGACATCGACCTTGGCGCCGTGCACGTCGACGAACGATCGGGCTCGTCGGGTCAGGCCACTGGGTATGTCGTTGATGAGGTGAACGCGCACGGGCGGGACGCTACCAACCGCTCGTCGCTCGTCGCTCGTCGCCGGTCGCCGGTCGCCGGTCGCCGGTCGCCCGTCGGCCGTCGCCCGTCGGTCGCCCGGCCAAGTCCCGTATCCCGGGGAGGAAGCCCGGCTACGTCGGCAGCGCCGAGGTCCGCGAGCCGGGGGTGGACGGGCTGCACGTCGGCAGCGCCGAGCGTCGCGAGCAGGCGGTGGACCGGCCGATGGTGGTCCGCTGTAACCACGTGGGGCCCGGCGCCGGGCCGAGTTGCTCCCGTGCCCCTTGCAGATCCCAGTTGCTCTCGGCCGTGTGCCGCACCCCGAAGGCCGCGGACAGCTCCCAGTAGGTCCGCAGGGCCTCGGCGAGACCCACCGTGGCCCGTGCCATCGCCGGGTTGTGCTCGCGATGGCCCGGGGTGCACCGGGCTGCCCGGAGCGCGTGGAGGAGCGTCATACCCAAGCGGCTGTTCACCGGCCCGAGTTGGCCCACCGCGCGATCCCTGGGGTCGGTGATCGGGCCGCAGGCGCCCGGCGGAGGGCCGACGCGCTGGCGCACGCCCCGTCCGGCCCGGCGAACACCCGGTGACTGCGGGGACCTCACCCTCGCGGCACCCACGTGCCAGGCCGGTCGACGACACTGAACGCTCCCTCGGCGGTCCGGGACGGAGAACTGGACGTGGGCGTGAACTCGGGGGTGGACAGGGCCTGCCGTCCGGCGGCCTGTGTGACCGGTAACAGTTGGAGGCTGGCCCGGGGGTGGTTGTCCGTAGGGGGTTCGTGCGCAGGCTCAGCTGATCCGGCACTTCAGCCCCGAAGACATCAGCGAGCACCTGGACACCGCCCGCCAGCCCGACCCCGACCTGGCCATCACACCGCTCCACCTGGGCCACCGCGACGCCGCCCGCCACGCCTGGACCACATTCCTCCAGCACTACCGCCTGCTGCGCTCCGCACGCGCCGACTCAGCCCTGGCCCGCCTCCGGGCCGGTCTGCGCCCCCATGTGCGCCACGTCCACAGTGCCCACCTCCTCGACACCGCCCGTGCCCCCGGCAGTGACGGCGCCCCCCGGGTCCCGGCCGCCGAGACCGCGACCTGAGACCCCCGGGAACGCCGCGGCCTCCCGTTCCGTGGCCACGGCGGGCTCCGCCGGGCGCCCCGCCCCTGACCCCTCCGGTGCGCCGCCGTCGAGCGGCCGATCAAGGCGGTCGGCGGCTCCGTCGCGGTGTGTCCGCCGACGACCGTCGTGCGCGGAGGCCATCGGCCACGACCGTCGTGCGCGGAGGCCATCGGCGCGCGTACGCGCGCTGCGCGTGCTGCGCCTGTGCGCCCTTGATAAGGGCCCTGTCTCCGGTTCATCTTGGCTAGAGCTGAGAACGGGGATGCGTGTTGTCTCGGCGACAGACACACGGCTTGCGCACGCTTGAAGAGGCGGCGTGGAACGCGACCCGACTCACCCACGCCATTGCCCCAGCGGGCGCCCGATCACGATCACGGCCCGACCGTGAAACGCCCGACAGCAACGCGTCGGCGCGCGGCACTTCGCTGTGCCCCGCCCCGCCCGCCCCACCCGGAGGCGCCACCGACGCCGGTCTGTCCCGAGCCCCCCGCTCACACTCCGGAACGCCCTGGAAGGCAGACCCCGTGCACCGACTGGCCGAGCTCACCCACAACCAACTGGACCCCAGCCGAGGCAATCCCGCCCGAGCCGCGGCCTACAGCCTGTCCGCACTGGCCGTCCCCGGCTGGGAGGACCTGCTGTCACAGCGCACGTCCCGCCGCGCCGGGGTCATGGCCGGACGACGCGTGGGCCGCGCGGAAGTGGAGGCGCTCAAGGGCGCGACCGCGCTCTTCTCCGCCTCGACGGGCGCGTTCGGCGGTGGACACGCCCGCACCGCGCTCACCGCCTACCTCGCCGACGACGTCACCCAGTGGCTCCTCGCCAGCGCCCGCGACGATGTCCACCGGCAACTCCTCACCCGCACCGCCCAGCTCACCATCCTCCTGGGCAACATGTGCGCCGACGACGATGCCCACGCCCTCGCCCAGCACTACCACCGCACCGCCGCCCACCTCGCCGCCGAGGCCGGCGACCCCCACACCCACACCATCGCCATCAGAGCCCTCGCCACCCACGCGCTGGACCTCGGACACCAGCAGGCCGCCCTCGCCCTGACCGAACAGGCCGCCGCCACCGCGACCCGCCACGCCTCGCCCCTCACCCAGTCCTACACCCAGTCCCAACTGGCCCTGGCCCACGCCCGCGCCAAGGACCGCCCCCGCGCCCTCCTCGCCCTGCGCAACGCGGAACTCCTCCACAGCCACGCCGACCAGAACCCCTCCGACCCCTTCGACAGCTATCCGAGGGCCGCCCTCCACTACCAGCGGGCGCGGACCCTGAGCGCGCTGGGCGACCACCCGGCCGCGGACCACGCCTTCCACGCCTCCCTCCGCGTCCGCGCCCCACAGGCCCGACTGGCCCGTGCCCTGACCCTGGCGCTCCTGGCCGAATCACAGCTCATCCAGGGACATCTCGAAGAGTCCGTCTCGACGTGGCGGCGCTTCCTGATCGACTACCCGGGACTGCGCTCCGCCCGCGCCACCACCTGCCTCACCACAATGCGCAAGGCACTCCACCCCTACAGCCACCACCCCGCGGTGGTGCGCCTGGAGGAGGAAGCGGCGTCCCTGTGACAGCGGCCCCAGGGCACGCACCGGCTGTGGGGTGACGGTGGCTGCCGCGTCGGGCGGGCCCGGCCGCGGGGGACCGCGGCGCGGGCGTCCACGCGCCGGTCACCCCCCTCGCTCACGCGAGCCCGCTCTCCACGAGCCGGCCGATCACCGTCTGCTCGGTCCCGGGCAGGCCCCCAGGTATGCCCCTGCCGACACTCGGGGACGGCGCTGCCGGGGGTGGCGGGAGCGGCCGGGTTCGCCGGGCCGTGCGAGAGCCCGTGATACGCAGAAGCCCCGTCGGGAAGCCCCCGACGGGACTTGAGGGGTCGTGCCACGACGGCGTATCGGGTTCGGCGCGAGTACCGCTGCATTCCGGTGGCCCGGTCTCAAGCACCCGGATGCTTGCCGTACCACTCCAAGTTGCCGGGGCGTAGCCCCAGCTGACGCTGGGGAGACACTGTGGCTGGATGCAGGAAGCCTTCGAGACTGCTCAGCGTGGCTTTGGGGGGAACCGTTAGGGCGCGGGAGGTGGGGCGCGGCGGTGGCGGATGCGGAGGCTTCGGGCGAACTATTGCGGTGCCGAGTTCGTCCTGGCCTGCCTGACGGGGCTGCCTGTGTCCGCGAGTGGGGGGCGGAAACGGCCGATTACACCCCTTGGTCCTATGGACTTCAGGGCAGCCAAGTCGAGGACAAGGTGACTTTTGCGGGAGCAGGACTACCGACAGCAGCCAGAAGCCCACTCGGAACTGGACCCGTCACACTCCTGAAGTGAACCGTGCCTCCGGAGAACTCCGCGCTGCTGAAGTCCACCGTGCTGCCGGAGAACACCGTGTTGCTGAAGTCCACGGTGCCGCCGGAGAATTCCGCACCGACGAAGTGCACCGTGCCGGCGGAGAACACGGCGCTGCCGAAGTCCACCGTGCCGCCTGAGAACATCACGCTGCCGAAGTCCACCTTTCCTCCGGAGAACACCCCTCTGCCGAAATGCACCATGCCGCCAGAGAACACCACGCCGCCGAAGTGCACCGTGCCGCCGGAGAACACCGCTCTGCCGAAGTACACGGTGCTGCCGGAGAACTCTGCACCGTTGAAGTCCACTGTGCTGCCGGTGAACTCCGCGCCGGTGAAGTGCACTGTGCCTCCGGAGAACACCGCTCTGCCGAAGTGCACCGTGCCTCCGGTGAGCACCGTGCTGCTGAAGTCCACCGTGCCTCCGCAGAATTCCGCGCCGTTGAAGTCCACTGTGCTGCCAGATAACTCCGCGCCGGTGAAGTGCACCGTGCCTCCGGAGAACACCGCTCTGCCGATGTCCACGGTGCCTCCGGTGAGCACAGTGCTGCTGAAGTCCACCGTGCTGCCGGTGAACTCCGCGCCCGTGAAGTGCACCGTGCCGCCGGTGAACTCCGCGCCGGTGAAATCCATGGGGCCGTCGATGGTGACGCCGGTGAGGTCGAGGTCGCAGCCCTGCCAGGAGCGGTGAGTCCCTCGTGGGCGTCGGTAGTGGTCGCCGATGAGGCGCATGATGGTGTGCCGGACTTTGCGGAAGGCCAGGTAGCGGTGGTGTTCCTCCTGGTGGCTGGGGTCGGTGCCGGGGTCGGGGGTGAAGGGGAGCTGGAGGTAGGCGCACAGGACGTCGATGCAGGTCTGGCGCAGGCCCTGGTCGGGGGCGTCGTCGGCGAGGCCGGCCAGGGCGTGGACCCCGCCGAGGCGGACGGCCGGGGAGCCCGAGCCGAGCTGCTCGACGGCGGCGGTGAAGCGTTCGGTGTGCAGGCGGGTGGCCTCGCGGTGGGCTCCGGCCTCGTCCACGCGCTGGCGGCGGTAGGCGACGACCAGAGCCACGAGCGCACCGGCTCCGGCGACCACGCCGAAGGAGAGTTTCACCAGGTCGAAGAGCGTCCTGGCGTCGAGCTTCGCGGTGCGGTCTATCTCCTGGACATCCAGCAGGACCACCAGGCCGAAGAGAACGCCACCCGCAACCAGGACCGCGGCGACAAAGGTCACGGTCAGGGCCCGGCCGACCCGCCACAGCCGTAACTCCCGATCACCAAGGGACGTCCGTGGATTCGGGCCCGGTCGAGAAGGGGCCATCACACCTCCTGGATCAGATCTGGGCCCGGCTGAGGGAAAGCTCCGCCGGACCCAGGTAGCCAAGGTCCTCCGTGAGGTCCAGTGAGCTGCTACTGCTACACGCCGCCTCCCGACAGCGCCAGCAACCCCCAGGACGTCCTGGTCCTCGATGGCGCAGTAGCGGCCGGTCCGATCCTCTGGGCCGAAGGACCGCAGGGTGCCCGCCTGCCGGAGTTCGGAGATCGGTCTCTCCGCCGTTGTCCGCCCCAGGCACAGGGCATCAGCCAGGTCACTCCGGCTCGGGTCTTCTGCGACCACTTGACGGATGCTCAACGAGACCTGCGCCCGCGCCGAGGGGGTCCTGGAGGCCGACATTGAGGAGCCGGACCTCGCCGGGCGCCGCTCCCCGGTGGAGGCGAAGGGTGCCGCCGCCCCTCAGCCGGGGCGACCGGGTACGGGAACGACTTCGACCCGGAGACGGTCTACAGGGGCGCCGGCACCGCACGGTTCCTGCCTCGGTGGTCTTCGTCGCGGCGGCGACGGCGTCCGCGCCGTGCGGGTTGCGCCAGAACCAGCGCCGTCCCTGCTCGGTCTCGTACGCCCGGCTCGCCTCCGCTTCGGCTTCCCCGGTCCGCCCGAGCGGACCCAGCGCGCACGGTACTCCGGCAGCGCCGCCTCCACCGCCTGGAGCGCGGTGAAGGCGAGCACACGGAGGCCGCCCCGGCCGGGTCCGCGTCCAGCTCGCCCGGCTCCACCATCGCCATGAACTCGCCCTGCGCCCGCGCGATGTCGGCCGCCAGCGAGGCCCGGACGTGGTCGGTGACGGCGGCAACGTCGTCCCCGTAGTCCAGGTCGCGGCGACCAGCGCCTCCTCCACGACCAGGCCTCGGTCCGGTGCCGGTGGCCGCACGCCTCGCACAGCGCCCGGCCGCCCCCACCTGCTGCCCGAAGTCCGCGCACGCCAGCTCCTGGCGCACCGCGTCGGCGGCCTCCCGCTCGCGCGTCGCCCGGTCCGCCACTGCCGCATGGGCCGCATCCCGTCGCGCCTGCTGGTCGCGGGCCTGCTCCTGCCGCCGGGCGAGACTCTCCGCCTCGGCTCCGTCTTCACAATCACCTCCACCTGCTCCTGCCACCCCCCGGACAACCGCTCCCACACCCGCACCACCGGTCCCAGAGCCACCCGCAGACGGAGATCAGCCGGAAGGCGGTCAGCGACTGCCGTCCCCCGAAGGCACAACTGGACACAGCCGGGCAGACCGCCCTCACCGGAGTCCTCGACGGCTGTCCGAACACCACGGTCGACATCGTCCTCGCCCGCTGACCGAAGGACGCAGCCCCGCCCGCGATTCCGAGAGGCGCAGCGGCCGTCCAGACGCGTCTGCTCTCACCCGGACAGTCCCCGTGCGGCAAGAGCAGCGAGCCGGTCGAAGCGCTCATCCCGGCGGGTCGGCTTCCGCCGCTTCCTCGGGGTGGTTCGTGTGCGGTGATCGAGCAAAGCACCACGAGGGCGGCCTGGAGGACCAAGGCGATCCGGTGCCGGGGTGGGCGGCGTTCTGCCGGGCTGTGGAGCACCTCGTTGCGCAGGTTCATGCCTTCGTTCGGGTCGGCGAGATGGCCATGCCTCGGCTCTGCCAGTCGTTGCGGACCGTCTACGGCATCTTGAGACCACCAACAGCCCATGGAAGGTTTATGCCGCATGATCGATGAATTCGCGAAGGACAACCTGCACGGGAGACTGCGGCGGGACCGCAACGCGCTGCTCTGGAAACTCGACGGCTTGTCCGAGTACGACGCCCGCCGACCTTTGACAGCGACTGGGACCAACCTCCTCGGCCTGGTCAAACACGTGGCCACCGTCGAGGCCAGGTACTTCGGCGAGGTCTTCGACCGCCCTTCCCCGGAACCGTTGCCCCGGTGGCAGGACTACAACGGCAGCGATCTGTGGGCGACGGAGGACGAGACCCGCGATCAGATCGTCGGGTTCTACCGGCGCACGTGGGAACACGCGGACGCGACGATCAACGAGCTTCCCCTCGACGCCCCCGGCCACGTGCCGTGGTGGCCGGAGCCCTGTCCCAACACGAACCTGTTCGCCATCATGGTCCATGTCCTCAGCGAGTCCAACCGGCATGCCGGGCACGCCGATATCCTGCGCGAGGGCCTCGACCGGCGGACCGGGGTGCGCCCCGAACACGAGAAGCCGATCGACGAGAAAGCCCGTGCCGCCTACTGCGCGAAGATCGAGCAGGCCGCCCGGTCGGCCGCACCAATCAAGGCTTGAGGAATCGATCATGAGGCGGCCGTCCCCAGCACCCGGGTAAGGGCGGATGTGGAGGTGCTCGACTTCGACCTCACGGCCGCGGTCCCGGAGTGCGCGGGCAAGGATTTCCGTGAGTCCGCTGGCTCTTTGTGCTGGCTCTTTCCGGTAGCCCTTTTCCGGACCAAGCCGCCTGGCTCCGTCGGAGACGGCGACTGGCATTCGCCCACATTTCGTTGACGTCCGAGACAGATGCGAAGACACGTTGGCGGGCTGCTGCGGAGCTGCGACGATGCAGCTGCTTTCCCATCGGAGGGGGCCTTTGTTCGTTTTCGTTTGTGCGCGGTGCAATGCCGAGCTGACCGCCCCCTTGTCCCAGGTCTGCCTTCCGGCCCACGCCCGTCAGAAGTACGGGAATGGGGTCCAGCTTCCGGTGCTCATGGAGTCAGGAACGTTTGCCGTGGACCCGGCCCCCTGGGCAGGACAGTGGCGGATGCGGAACGAGATCGATCCAGGAGAGGCGGAAGCACGCGGCACCTACGCGCCGGTCCACGCCCTGTCCGCGAGCCCGCCCGGGGCGATGGTCATCGCGCCCGGCGACATCCGCGGAACCCGGTTGATCCCCGAGAAGCGCGGCGTCGCCTGCTGTGGCCTCGACGGGGCCGACGGGCCCAACATGGCCTGCGAAGCGTGTGACCTGCCCGTAGCAACCCGGGTCGACGACTGTTCGCTCTGGCAGGCAGCGTGGCTCAGCGCAGACGCCGTGCGCCGCCGCCTCGTCAAAGGTGTCCACGCTGAGCCATTCTCTTGGGCGGAGTTGGCGGAACCGGCGGAGTCGGCGGTGAGGAGGGAGAGCACACCCCCGTTCGAGCCGATCGCCACCTGGGGAGGACGGTCCGGGTCGAACCACTACTGGTCGTGGAGTCCGCGATGGGAGGCGGCAGCCGGCCAAGCACTCGCCCACCTGTTGGTGGCCTCCAAAGGGCAGCCGGTAAAGGTCCCCAACGGTCTGACCACGGACGTTTTCCAGCGCGCGCTCGACACCCTGCTGCCCGCAGGCCCGCCAACGCTGCGCGCCGTCCTGGCTGGACCAGGAGAACCTCCCCCCGACGCGGGCGTTGACATTCTCCTCGTACCGGCCCATCCCCAGACGGGTCGGACCTGGGCCCCCGCTGGCCCGGGTGCATCGGCATACCCGGTTCCCCTGCCGCTGGGGGTGTGGCTGTGGCTGGTCTCTCCCCGGCCGTACTTGTCGGTTCCCGCGTCGGGTGGCCTACCTCAGGACGTCCTCCGCGACGACCCGCTCCCGCCGCGCCCCAACTACCTGTTCAGGGCCGACCGGGGAGCGTTCGAGCGCACCTTGGTCCGGCTACTGGCCGTTCGCAGCCCGTGGCTGCGCACGATCCTTGAGAACCTCAGGCGGGACAGATCGGCCGACATCTTCTAATCGACTGGCAATCAAACGGCGCCGGACTCTCGTAACCCGACTTGTTCCCCCTCCGTACCCACCTGGACCGGGAGCTTTTTGGCCGGCCCTCGTCCCGCGATATCCCTCACAGGGAAACCGGTTCGTGCGCCCACGTTCCACTTGCCGTGCCGGTGCCGGTGCCGCTGAGGGCGGCTCTCGGCAGTCTTCGATGACGCGGACGGCACGGCCCGGTGCCCGGCGGCGCAGGTGTGAGGGCCGGTGGAGCAAGGCGTCGCCGAGGGCTGCGGTCGCCGCGTAGTCGTCCTCCCGCTGGGCCTCGTTGGGGGTAATGGCCACCCCGGTGACGTCCACGGACATCTGCACCGGACGGTTGATCAGCGCCGTCACGGTCTTCAGCGGCTTCTCGCGGTCCGCTCCGGCGCTGCATCTCATGGTGACGGCACAGGCCGGGCTGTCGTCGTCGGGCCCGACGGTGAGGGGGAGGGTGAGGGAGGGATGTGTAGCGCTCGTGGATGCTGTGGACCTCGTGGTCTTGGGAGGCGACGTCGCTGAGCATGGCGTTGTCGTAGCGGGCGCCGCCTCTAGGTGACCGTGGCGGTGACGGTGCTCGGGGTCGGTGGTGTCACGAATGCGGAGACACCGAAGAAGCCGAGGAGCAGTAGTCCGGCGACTCCCATGCACGCCGTGATGAGGACTGCCGTTTTGGCTCGCCGGCCGATGCCCGGTGGCGGGGACGGCGGGCGGGGAGGTAACCCCGGGCCGGGTAGAGGTTGCTTGATGCGGCAGTAGATCCGGCCTTCTGCCACCCGTTGCCAAGTCGAGTCATCGGGTACCCCGCGCTGGCACGGACCGCGGCGGCGCAGCCGGTTCCTGGGTCGGCTGCGCCGCTGGGGTGCTCGGTGGGCGGTCTCCCGGGTGTGTGCCGGGGTGATGGTGGTGCGCGGGGCGGGGTGCCGGGTGGGCTACGGGCAGGTGGCCAGGAGGATGGAGATGACGGTGCAAGTGGCGCTGTCGGTGTCGTTGGCCGGGTTCGGGTCCGCCGGGGTGGAGGCGGTGCGTGTCGCGGTGACGGTGATGTGGCCCAGGGAGAGCAGGTGCAGGGGTACGCGGAAGGACTTGGCCGCGCTGGTTCCGTTGGGGATGGCACCGTAGGTGCAGGTCACGGTTTGGGTGGCGGTGGTGCATCCGGACGGGAGGCCGGTGGCGGAGGCGCCGGGTGGCAGGGTGGCGGTGACGGTGGCGGAGATGACCACGCCGGGGCCGGTGTTGTTCGCGGTCAGGGTGTAGGTGAGGTAGGGGGTCAGGATGCCCAGGTGCGGCTGCGCGCTCACGTCGATGGCGAGGTCTGCGGGTGGTGGCGGGTCGGTGACGGTGATGGTCGGCCCGGACAGGGTGGTCTCGCCGCCCTTGTCGCCGAAGAGCTGGTAGCGCAGGACGAAGGAACCCGCCGGGGTCCCGGGGTTGACCCGGAGGGTGAGCGTGCCGCTGAATGCGTCGCCCGCCGCCAGGTCGCCCAGCGGTACGCGCTGGCCGAAGCCGAAGACGCTGGTGCAGGGGGCGGTGTTGCCCGTGCACGAGTCGATGGTCGTGAAGTCAGGGAGCGGGCCGAGGGTGGAGGAGCCGGCGTAGAAGTTCTCACCGGCGCCGGGGGTGTTGGCGTCCGCGGTGCCGTTGAAGATGATCGTTAAGGTGTCGCCGGCGGCGACGGTGGTGGAGGAGACGCTGACGTGGGAGACGGCGTGGGCGGTCTGGGGAACGGCCAGTGCCGCTCCGGCCGCCAGGGCCAGGGTCGCCAGACCGGACAGCACCCGTCGGCGCATGCGGCGCAGCGGGCCCCGTCCCGCGCCCGGGTTGTGGGTCCCGGGTCTGCGGTGCCATCTGGCAGGTACGGGTACGGGTACGGGGGTGGTGTTCGAGGACATGGAGGTCCCCCTTCACTCGGTTGCGCACCCGCCACGGGCGGGACCCGGCGGACCCCGACAACCAGCGGCGGTGCGGTCACACCAGGCGCAGGCGCGGCATGCCCGCCGGGATCACTGACCTGCCGGAACACGGTCCGCGCATCGCCCACCACCGTGGCAGGAGCCCGGCCTGTGGCGGCCTCGCCAGACTGACAGCAGACCGGCAGCTCCCGGACAGGGAATCCGCAATTGATCGGATGAGGCCAGTTGCCCACCGCATGACGTCCATGCCTGGCAGGATTCCCCCCCCGCGCGTAAGGGCGGTGCTTTCAATCCCGGCGGGTGCGAAGCCGATTCAAGGTCCGCAAAGTGGTACCCACGCGTGTCGGCACGCCGGTGCCCGCCACCTTGCCGACGGCAGCGCCTTGCAGGTGGTTGCACCTGTCCGCGCAGTAACAGGAAAGCCAGCCCGCGCGTGTCGTACCGGACGCAGTGCTCGAAACCCTTGCTGAGAGGTTGTTCTCGTCCGGGTGGTTGCGATATGGCCGTGTTTCTGCCGTCCGCTGATCTGGTGAGACCTGAGTGGACGGCGGCTACCGCAAGCGCTTCGTCGAGCCCGCCGCCACCCTCGGCATCGGCATTGACATCGACATCGAAATCACCGCCCGCAAGGCAGGGGTCAGGGGATTCACCTCGATACCCAGGCGTTGGGCAGGGGTGGTGGGGACCTATGGCTGACTCTTGCTGAACCGCCACCCGGCCCGCGAACCACGAGACCTTCCCGGCCCGCTCCGAAGCCGTCATCCACCTGGCCATGGGTGACCTGACTGCCCGCCGCCCGACCGGCGAGAGCACCATGGTCGAGCCACGAGGGTTGATGTCCGAATGTTCGGGCTCTCGTCCGGTGGGGCAGGGTGCCCGCCTGGACGGGTGGGCGGGAATCGGCCTGTGCGCTGTCCGTCTCTCGGCTTGTCACATCTGCCCCTTGGGGCAAGGCTGTTGCACCAGTGGGCCTACATTCCGGGAGGGTGGTGCGCGTGGTTTCGGGAGCGGGTGGGTGGCGCGGCGCGGTGGGCGCGAGTGACCGGTGGGGGCCCGGCCGGGCGCAGTGTCGTCCCAGCCGTCCCAGGAGGCGTCAGTGACGTCTTTCTCTCACGCTACCTGGGGATTCGCTGTGTGTTCGCTGGTACGGCGCCGCCGCTTCGGGCCCGGCCCGGCCGCCGCTTCCCGGGGCCCGAAGTGAGCCGGCAGGGGACGGTGTTCCGCTCCGAGCAGCCCCCCGTTGCCCCGCGCCTGTGCGCGACCCATAACACGAGGGATGAGCAAACGCAGCCAGTGCATATCACTTGACGGGATATCGCACTCTCTGCGAGGTTCCCACTCCAGATCGAGGACAGCGGTTGAGGTGCAGGGTCGACCCGGACTTCATCACCGTCGCAGACCTTGTCGACGGCCCCGGCTGAGTACTCCGCCGCCCTTTTCGACGGTGAAGGAACCCTGATGACAGCAACTGGACCCCCGCTGCGCGGAGTCGGCCCGTCGGTGGCGCAACCGGAAGGACCGGAAGGGCCGGAAGGACGCGACGACCGGTCGGTGACCGGCGCGGCGGAGCTGGAGACATGGCTCGTCGGACGAGTGGCGGAGTTGGCCGGGTTGCCACTGGACCAGGTGCGGTCCGGGGACCGGTTCCATCGACTCGGCCTGACTTCGGTCCAGTTGACGGGTCTGACCGCGGAGCTGTCCCGGTTCCTCGGCCGGGCGCTGCCGCCCACATCGGCTTGGACCTGGCCGACGCCCGGCGAGTTGGCGCGGGCGGTGAGCAAGGGTGAGATGTCGCCGGGTGCCGTGTCGGCGGCCGGGGGCGGGGACGGGCGGGACGAGAGGGACTTGCGGGACTTGCGGGACTCGTGGGCAGCCGCCCGCCACGACTTCGGGTCCGCGCCCACCCACCACTTCGGGTCCGCGCCCACCCTCGGCCTCGGGTCCGCGCCCATTCGCGACCTCGGGTCCGACCCCATCCGCGGCCTCGGGTCCGCGCCTATCCGTGACCTCAGGTCCGAGCCCATCGCCGTCGTGGGGATGGCCGGCCGGTTTCCGGGGGCGGACGGTGTCGAGGGACTGTGGCGGCTGCTCGCCGACGGTGGTGACGCGATACGCGAGATCCCCGCCGACCGCTGGGACGCGGACGCCTGGTACGCGTCGTCCGCCGGCACCCCGGGCCGAATGTCCACCCGGTGGGGCGGGTTCCTCGACGATATCGCCGGCTTCGACCCGCTGTTCTTCGGGATCTCCCCGGCCGAGGCCCGGCACATGGACCCCCAGCAGCGGCTCGCCCTGGAACTCGCCTGGGAGACGCTGGAGGACTCGGGCACCGTGCCCCGCGGTCTGCGGGGCCGCCGGATCGGTGTGTTCATGGGCGCGATGTGGACGACCTACGCGGCGCTGACGGCGGCCGACCCGGCGAGGATCACGTCCTACTCGGCGCCCGGCGGGGACCTCAGCGTCATCTCGGCCCGGATCGCCTACACCCTCGGCCTGCGCGGACCCGCGATCACCGTGAACACGGCCTGTTCCTCCTCGCTGGTCGCGCTGCACCAGGCGTGCCGGAGCATCCGGTCCGGCGAGTGCGAGGAGGCCCTCGCGGGAGGAGTCAATCTCATCTGCGGGCCGCAGGAGACGGTCGCGATGTCGCAGTTCGGGGCGATGGCTCCGGACGGGCGGTGCAAGCCGTTCGACGCGGCTGCGAACGGCTATGTCCGGGGCGAGGGCGGCGGCATGGTGCTGCTCAAGCCGCTGAGTCGGGCCCTCGCGGACGGGGACGACGTGTGGTGCACGGTGCTCGGCAGCGCCGTCAACAACGACGGTTTCAGCAACGGACTCACCGCGCCGAGCCCGCAGGCCCAGGAGGACGTCATCCGGCGGGCCTGCGAGGACGCCGGGATCGCGCCCGGCGACGTGGCCTACGTCGAGACCCACGGCACGGGCACCAGCCTGGGCGACCCGATCGAGGCCGGTGCCCTCGGCGCGGTGTACGGCACGGGCCGTCCCAAGAGGGACCGGCTGCTGCTCGGCGCGGTCAAGGGCAATCTGGGCCATCTTGAGGCAGCCGCCGGAATCACCGGACTGATCAAGGCCGCGTGCGCCCTGCACCACCGTGAGATACCGGGGAACCTCCACTTCCACCGGCCCAGCCCGCACATCGACTTCGAGGGCTGGCGCCTGGAGGTCCCGGTCCGGACGCGGCCATGGCCTGGACCGCCCGGCGCTCCCGCACTGGCCGGAGTCAGCTCGTTCGGCTTCGGCGGGACGAACTGCCATGTGATCCTCTCCGGGCACGGCACACGGGGCGCGGGCCCCTCCGCCGCTCCGGCCCGGTCGGCTCCCGCCCGTGCCGATGACACGGGCGCGACCAGTTCCCCCGCCTCCCCCGCCTCCCCCGCCTCCTCCGTCTCTTCCATCTCCTCCGTCTCCCTCGCCCCCGCCGACCGCGCGGCGCCGCCCCGTCCCCCCGGTGGTCCCCGCCGTACGCCGACGAAGGTGTCCGCCGTCCCCGGGGCGCACGGCCCGGTGTTCGTCTTCGGCGGTCAGGGTTCCCAGTGGCCGGGCATGGCCGCTTCGCTGGCCGGTGATCCGGCGGCGGGCCGGGTGCTGCGGAACTGCGACCGCGCCTTCGCACCCCATCTCGGTGGATCACTCGCGGACGCGCTGCTCGGCGGGGCCCGGCCGCTCACCGACACCCGCTGGGTCCAGGCGGCCGTCTTCACCCTCCAGGTCGCGCTCACGGAACGGTGGGCGTCGTACGGGGTGCTCCCCGCGGTGGTGGTCGGTCAGAGCATGGGGGAGGTGGCGGCGGCCCATGTGTCCGGTGCGATCGGTCTGGAGGACGCGGCCCGTGTGCTCTCGGAGCGGACCCGGCTGATCTCCCCGGCCCGAGGCCAGGGCGGTATGGCGCTGGTCCGTATCGACCGGGCGGCCCTCGCCGCCCTGATCGACGGACTCGGCCCGACGGACCTCGCGATCGCGGTGATCGGCGGCGAGGACCGTACGGTCGTCGCCGGAGGCGACGGCCATCTGCGGGCCCTGGCCGGGCGGGTCGCCGAGGCGGGGGCGGACTTCCACCGTGTCGACGTCGACTACGCGTCCCACAGCGCCCACATGGACCCGTTCCTGCCCGATCTGGAGGCGGCCCTGTCCCGGATGTCGACGGGTCCGACGCACGCCGTGTTCTGGTCGACGGTGACCGGCGGTCCGCTGGACGGCACCGCGCTGGGCGCCAGCTACTGGGCGCGCAACCTCCGTGAGACGGTCCGCTTCGGCCCCGCCCTGGCCCGACTGGGCGAGGCCGGACACCGTGTGTTCATCGAGGTGAACCCGCACCCGATCTGCCAGGACGACATCCGCTCCTGCGCGCCCGACGCGCTCGCGGTGCCCTCGCTCAGCCGGTACGCGGACCCGGACGAGGTGTGGGAGGCCGCCGTCGACGCGGTGCGCGCGGCCCGTGCGTCCGCGGCCGGGACGACATCGCCCCGGCCGCCCGCCACACGGGGTACGGGGGCGAGCGCGGAGGTGACCACGGGGGCGAGGACCGAGGCGAGCTCGGGGGAGCCGGAGCGCACCGACCCGGCCGAGGGACGACCGCGGCTGCTGGTGCTGACCGGTCACACACCCCAGGCCCTCACCGAGGCGGCGGCCCGAATGGCGCGTCACCTCTCCGAGGCGTCCGGGGCGTCCAACGTGTCCTGGGCATCCGGGATGTCCGGGGCATTCGGGGCGTCCGGGGTGTCGGAGGCCGACCTCCTCGACGCCGCGTGCCGCACGGCGGGCCGCGACCGGCAGCACCACCGCCACCGCCTCGCGGTCGTCGCCGACTCGGCGCACTCCGCGCGGCGGCAGCTGGACATGGTGGCCGACACCCCGGGGAAGGGGGTGGCGCCCGCCGAAGGACGGGACTGGTACCGCGGTGAGGTGTCCGCTCCGGTCGCCGGGGTCGCCCTGGTGCTGCCCGACGCCGGGACGGCGGACCCCTCCGCGGCCCCGGCCCTGTGCGCCCGGTTCCCGGCCTTCCGCCGGGCCGCCCACGAGTGCGCGGACGCGTTCGGCGCCCACGGCGGCCCCGAACTGGGCGACTGGCTGACCGGTGCCGCCCCTAAGGCTCCCGGCACGGCGGCCGACGCGACCGCGTTCACCTGGGGCGTGGGTCTCGCCACGCTGCTGATGTCCTGGGGACTGCCGGTGTCGGCGGTGACGGGCGCGGGGATCGGCGCGGTGGCGGCAGCCGCGGTGACCGGGGCACTCACCCTCCCCGACGCGGTACGGACCGTGCTGGCCCACCGGGACGGGCGGGGCGGGCGGGACGGGCGGGACGGGGGCCGGACCGGTACCGGGACCGGTGCGGAGGGCCGTCCCGGAGCGCGGGTCATCGACTCCCGCGCCCTCATGGCGCTGCGACCGCAGGAGCCGCGGATTCCGTTCCTGGAGCCGTCGACGCTGGCCCCGTACCCCGGCCGGGCGCTCAACGCCGAGTACTGGCGCCGCCTCGCCGCGTCGGACCGGCCGTGCGCCCCGGCGGCGGGGAGGATTACGGTCGCGGGCAGCGCCCTGTGTGTCCTGGACCTGCGGACGCGGGACCCGAAGGGCCAGGGGGGCCCAGAGGGCCCGGGGGGCCCAGAGGGCCCGGGGAGCCGAGGGGGCCCGGGGAGCCGAGGGGGCCCAGAGGGCCCGGACGAGTCGACGCAGGGGACACCCACCCCTGCCCCCGGCGTCGTACAACTCCGGCGCGCGGGCCCACCGCTGGATGTCCTGCTGCACGCGATGGCCGCGCTGTTCGTGGCGGGCGTGGACCTGGACTGGGACCGCCTGCCGGTCCCGGCCGGGGGCCGGGCACGGCTGCCCGCGTATCCCTGGCAGCGCACCCGCCACTGGATCACCGACGAACCCCCGCAGGCACCCGGCCTCTCACCCCTCGCCCCGGCCGCCCCGGAGACTCCACGCCCGGCCGCCGGACCCGGAGCCGACGCGGAACCGTCGACGCCCGACGACGACCTGGATTCCGTACGGGAGCACCTCGCCACCGCCGTGGGCGGACTCCTGGGCATTCCCCCCACGGAGGTGGCCCCGGATCGGACCCTGCGGAGCCTGGGCGCGGGCTCGCTGGCCGCCATGCAACTGCGCAATACGACGATGAAACGATTCGGCGTCGAACTGCCCGTATCACGCTGGCTGGCCGACACGGACCTGCTGGGCCTGGCAACGGAGATCCACGCCCGCGCGGGTGACGACGGCGCGGAAGCGGCGGGACAGGAGGACGCGTCGTGCAAGGAGATTCTGCTGTGAACGCACCGTCCGCCTCCGCCCACCCGGTCGGCGACCCGCCCGTGACGGCCGCCCTGGTGGCCGACCTGCTCGGCCGGGACGTGGCGCTGCAAGCACAGGACGGCCGACTGCGCCTGCGGGCCCCCGGCGGAGTGCTGGAGCCGCACCTCGTCGAGGCGGTACGCGCGCACAAGGATGCCCTCCTCGCCGAGTTGAGCGGCGACACGCTGCTCCCGCTCTCGGACGTCCAGCGTCGGCTCTGGTTCCTCCAGCAACTCGACCCGAGCGGCACCGGATATGTCTTCGCCCAGGTCACCCGGCTGACCGGCCCGCTCGCCCCGGACACGCTGATCGCAGCGGCCGAGGAGGTTCTCGCCGCGCACCCCGGGCTGCGGGCCGGTTTCCACGACCTCGACGGCACACCGGTCCAGCGCGTGCCGCTCCGCACGGCTCCGGAGGGTGCCGTGCGGGACGGGTGGGGAGGCGGTGTCGCCCCGCAGGGTGCCGTGCCGGGCGGGCGGGGACCCGGTATCGGCCCGGAGGGTCCCGTACCCGACAGGCAGGGAACCGGTGTCACCCCGGAGGGCGCCGTACCCGACTGGCGACAAGCCGATGAGCCGACGGCGCTCGCCCGGCTGCGCGACCGGCTGATACGCCCCTTCGACCTGTCGGCCCCGCCCCTCCTGCGCACCATGCTCGCCCGGACCGGCGACACCACCTGGCTGTGGGGCGTCGCCTTCCACCACCTGGTCGCCGACGGCTGGACCCACGCCCTGTTCCAGCGTGAACTCGCCGCCGCCTACCAGCGTCTCCTGTCACCCGCACCCGCACCCGCACCCGCACCCGGCGCCCCGCACCCCCACCCGCACCCGGCCCCGGCCCCCGGACGCACCGACTACGCCGACAACGCCGACTACACGGACTACACCGACTTCGTCCTCGCGGACGCCGAACGACGTGACCACCCGGACCGCGACACCGCCCTCACCCACTGGACGGAGCGGCTGCGCACCCGCGGTGACGGCGAGATCGCACCCGACACCGCCCGCCCCGCCCTGCGCACCCACACCGGCGCACGGGTCGATCTCGATCTGCCCGCCGAGGTGACGCGGCAGCTGCGGCGGATCGCTGACGACGCCGGTGGAACCCTCTTCGCCGCGCTGCTCGCGGTGCACGGCACCTTCCTCCACCGGCACACGGGCAGTGACCGCAACACCGTCGGCACCCCGCACGCGAACCGGCCCGAGGAACGATTCCACGACGTCATGGGCTGTTTCGTCAGCACCCTCCCCCTCACGGCGGACGTGTCGGGCGACCCGACCTTCCGGGAACTGACGGCCCGTACCGCGGCCCACTGCCTCACCGCCTGGGACCACGCCGACTTCTCGTACGCGCGCCTCGTCGACCGGCTGGCCCCGGAGCGGGACACCAGCCGCAACCCGCTGTTCCAGACCTTCCTCGCCCTCCAGGACATCCCCGGCTCCCTCGAACTGCCCGGCGTCGAGGCCGCACCGGTCGCGTTCGACACCGGGGTCAGCCAGTTCGAGCTGGAGGTCCATCTGACGCCCCGGCCGGACGGCACCCTGCGGCTGACCCTGCTGCACAACCGGGACCTGTTCACCCCGGGCACCGCCCGCCGCCTGGCCGCACGCTGGGCCGCCCTCGCCACCGCCGCCGCGCACACCCCCGACGCGCCGCTGCGGGACCTCACCGCCCTCACCCCGGACGACACCGCCTGCCTCGGACGATGGGAGACGGGCCCGGACGCGCCCGGCCACCCCCACCACACCACCGTCGACGATCTGTTCGCGGCGCAGGCCGCCCGCACCCCCGGGCGGACCGCCGTGACCGGCGACGGCGGCACCCTCACCTACGCCGAGCTGGACACCACCGTCGACCGTCTGGCCGCGCTGCTGCGCACCCACAACCCCGACCGTGCCCCGGTCGGTGTGCTCCTGCCGCGCACCGTCGACCTCCCCGCAGCGCTCCTGGCCTGCGTCCGGGCCGGCGCCCCCTTCCTGCCCATCCCGCTGGACGCCCCACCGGCCCAGGTCGACACCCTCGTACGCCGCAACGGAATCGGCGTGGCCTGGGCCGTCGAGGACACCGCGGCGGCCCTCCCGCCGGACGTCCGCCCCCTCGACCCGCGCACCACCGCGGACCCGGCACCGGAACGGCGACCGGTCGCGCGCGGCACGAACGAAACGAATAGGAAGAACGAAACGGCATACATCCTGCACACCTCCGGGTCCACCGGCGAACCCAAGGGTGTCGCCGTCGGGCATCCCGCCCTCCTCAACCTCCTGACCACGATGGCCGAGGCACCGGGGATCACCGAGGACGACACCCTCCTCGCCGTCACCGCCCCGTTCTTCGACATCGCGCTCCTCGAACTCTTCCTGCCCCTGATCACCGGCGCTCGCCTGGCCGTGGCCACGGACGAGGAGGCCCGCGACCCCGGAGCCCTCGCCGCCGCGATCGGCTCGGCCGGCGCGACCGTCATGCAGGCCACGCCGTCCACCTGGCGCATGCTCACCGACACCGGCTGGCGGGGCGACCCGAACCTCTCCGTGTGGAGCGGTGGCGAACCCCTCGCCCGTGACCTCGCGGAACGTCTGCTCCGGGACTGCCGCGCCCTGTGGAACCTCTACGGACCGACCGAGACGACGATCTGGTCCACCCGGCACCGGGTGGAGGGCGGTACCGGGCCGGTCCCCATCGGCGGACCGGTCGCGGGCACGGGAGTGCATCTGCTCGACGGGGACGGCCGTCCGGTGCCCCCCGGGGTGCCCGGCGAACTGTTCATCTCCGGCCGGGGCCTGGCGCACGGCTACGTCGGCAGGCCCGATCTGACCGCCGAGCGCTTCGTGCCGGTGACGACCGTCTCGGGCGCCCGGATCCGCGCCTACCGCACCGGCGATGTCGCCCGGTTCACCTCCGACGGCGACCTCGTCTGCCTCGGCCGCACCGACGACCAGCTCAAGGTAAGGGGGCAGCGGGTGGAACCCGGTGAGATCGAGGCCGCGCTCGTCCGGCATCCGGCGGTACGGGAGGCCGTCGTCGTCACCACGGACGACGGCCTGCTCGTCGCGCACCTGCGCGTGGGCCGTGCCACGGACGACGACACGGCGGAAGGGGACGGCGGCCCGGACACGACAGACGAGTCGGGCACGGCGAACGAGTCCGGCTCGGCGAACGGGTCGGGCACGGCGAACGAGTCCGGCTCGGCGAACAGTTCGCAGGAGCCGGACGACGACGACCTGACCGCCTTCCTCGCCGGACGGCTGCGCGCCGCCCTCGTCCCGCAGCGCTTCGTCGTCCACACGGCACTGCCCCGCACCGCGAACGGCAAGGTCGACCGCGCGTCCCTGCGGACCCGGCCCCTCCCCGCGCCGGGCGACGGCGACGACCGCCCCCGGACCGCCACCGAGGAACTCGTGGTCTCCCTGTACTCCACCGCGCTCGGCGGGGTCCCCGTCGGACGCGCCGACGACTTCTTCCGGCTGGGCGGCCACTCCCTGTCCGCCGTACGGCTCCTGCACCAACTGGCGGAACACAGCTCCGTACGTGTTCCGCTGCACGACTTCCTGGCCGACGGCAGGGCCAGTTCCGTCGCCGCCCTCATCGACCGGCAGACCCTGCGGGCCACCGAGGACCTGGACGACATCGCCCTCGCGCTCGCGCTGCTGGAGGGCATGACCGACGACGAGGCGGACGCCCTGCTCACCGCATCCCTCTCCGACCCGGATTCGACCATCGCACCCCACGCACCTGGGAACCCCCATGTCTGACACCACCGTCCCCGCCCCCACCGCCACCACCGCCCCCGCCACGACGGCCGCGTCCCTCGAAGACCGCGTCCGGGCGTTGTCCGACACCAAACGCCTGGCGCTGAGACGGCTGATAGCCGACCGCGACGCCGAAGCCCGGCTGCTCGCGCTCGACGGTTCGGCCCTGAAACTGCTGCGCGGCGGCCCAGGGCCCAACCTCTTCATCTTCCCGGCCACGGAAGGCAGCGTCGGCTACATGACCGGCTATCTGCCGCACATCCCCGACGACTGGAGCGTGTACGGCTGCCAGACGCCGGGCCTGGAAGGGGAACGGGAGCCGTACACGACCGTCGAGGACATCGCCGCGCACAATGTCCGGCAGATCCGCCGCGTCCAGCCACACGGCCCCTACTACCTCGCGGGCAACTGCATGGGCGGCCTCCCCGCCTTCGAAACGGCCCGGCAACTGCACCTGGAGGGGGCCGAGATCGGACTCGTCCTGCATCTGATGCCGACCTTCCGCCGGCAGTGGAACGACCTGCCCGCCCTCGACTCGCTGGACACCCGCGCCCTCATCGACTACGGGTTCATCATCGAACGCCTGGCCGGGGAACCCGTCCGTCTGCCCCTCGACGAGATCGCCCGGCTGCCGGAGGACGAACGCACCGACAAGGTCGTGGACTTCCTGGCCCGTCACCCCAGTCTCAAGGGCGTCGACACCGCCGTCGTGCGCCACCGCATCGGTGTCTACCGGGCCAACCTCGGCGCCATGTTCGCCTACCGGCCCGGCGGCGGCTTCGACGGCGGCCTCACCGTCGTGGCGGTGGGCCAGGACGAGCAGGACGAGGGTGTCGTGGACCCCGACTCCCCCTACGCGTCCGCCATCAACGCGATGGCCGAGGGCCGCGTCCGCGTGCTCCGCGTCGACGCCGACGCCAGCACCCTGTTCGACTGCGCGGAACCGCACATCACACGCGTCGGGAAGGTCCTGCGCACGGTCCTGACCGAAGCCGGAGTCACTACCCGAGCCGGAACCGGAGCCGGAGCCGAAGCCGGGACCAAGGCCACGCCCCCCGGACCCACCGCATGATCACCACACCCGACGGCTGCCCGGTCCGGCACGACTTCGACCCGCTCGAAGCCGGGTTCACCGCCGACCCCTTCACCCAGCTCGCCGAACTGCGCGCCGAGTCACCGGTGTTCTACGCGCCCGCGATCAAGATGTGGGTCGTCACCCGCTACCGGGACGTCGAACGCATCCTCAAGGACCACGAGCGCTTCAGCGGAGCCAACACCCAGCAACCCGTCTTCCCGCTGAGCGAAGAGGCCGCGGCCGTCATGGCCGACGGATTCGGCGCCACCCCCACCCTCTCCAACGGTCCCGAACCCCGCCACGGCCGCGTCCGCGCCCACTGCCTCAAAGCGTTCTCCGCCCGCCGCCTGGCCGTCCTCGCCCCCACGATCCGGACCAGGGCCGCCGAACTCATCGACGCGATGCTGACCCGCGACCGCTTCGAGGTCGTCTCCTCGCTCACCTACCCGCTGCCCGCCTCCGTGGTGTTCGCCCTCATCGGCTTCCCGCCCCAGGACGCGATCCGCCTCAAGGGCCTGGCCGCCGAACGCATGCTGTTCACCTGGGGCCGCCCCACCGAGGCCCAGCAACTCGACGTCGCCCGCTTCATGGTCGACTACTGGGCCTACTGCGAGGAGTTCGTCGCCCGGCGACTGGACGACCCCGACGACTCCTTCACCGGCGATCTGGTCCGCATCCACCGCGAGGACCCGGACGCCCTCACCCCGGACGAGATCGTCAACGTCATCCACGCCATCAGCTTCGCGGGCCACGAGACCACCACCAACGTCGCCACCAGTGCCCTGCTGCGCCTTCTGCACCACCGCGACCAGTGGGAGGCGATCTGCGCGCACCCCGAACTGATCCCCGGCGCGGTCGAGGAGGCGCTGCGCTACGACCCCAGTCTGTTCACCTGGCGGCGCATCACCACCACCGCCGTCGACATCGACGGGGTACGCCTCCCGGCCCACACCCCCCTGCTCCTCGCCATCGGGTCCGCCAACCACGACGAGCGGAAGTTCCCCGGCCCCGACACCTTCGACATCCGTCGGCCGGGCAACCAGCAGCACCTCACCTTCGGCAAGGGCGGCCACTACTGCTTCGGGGCACCCCTCGCCCGGATGGAACTGGGGGCCCTGCTGGAACTGCTCTCCGCCCGCGCCCCGAGCCTGCGTCTCGCACCCGGCCAGGACATCGCCTTCCACACCAATGTCGTCTTCCACGGCCCCCGGGAACTGGTCCTGGAGTGGGACGGGCCGGTGACCGCGTGACGGGGACCGGGCTCTGGACCCCGTTGACGATCCGCGGCAGACGGCTCAAGAACCGGCTGGTCTTCCCGCCGTTCGTCAACGGCTTCGCCGACGGGCACCGCGTCTCGCCCACCACCGTGGACTGGTACCGGCGCCTCGCCCGCGGCGGGGTCGGCACCATCATCACCGAAGCGCTGTTCGTCCACCCCTCCAGCGAACCCCAGCCCAACATGATCACCGGCTACCACCCCGACAACCGGGACCGCTGGGCCCGTCTCGCAGGGACCGTGGAGGACGCCGACTGCCGTCTCATCGGACAACTCGTCCACGCCGGACGCAGCCGGATGCTCACCGGCAGCCGCTACCAGGGCGTCGCGCCCTCCGCCGTCGCCGACCCCTACAGCGGCCATGTCCCGAGAGCACTGACCGGGGCGGAGATCGCCGAACTCGTCGACACCTACGCGCGCACCGCCGCCACCCTCGCCGCCGCGGGCTTCTCCGGCGTGGAGATCCACGCCGCCCACGGCCATCTGCTGTCCCTGTTCCTGTCACCGCGCTGGAACCGCCGCGACGACGCCTACGGGGGAGACCCCGAACGCCGCGTCCGGGTCATCGCCGACATCGTCACCGCCGTCCGCGCGTCCTGCCCCGCCGGGTTCCTGGTCTCCCTCGCCCTCACCGCCGAGGAGGGACCCGACGGCGGACCGACCGCCGACGAGGCCGCCGCCATGTTCCGCCGACTGACCGTGACCGCACCCGTCGACCTGGTCACCTACCGGGCGGGCACCATCGGCCCCACCCTCGCCGACCACATCCCGGACCTGACCTATCCACCCGCCCCCATGCTGGACCTTCAGCGCCGGATGCGCGCGGCCAACCCGGACACCCCCTCCCTAGCCGTCGGCCGCATCACCGACGGCGCCGCCGCGGCCCAGGTGCTCGACAGCGGCGCGGCCGACCTGGTGGCGCTCGGCCGACCCCTGGTCGTCGACCCCGACCTGCCCCGCCGCCTCCTCGCCTGTGACCTCCCCGAGCGGCGGTGCGCCTACTGCAACATCTGCTGGACCGAGGTCCAGTCCGGCAACCCGGGCCGCTGCCCCGTGGCCCCGGCCTGGGGCCGGCCCCCAGAAGAAGAACGACCGGAAGAAGAACGACCGGAAGAAGAACGAGAGGATCGAGAAGAACCGGAAGTACGAGAAGAACAGCGGGTCACCGAGGGCCGTACGGCGACGACGCCCCGTGGGACACCACCACACCCACCCCGCCGCCGCCCCCGTAACCCACGGGTCACCGTCGTCGGTGGCGGCGTCGCCGGTCTGACGGCCGCGGCTGTGTTCGCCGAGCGAGGGCACCAGGTCACCCACTTCGCCGGTGCCACCCCCGGAGGCCGGCTCGCCCGCCAGTCCCTGCTCCCCGCCCTGCGCGAACTGGCCGCGCTGGTGGACGCCCCACGCCTGCGCGGCCGGGCCGCCGACGTCCGCCACCTGGCCCGGCGGGCCGAGCCGACCTCCCTGCTGGCCACCGCCCCGGACCTCGTCGTCCTGGCCACCGGCGCCACGGGGCCGGTCCCGGCCTATGTCCGGTCCGCCCCCACCGGCCCGGCCGAGATCAGCGCCCTGCACGCCTGGGACGCGGAACGTCTGCGGACACTGCGCCGCTCGCCCGCCCCGGGCGGCACCGCCGTCATCGTCGCGGACGATGACGACCCCGCCGCCTACGCACTGGCCTGCGTACTCGCTCCGCTGCACCACCGGACGGTCGTCCTCACCACCGCACCCGAGCCGCTTCCCCACCTGTCCTGGATCTACCGCAGGGGCCTGGAGCGGATGCTGCGCCGGGCGGGCGTCCACCACCGCACGGGCCGCGTCCCCGTCGCCCTGCGGCCCGGCGAACTGGAGATCACCACCGGCGCGGCCACGGAGACCCTCGCCGACGTCACCCGCCTCGTCTGGTCGTCGCCCCGCGTCCCCGGCACCCCCCTGACCGGACCGCTCCAGGACGCCGGTGTCCCCTACCTCCTCCTGGGCGACGCCGCCCACCCGACCACCCTCCCGGACATCCTGCGGGACCTGCCCGCCGCCCTGCGGGCCGCCCACCTCGTCCCCACGAGCTGAGCCGCCCGGAGACGGCCACGCGGAGACCGGCGGGCGCAGCACGCGCGTGCCGAGGCAGGTCGGAGTGGTCGTAGCGGTCGCAGTGGTCGGAGACTCGGGTCGTGTCCGACGTGCCGCGTCGATAGGGTTTGGGGGCTGTCGGGTCCCCGGGCCGTATGGGATCCATGAGAGATGAGAGGGTCTGAGGCGTGAGTGAGACACCGCCGAACACCCTGCAATACCGCGTCGACGGGCCGGAAGAGGCTCCCGTCCTGATCCTGGGTCCCTCCCTGGGCACCACCTGGCACATGTTCGATCGCCAGGTCCCCGAGCTGGCCGAGCAGTGGCGGGTCTTCCGGTTCGACCTGCCCGGACACGGCGGCGCCCCCGCCTACCCCGCCGGTTCCGTAGGTGAGCTGACGGCCCGGCTGCTGGCCACCCTCGACTCACTCGGCGTGCAACGCTTCGGGTACGCCGGGTGTGCCCTCGGCGGTGCCGTCGGTGTGGAGCTGGCGCTGCGTCACCCCGAGCGGCTGGCCTCCCTCGCGCTGATCGCCGCCTCCCCGAGATTCGGCACCCCGGACGAGTTCCGTCAGCGCGGGGTGATCGTACGGACGAACGGGCTCGACCCGATCGCGCGTACCGCGCCCGACCGCTGGTTCACCGGCGGGTTCGCCGCCGCGCAGCCCGCGATCACCGACTGGGCCGTCCAGATGGTCCGCACCACCGACCCCGGCTGCTACATCGCCGCCTGCGAGGCGCTCGCCACCTTCGACGTCCGCCCCGAGCTGGGCCGGGTCGGGGTGCCGACGCTGGTGCTGGTCGGGTCGGACGACCAGGTGACCGGACCGGCCGAGGCCCGCACCCTGGTCGCCGGGATCCCGGACGCCCGGCTGGCCGTCGTCCCCGGCGCCTCCCATCTGGTGCCCGTCGAACAGCCGGCCGCCGTGACCGATCTGCTCGTCCGGCACTTCTCCACCGCCTGGCAGCACCCCCACGACACCGGCCAGACCGCGATCCCGGCCGCCCCCGCCAAGCCCGCGCTGACCGCGCCCGTGCCGGTCAGCCCGGTCGCCGAGATCGCCCCCGCCGTCCTCCCCGCCCAGCCGTCCGGACGGCCGGACCCGTACGACGCCGGGATCAAGGTCCGCCGCGAGGTGCTCGGCGACGCCCATGTGGACCGGGCGCTGTCCGAGGCCGACGAGTTCTCCGGCGACTTCCAGGAGTTCGTCACCCGCTACGCCTGGGGCGAGGTCTGGGACCGGCCGGGCCTGGACCGCCGCACCCGCAGCTGCATCACCCTGACCGCGCTGGTCGCCGGGGGGCATCTCGACGAACTCGCCTTCCATGTCCGGGCCGCCCTGCGCAACGGGCTGACCCCCGCCGAGATCAAGGAAGTCCTCCTCCAGGCCGCCGTCTACTGCGGGGTCCCCGCCGCCAACAGCGCCTTCAAGGTGGCCCAGCAGGTGGTCCGCGAGGAGACCACCCCGGCCGAGTAGGCGACTCCGGCCGGGTAGGCGACCCCGGCCCCGCCCCCGTGCCCCCACCTCGCGCGGCGCCCCGCCCCGGGCGGCAGGATGGGGGCATGAGGCTGATCAAGAAGTCGCACGCGTGTGTCCGGCTGGAGAAGGACGGGCGAACGCTGGTCATCGACCCGGGCGGGTTCAGCGAGCCGGACGCGGCTCTCGGCGCGGACGCGCTGCTCGTCACGCACGAGCACCCCGACCACTTCCACGAGGGGCGGCTGCGGGCCGCGCTGGAGGCCGACCCGGCGGTCTCGCTGTGGACCCTGAGGTCGGTCGCCGACCAGCTCTCCGCCGCCTTCCCCGGCCGGGTCCACACCGTCGGGCACGGCGACACCTTCACCGCCGCCGGATTCGACGTCCAGGTCCACGGCGAACTGCACGCCGTCATCCACCCCGACCTCCCGCGCATCACCAACGTCGGCTATCTGATCGACCGCGGCCGGATCTTCCACCCCGGCGACGCCCTCACCGTCCCCGACCACCCCGTCGAGACCCTGCTCGCCCCCGTCCAGGCACCCTGGAACAAGATCTCCGAGGTCATCGACTACGTCCGCGAGGTACGCCCGCGGCGCGTCCACGACATCCACGACGCCCTGCTCACCGACCTCGCCCGCCCGATCTACGACACCCATCTCACCCACCTCGGCGGCGGCGCCGACCATGTGCGGCTGGCCCCGGGAGACAGCGCCGACCTGTGACCCGGGGCGGGCGGAGCGGCGTTGTCAGACCCGGCGGGTAGTTTGGTGGACATGCGCATCGCGACCTGGAACGTGAACTCGATCACCGCTCGACTGCCGAGGCTGCTCGCCTGGCTGGAGAGCAGCGGCACCGACGTGCTCTGCCTCCAGGAGGCCAAGCTCGCCGAGGACCAGTTCCCGTTCGACCCGCTGCGCGAGCTGGGCTACGAGGCCGCGGTGCACGCCGACGGGAGATGGAACGGCGTGGCGATCCTCTCCCGGGTCGGCATCGAGGACACCGTCAAGGGCCTGCCCGGCGACCCCGGCTACGAGGGCAAGCACGAACCGCGCGCGATCTCCGCCACCTGCGGCCCGGTCCGCGTCTGGTCGGTCTACGTCCCCAACGGCCGGGAGGTCGGCCACCCCCACTACACCTACAAACTCCAGTGGTACGAGGCCCTGCGCGCCGCCGTCGCCCCCGACGCCCAGGGCAGCCGCCCGTTCGCCGTCCTCGGCGACTACAACGTGGCGCCGACCGACGACGACGTCTTCGACGTGGCCGCCTTCGAGGGCCTCACCCATGTCACCCCCGCCGAGCGCGACGCCCTCACCGCCCTGCGGGACACGGGCCTGTCCGATGTCGTCCCCCGCCCCCTGAAGTACGACCACCCGTACACCTACTGGGACTACCGCCAGCTCGCCTTCCCCAAGAACCGCGGTATGCGCATCGACCTGGTCTACGGCAACGAGCCCTTCGCCAAGGCCGTCTCCGACGCCTATGTGGACCGGGAGGAGCGCAAGGGCAAGGGCGCCTCCGACCACGCCCCGGTCGTCGTCGACCTGGACGTCACGCCGTAGCGGACGGCAGGGTGGTGCGGGTGCGGGTGCGGGTGCGGGTGCGGGTGCGGGTGCGGGTGCGGGTGCGGGTGTCGGTGTCTCATAGCGTCCCGAGGTCCACCGCCCCGGCCAGCGCCGCCAGCCCCGCGTCCCCGGGGTGGAGATGGTCCCCGCTGTCGTACGCCGGAAGCATCCGGTCCGGCTGCGCGGGGTCCCGGATGGCCGCGTCCAGATCGAGCACGGCGTCGAAGACCCCGCCGCCGTCCTCGCCACCCTCCCGGATCCAGGTGTTGACGGCGGTGCGCTCGGCGTCCACCGCCGCCGTGCAGCCGCTGCGCCCGCCGCACGGCAGGATCGTCGCGCCCAGCACCCGCAACCCCCGCGCGTGCGCCCGGTCGGCGATCTCCCGCAGCCCCGCCGTCAGCCGGACGGCGTCCCCTCCGGCGAGCAGATCGTTCACCCCGTGGAAGACGATCACCGTCCGCGCCGACGGCTGGGCGAGGACATCGCGGTCGAGGCGGTGCAGCGCGCTCACCCCGGCCGCGTCCGTGGACACCCCGTCGCCGGGGTAGCGGTCGGTGGTCACCCGGTTGCCCGCGATGCCCGCGTTCAGCACCCCGAAGCGCGGGACGAGCCGCTGCGCGAGCAGCCGGTCCGCCAGGGCGTCCGGCCAGCGGCGGTTGGCGTCGACAGTGGAGCGGTCGCCGTCGGTGATCGAATCGCCGAGCAGCACCAGCGCACCGGGCCCGTCACCGACCTCCACCCCGGTCAGCAGCGGCCAGTTGCTGATCGTCGCGGTGAACGCCGTCCCGGCCGCGTCGCCCGTGCGGTCGCCGGGGCCGCCGCCCACGTACGAGCGCTGCACCGCCAGCCGGTGCACCGGCAGGGCGTTCACCGTGCCGGGCAGATGGAAGCTGACCAGCAGATCGCTGTCGGCCGGGACCGCGAACGGCAGCGGGTCGCCGTACGCCTGCGCCCCGGCCGGGACGGTGGTGCCGGGCGTGCCGCCGAAGGTCACCGGCACGGGGGCGGCCCGCGCCGCCGCGCCCTCCGCCCGGACGGCGACCGTCGCCGCGCCGATCCGGACCGGGGTGCCCGCGAAGGCGTTGTCGAAGCGGAGCCGCAGGCGCGGACCGCCCGTCGAGGTGTGCACGACCAGCCGCAGCGTGCGGTCCGTCCAGGGGCCGACGGTGATCAGCCCGGACGGCGAGGTCGCCCAGGTGCCGGTCCAGCCGTCCGCCGGGGCCCGCACCGACACCGCGAAGACATGCGCCTCGGACGCCTGCGGCAGCCGGACGGCCATGACCTCGCGGCCCGGGTCGAGCGGCACCGTCACGGCGTACAGCCGGGCCTTCTCGGCGAGCGGCCCGGCGGGGGTGTTGAGCCGCGGCAGGGCGACGGCCTTGGTGGCGAGCGGCCCGGTCCGCCAGTCGGGCACGGTGAGGCCGTACGGGGCGAGGGTGCCGTCGGCGTACGCGACGAGGCCGGTGCCGCTCACCTCGGCTCCGGCGGTCCCGGCGACCAGGAACGCCAGCGCGTCCCCATGTCCGGCCACCGCCGCCCACTGCCCCGCGGCGCGTACGTTGTCCGGCTCGCCCGGCGCGGTCGCGGGCCAGGTCAGCCGGGTCCCGCCCAGGGTCAGCGCGGCGCCCGGGGCCCATCCGGCGGCGGCCAGCCCGGCGGCCGACAGCGAGGCACCCCGACCGTCGAAGTCGGCCTCGGCGGGGCGGTCGTCGTCGCTGATGCCGGTGTTGTCGAACAGCGCGGGGAGGGGAAGCGCTTCGAGCGCGTCGGAGGGCGGGGCCTTGAGATGGGGGGAGGGAGACGGGGAGGCGTGCGCCGGGGGTGGCGGTCGGCCGGCCAGGACCAGTACGACGGCTGCGGCGGCGACCGCCACCCGCACAGCCACCGCCGCCGCCGTCCGCCCCTTGTGTCCCGTTCGTCCCGTCCGTCGTCCCGTCGCCCCTTTGCCGCGCTCGGCCAATCGACCCTCCGTGTGCTGTGTCCGACTGCCGGTTCGGCCCGGCGTTCCGGGCGCGCATCGCGACCGTAGGCAGGGTCCGTGGGCCGGTCAACGCGCCATGCCCCGGGCGGGCGGGAAATCGACCGGTCGCCCGGGTGCGCGCGCCTGTGGTGCGTACGGGGGTGCGAATGACACGCTGGGCGTATGAACATCCCTTTCCTCAGCGGCAGACCCGGCAAGCGCCGGGGCGATTCCGGCCAGGTGGCGGTGGTCTCCGGCGGTGCCGGCGTCCGGGACCCCGCAGGGCTCAGCGATCTGCTCGCCGAGTGCGAGCTGCTGCGCCGGCAGGCGGGCTATGCGGGGGTGGAGCTGGACGACTCGCCGGAGTCGCTGGAGGCGATCGACCAGCTGCTGCCCCGCTGGCGGGACGACGAGGAGACCCTGATCTGGCTCGGCACGGACGCCGGTCTCTATCTGGGCACGGTCCTGGTGCGCACGGTCGAGGGCGCGGCCTGGAACCTCTGGCCGAGTGGTCAGCCGGTGGTGCGGCTGGCCTCGGGCCGGGAGTTCGACGTCGTGACCGCCGGGCACGAATGGGCGGCGAGCGGGGTCCCGGAGCTGTCCCAGCTGTACGCGGAAGTCGCGGAGGCGT
Organism: Streptomyces sp. NPDC004610; assembly: GCF_040609715.1. NCBI lineage: Bacteria > Bacillati > Actinomycetota > Actinomycetes > Kitasatosporales > Streptomycetaceae > Streptomyces > Streptomyces sp. NPDC004610. The sequence goes on along the minus strand of NZ_JBEXLA010000044.1, from coordinate 35,143 downwards.
GAAGCCCTGGCCTTAAGATCGAGTTAAATACGGCTTATGCCCGAAAAGTGCGTGTCGTGAGTTAACTCCTATCTTGTCTAGATAGTTTGCGGCAACCACGACTCGGCGGAGAGTGAGTAGGGCTGTCTATGGTCATCGATCCTTTGCCCGAGCTGCGGCGGGCGCTGCTGCCCGGCGGGGAGTTCCCGCACGGACCCTAGACGGGTCCGGCGGAGGCATCGCGGAGCCGTATCCGCCCGGCAGCGGCCGGAGATCACTGCTCGCGCAGCGGAATCGACACGCAGGACGGGTCGTTCGCGGGCGAGGAGAAGGTCAGCCGCGCGCCGGTCGGGTTGTGCTCGGTGCGGAGCGGGTCGACCGTGTCGACGACGGCGCGTTGCTGACCGGCTTGCCGAGGCCGAGCGGGCCCACGTCACAGAGGTACGCGACGAGGGTTCCGCTCTCCTCGGTCTGCACGACCCTCACGACCTCAGGGCTTGGCCCGGTGGGAGGCCCGGGATCCGGCCGTCGTCTCCAGCGCGGTCGTCGGCAGCGGGGCCTCGGCCGCCCGCGTCACATCGGCGACCACCTCCACCACATCCGGTCCGTACGCCTGGGAATTGCTCACCTTCAGCAGCAGGACGAACGAATGCCGCCCGTGCTTGCGCGCCAGCCGCTCATGATGCCGGGCCAGATAGCGCGTCGCCGCCTGATGGGTGATCGCCCGCTGCCCGCAGAACAGGAACACCGGCCGGACATCCGCCCCCTGACCGGCCGTCAGCCGTGCCAGGATCACATGCTCGGCCCGCCCCGGCTCCAGCCGGTAGCGCTCACCGCCGATCTGGAAGGCACCCCGGTCCGGGCCCGGCTCGGGATCCACGTTCACCCGCACCCCCGGCAGCAGCGACGCGAGGTGGGCCGTCATCCGGCGATTCGACGAGGGCCCGCCGACGCAGAACTCCGTCCGCTCCCCGAACCCCTGCTGCGTCGCGTCGTGCGCGACGACCTGGGCGGCGGCGTTGCAGTCCTTGATCAGCGCGGAGAGTTCCAGCAGCGCGAACACATCGTGCCGGGTCACCGTCAGCTCCGGCCCACCCGAGTCCCGGTTCACCACCAGCAGCGACTCGGCGTTGTCCGGCAGCCCGAAGAACGCCTGCTTGCGGCGGAGTCTGCGGCGCCACAGAGAGGTACGGGCCAGCCAGCCGATCGCGGCACCGAGCGCTACCGCTATGAGGCCGAGGACGATGTTGCGCACGTCGTCATTCATGGGCGCGCATGCTAGCGGTCCGGGAGGAGACGGCGCGTTCGGTGACGGGGGGTGGGGGGTGCGGGTGGTGGCGCGGCCGGTGGGTGCGCGGCTGGTGGCAGTGTGGCGCTGGACCGGCGACACGGCGACATGCGGCGCGGCGGCGCGTCCGGTGACGGGGGGTGGGGGGTGGGGTACTGGACTGGCAATGGGGGGCGGCGGCGCGCACCCGTGCCGGACCCGCCGTACGGCCGACGGCACCGGCGCGGGGGGCCGGGCGGCGCGAGGGCCGTGAAACGGCGAGGGAGTGATCTCCGCCGTGGCCCAAGTGTGCTCCTGACGCGCGCATGCTCAGTCCACTAGGCTGCGCGGACGGTCCCTGACTGGAGGTGCGCATGCGTCGCCCTGTCGTGCGGAAGCTCTCGGTCCTGGCGGTCTCGGCCGCCGTCGTCTCGGTGGGGGTCGCCGCGCCACCCACCGCGGCGACCGGCGGGGCGCCCGCGCCCGCAGCGGCAGCGGCAGCCGCACCCAAGGTCCCCGTCGCCGTCGGCTCCGGCGGTGCCGTCTCCAGCGTCGACGCGGACGCCAGCGCCGCCGGGATCGCCGTCCTCAAGCAGGGCGGCAACGCCGTGGACGCCGCCGTCGCCACCGCCGCCGCGCTCGGCGTCACCGAGCCCTACTCCGCGGGGATCGGCGGAGGCGGTTACTTCGTCTACTACGACGCCAAGTCCCGTTCCGTGCACACCCTCGACGGCCGGGAGACCGCGCCGCTCAGCGCCGGATCCGATCTGTTCCTGGAGAACGGCAAACCGGTCCCGTTCGCCGAGGCGGTCAGCAGCGGACTCTCCGTCGGCACCCCCGGCACCCCCCTCACCTGGCAGAGCGCGCTGGACCGATGGGGCAGCAAACGGCTCGGCACCCTGCTGCGCCCCGCCGAGCGCCTCGCCCGCGACGGCTTCACCGTGGACGCCACCTTCCGCGACCAGACCGCGAGCAACGAGGCCCGCTTCCGCAACTTCCCGGACACGGCCGAACTGTTCCTGCCGGGCGGACGACTCCCCGTCGTCGGCTCCACCTTCAAGAACCCCGACCTGGCCCGCACCTACGCCGAACTGGCCCGCGAGGGCGTCGGCACCCTCTACCGGGGCGACCTCGCCGACGACATCGTCGACACCGTCAACGCACCGCCCGTCGACCCCGCCTCCGGCTGGAACGCCCGCCCCGGCGACCTCACCGCCAAGGATCTGACCTCGTACCGGGTGAAGTCCCAGGCCCCGACGCGGACTTCCTACCGGGGGCTCGGCGTCTACTCCATGGCGCCCTCGTCCTCCGGCGGCACGACCGTCGGCGAGGCCCTGAACATCCTGGAGCGCACCGATCTCTCCAAGGCGAGCGACGCCGCGTATCTGCACCGGTTCATCGAGGCCAGCCGGATCGCCTTCGCGGACCGGGGCCGCTGGGTCGGCGACCCGGCGTTCGAGGACGTCCCCACCAAGGAACTCCTCTCCCAGCGGTACGCCGACTCCCGCGCCTGTCTGATCAAGGACGACGCGGTGCTCACCAGCCCCCTCGCCCCCGGCGACCCGCGCGACCCCGCCCCCTGCGCCCCCGGCGGAACGGCGGCGCCGACCACGTACGAGGGCGAGAGCACCACGCATCTGACGACGGCCGACAAATGGGGCAACGTCGTCTCCTACACCCTCACCATCGAGCAGACCGGCGGCAGCGGGATCACCGTCCCGGACCGGGGCTTCCTGCTCAACAACGAGCTGACCGACTTCTCCTTCGCCCCGGCCAACCCGGCCGTCCACGACCCCAATCTGCCCGGCCCCGGCAAGCGGCCCCGCTCCTCCATGTCCCCGACGATCGTCCTCGACGGCCACGGCAAGCCGGTCGTCGCCCTGGGCTCCCCGGGCGGCGCCACCATCATCACGACCGTCCTCCAGACCCTCACCGGGTTCCTCGACCGGGGCCTGCCCCTGGTCGACGCCATCGCCGCCCCCCGCGCCAGCCAGCGCAACGCCGCCCAGACCGAACTGGAACCCGGCCTGTACGGCGGCCCGCTGCGGGCGGAGCTGGAGGCGATCGGGCACTCCTTCCGGGCCAACCCGGAGATCGGGGCGGCCACGGCGGTGCAGCGGTTGAGCGACGGGACGTGGGTGGCGGCGGCCGAGACCGTTCGCCGTGGGGGAGGGGCGGCGATGGTGGTGCGGCCGTCGAAGTGAGGGGGGCCGCCCGGTACCTCCAGCGTCCCTAGGTGGTGGGCTGTGCCGCCGATGTCCGTTGTGTCGTGAACGTCAGCCGGTCGTCGCGCAGGTCGACGCTGACCTCATCCCCTGCCTTCGCCTCGCCGTTGAGGAGCAGGCGGGAGAGCCGGTTGTCGACCTCGCGCTGGATGGTGCGGCGCAGCGGGCGGGCGCCGTACTCCGGCTGGTAGCCCTGCCGGGAGAGCCAGTCGACGGAGGCGGGGGTGAAGTCGACGGCGATGTCCTGGGCGTGCATCAGCCGGCGGGTGCGCTCCAGGAGGAGATCGGTGATCCGGTGGAGCTGCTCGGGGGTGAGCCGGCGGAAGACCACGATCTCGTCGATACGGTTCAGGAACTCGGGCCGGAAGTGGTCCCGCAGCGGGCGCAGGATCCGCTCGCGGCGGGCCTCCTCGTCCGCGTCCGAACCGCCCGCGTCCGAACCGCCCGCGTCCGAACCGCCCGTGCCGCCGCCCGCGCCGAAGCCGATGCCTCCGCCGCCCCGGATGATCGCCTCCGAGCCCAGATTGCTGGTCATGACGATGACGGTGTTGGTGAAGTCGACCGTGCGGCCCTGGGAGTCGGTGAGCCGCCCGTCGTCCAGGACCTGGAGGAGGACGTTGAAGACATCGGGGTGCGCCTTCTCCACCTCGTCCAGCAGCAGCAGTGAGTACGGGTGGCGGCGGACCGTCTCGGTCAGCTGGCCCGCCTCCTCGTGGCCGACATAGCCGGGCGGCGCCCCCACCAGCCGGGACACCGTATGGCGTTCCTGGTACTCGCTCATGTCCAGGCGGACCATGCGGTCCTCGCTGCCGAACAGGGCCTCCGCGAGGGCGCGGGCAAGTTCGGTCTTGCCGACGCCGGTCGGGCCGAGGAAGAGGAACGAGCCGATCGGGCGGTCGGGGCTGGAGAGGCCGGCGCGGGAGCGCAGTACGGCGTCGGACACCACCGTCACCGCCTCGTCCTGGCCGATCACCCGGCGGTGCAGCTGCTCCGCCAGGCCCAGCAGCCGGTCCTTCTCCTCCTCGGTGAGCCGGGCCACCGGGACGCCGGTCAGCCGCGACACCACCTCCGCGATGTCCTCGCCGGTGACTTCGAGATGGCGGCCCTCGTCCGCCTCGCCCTCGCCGGAGTCCCGCGCGATCCGGTCCTTCAGCTCGCCGAGCCGGTCGCGCAGCCGGGTGGCGTCCTCGTACTTCTCGTCCGTGACCGCCTGGTCCTTCTCCCGGGTCAGCCGCTCCGCCTCGCGCTCCAGGGCCCGCACGTCCGTGCCCTTGGTGCGGGAGCGCAGCCGGACCCGGGCGCCCGCCTGGTCGATCAGGTCGATCGCCTTGTCCGGGAGGCGGCGATCGGTGAGATAGCGGTCCGACAGCTCCACCGCCGCGTCGAGCGCCTCATCGGTGTAGCGGACCTGGTGATGGGCCTCGTAGCGGTCGCGCAGACCGCGCAGGATCTCCAGGGCGTCGGCCGGGGTCGGCTCGGGCACCAGGATCGGCTGGAAGCGCCGGGCCAGCGCCGCGTCCTTCTCGATCCTGCGGTACTCCTCCAGCGTCGTCGCGCCCACGATGTGCAGTTCGCCGCGGGCCAGCGCCGGTTTGAGGATGTTGCCCGCGTCCATCGCGCCGCCGCCCTCGCCGCCGGCGCCCGCGCCGACCACGGTGTGCAGTTCGTCGATGAAGACGATCAGCTGGTCGGAGTGGGCGCGGATCTCGCCGACGATGGTGGTGAGCCGCTCCTCGAAGTCGCCCCGGTAGCGGGTGCCCGCGACCACGCCCGTCAGATCCAGGGCCACCACCCGCCGGTCGGCGAGCCCCTCGGGTACGTCGCCCTCCGCGATCCGCTGGGCCAGGCCCTCCACGATCGCCGTCTTGCCCACGCCCGCGTCCCCGATCAGCACCGGGTTGTTCTTGCCGCGCCGGGACAGCACCTCGATGGTCTGCTCGATCTCCTCGTCCCGGCCGATCACCGGATCGATCCCGCCCGCCCGCGCCAGCTCCGTGAGATCCCGCCCGTACTTGTCGAGGGTGGGGGTGCCGGTGGGGGCGGCGGGAACGCCCTCGGCGCGCAGACCGGGCGCGTCCGGCGCCTCGGGCGGCAGCCCGTCCGGGGCGAACCGGGCCGCGTTCAGGATGTGCCCCGCCGCCGAGTCCGGGTTGGCCGCCAGCGCGGTCAGGACGTGCTCGGGGCGGATGTACCCGGCGCCGCTCGCCCGCGCCAGGTCATGGGCGTCCAGCAGGGCCCGCTTCACGGCCGGGGTGAGGGACAGCGAGGTCAGCGGTGGGGCGGCGGCCTCCGGGTGCTGGACGGGGCCGGTGCGCTGGTCGATCTGCGAGGCCATCGAGTCGGGGTCGGCGCCGGAGCGGGTCAGCAGCCCCCGGGTCGGCTCCGCGGCGAGGGCCGCGCGCAGCAGATGTTCGGTGTCCAGATCCCGGCTGCCGTGCTCCGCCGCGTACTGGGCGGCGCCGCGGACGAGATCCCGGGCCGGGGGGCTGAGCAGCCGCCCGATGTCGATCTGGCGGGGGGCGGGGCGGGGGCCCCCGAAGAAACGGGCCAGGAAATCACCGAAGGGGTCCCCGTCCGGGGGGCCGCCCGGGGGAGGGTAGCCGGTGGTCATGGGAGGAGGTCCGTTCCGCGTGGGGGCGTGGAGTACGGGGGTCTACGGGGGCGTACGGGGGGTGGTGTGTGGGGTCCGTGGAGTCCGTGTATGTCCGGCGTGCCTGATGTGGCCGGCGGGTCCGGTGTGCCCGGCGGGCCTGGTGTGCGTGGCGTGTCCGGTGTGCGCGGTCCGTCTGGCGGGCGTACCTGTCTGAACACCTTCGCATGTTCTCGGGGGGCGGGCATTTCGCGTGGGGTCTACCCCCCGAGCCCCTCCCGGCTCGTCAGGATCCGTGGGCCCGCGTCCGTGATCGCCACGGAGTGCTCCGTGTGGGCCGCGCGGGAGCCGTCCGTGGTCTTGAGGGTCCAGCCGTCGGGGGCCACCCGGTAGTCGTCCCGGCCGCTCGCGATCAGCATCGGCTCGATCGCCAGGGCCATCCCGTGCCGCAGCCGCATGCCACGCCCCGGGCGGCCCTCGTTCGGCACCCCGGGGTCCTCGTGCATATGACGGCCGATGCCGTGCCCGCCGAAACCCTCCATGATCCCGTACCCGGCCGACCGGCACACCGTGCCGATCGCGTGGGCGATGTCGCCGATGCGATTGCCGACCACCGCCGCCTCGATCCCCGCCGCGAGCGCCCGCTCGGCCGTCTCCACCAGCCGCAGATCCTCCGGGCGCGCCCGGCCCACCACGAAGCTGATCGCCGAGTCACCGACCCAGCCGTCCAGCTCCGCGCCGCAGTCGATGGAGACGAGGTCGCCGTCGCGCAGCCGGTAGCCGGTCGGGATGCCGTGCACGATCGCGTCGTTCACCGAGGCGCAGATCACCGCGGGGAAGGGGACCGGGGCGAAGTGGGGGCGGTAGTGGAGGAAGGGCGCCCCGGCGCCCGCCTCGCGCAGCACCCCGCGCGCCACCTCGTCCAGCTCCAGCAGGGAGACGCCCACGCCGGCGGCCTCGCGTACGGCCGTCAGGGCCCGTCCGACGACCTGGCCGGCCGCGTGCATGGCGTCCAGGGATGTGTCTGTCTTCAGTTCCACCATGCCAATTACTATACCGGTATAAAAATGGGGTCCAGCCCGTACACTGGCTCGCATGGTGCGCACTCCTTTGACCCCCGAAGAGCGGGAACGCGGCGAGCGGCTCGGCCGGCTGCTGCGGACGGCCCGTGGCGACCGCAGCATGGCGGAGATCGCCGCCCACGCCGGAATCTCCCCGGAGACGCTCCGCAAGATCGAGACCGGCCGGGCCCCGACGCCCGCGTTCTTCACCGTCGCCGCCCTCTCCGACACGCTCGGTCTGTCGATGGACGATGTGGCCCGCGCGTGCAGCGCCGCCCCGGTGCAGGCGGTCGCCTGAGACGGCGCCCGGGGTCGGATGCCGGGACCGGTCGCCGAGACCGGGCGCCGGGATCGGACGGTGGGACCGGACGGTGGGACCTGATGCCGGGCCGGGCGGCGGAACCGGGCGCCTGGACCGAGCGCCGAGACTGGACGGCGGAACCGGGCGCCGGGACCGGACGGCGGGATTCCCTGACGCAGCCTGAAAAGCTCCCGTAGCAACGACGTAACACGACTGGTGTTCGCTGAGGCAAAAGTTCTCCCTTTAATGCGGGGGTGGGGCGATGGCTGTGGATCAACTCCCGGGCCGGATGCGGGAGTTCGGGAACTACCTGAGCGAACTGCTGGCACGCCTCGACCAACGGTCGGGCTGGTGCGCGGTGTTCTGGCAGCGCGACCCCGACGGCCTGCGGGCCTGCCTCGACGGATACGAGGTCGCCCCCTGGGACGTGGTCGAGGCCCTCCTCCAGGACCTCGCCGCGGCCCACGGTCCCGCCACCGCCGCCCGGGACCGCGACCGGGCCCGCGCCCTGCACGCCGCCGCGCTCATCGCGTACGACGCCCGGCCCGGCGCCCGGGACGACCTCGGCGACCGGCTCGACATCATGCTCCGCGAACAGCGGTACGCCGCCGACCGCCTCGCCCAACTGGGCCGGGCCCTGGTCGGCGCCGCCACCCGGCAGGAGTCCGACGCCCTGCGCCTCGACCTAGCCTGGGCCCGCGACGACCACGACCGCGCGGGCGCCCGCTGCGCCGAACTCCGCCACCGGATCGACCGGTTGGAGCATGCGCGGGCGGGGTCCGGACAACCGTGGGGGGCGGGCAGCCGGGAACGGGGTGAGGGGCCGCCACCGCCCGGGGCGTCCAGGGCCCGGACCCCGGCGCCTTCGGGCACGGACGACCTGCCCCGCCCCGCCGCGCCCCGCGCCGAAGGCTGGTCCGGCGCGGTGGCCGGGGGAGTGGCCCGCATCGAGCGGCGCCCGGAGGGTCGGGACGGCCGGGAGGGCCGTGGCGGCCGGGACGGGGGCGCCGGGAGAACGCCGGAGGAGCCCTTCGCGCCCCCAGAACTCCCCGAATTCCCAGACCCTCCCGACCTCCCAGACCACCCCCCCGACCCCTCCGTCCCCCCTGAACCCTCCAAGCCCGCCAAGTCCAAGAAGCGCGCCCGTGGCAGCGCCCGCTTCGCCGGGATGCTCGACGACGCCGAGACCGACACCGCCCCGGCGGCCCCCGTACCCCCCACCGCCGCCCCCGTGCCGCCCGACCGGCTCCGGGCACCCGCCCCGCAGACCGCCCCCGGCAGCCCGCGCGGGGCCCGGTTCGCCGGGGCCACCGATGCCGCCACGGCCGCCGCGCAGCCCTCGCCCCCGGCGTTCGACGCGGTCGCCGCGCGCGAGATCACGGAGACCGTCCACGGCCTCGTCCGGCTGCGCCGCCAGGGGCGGAGCGGGGAGGCGCACGCGCTGCTGGCGGAGGTCGCGCACTGGCCCGCCGAACGGTTCGCGCCGCTCGCCGCCGAACTGGAGCGCGCCGGGATGGCGGCGGACTGGGCGACGCTGCTGTGGGAGGCCGGCTCACTGCCCGCCGAGCAACTGGTCGCGGCGGCCGACGCGCTGGCCGCGGGCGGACGGGGCGCGGACGGGCAGCGGATACTGCGCCAGGGCGTCGCCCGGCCCGCCGGGGAGATAGGGCGTGACCTGGTCGGACTGGTCGCCGACGGGAGGCAGCGCGAGGTACGGGTACTGCTGGACGCGTACGTCCGGGTCCGCACCCCCGAGGAGGCGGTCCGCAGCACCGGCGCCGACCCCGACCGACTGGTCCCCCTGCTGCTGGAGGCGGCACGGGGCGTGTCCGAGGAGCGGTACTGGGATCTCGTGCATGCACTACGGGTGGCGGGCATCGGGGTGTGAACCCGGGCCGGTCGATCAGTTCCGGGTGGTGCCGGGCTGTGCCGGTCCGGGCCCGCGCCGTCTGGTCGGGTTGGGCTCGCGATGCCGACCGGTCCCGGCCTGCGCCGCCCCGCCCGCGCCGAGCCGGGCCCGCCGCAGATGCCCCCGAGCCCCCCCACCTACCCGTCCCCCACCCCAGAGCCCCCCCTCCCCCCTCACCAGCCCCACCCCCTCCCCCCGCCGGAGGCGCCCCCCACCGCCATGCGACACGCCGTCGACACTCCGGCCCGGTGGCAATGGTCTTGGCAAGGTCCCCACGGGGGCATACGTTCGTGCCTCTACGTCCGTTTCTACGGGCGTAGACGCTGACGTCCCGTCGAAGGAGCAGCTCATGGCGAATGTCGTCCGCGCCGCTCTGGTCCAGGCCACCTGGACCGGCGACACCGAGTCCATGCTGGCCAAGCACGAGGAGCACGCTCGCGAGGCGGCCCGGCAGGGGGCCCGCGTCATCGGGTTCCAGGAAGTCTTCAACGCGCCCTACTTCTGCCAGGTGCAGGAGCCGGAGCACTACCGGTGGGCCGAGCCCGTGCCCGACGGGCCCACCGTCCGCCGGACCCAGGCGCTCGCGCGGGAGACCGGGATGGTGATCGTCGTCCCCGTCTTCGAGGTCGAGCAGTCCGGGTTCTACTACAACACCGCCGCCGTGATCGACGCCGACGGCACTTTTCTCGGCAAGTACCGCAAGCATCACATCCCGCAGGTCAAGGGCTTCTGGGAGAAGTACTACTTCAAGCCCGGCAATCTCGGCTGGCCGGTCTTCGACACCGCCGTCGGCAGGATCGGCGTCTACATCTGCTACGACCGGCACTTCCCGGAGGGCTGGCGGCAGCTCGGTCTCAACGGCGCCCAGCTCGTCTACAACCCGTCCGCCACATCCCGTGGCCTCTCGGCACATCTGTGGCGGCTGGAGCAGCCCGCCGCGGCCGTCGCCAACGAGTACTTCATCGCCGCCATCAACCGGGTCGGGCAGGAGGAGTACGGCGACAACGACTTCTACGGAACCAGCTATTTCGTCGACCCACGTGGGCAGTTCGTGGGAGAGGTCGCGAGTGACAGCGAGGAGGAGTTGATCGTGCGCGACCTCGACCTCGGACTGATCGATCAGGTGCGGCAGCAGTGGGCCTTCTACCGCGACCGCCGCCCCGACGCCTACGAAGGGCTGGTACAGCCGTGACCAAGGATCTCTTCGCCCGCCACCGCTCCGTCCTGCCCGACTGGCTCGCCCTCTACTACGACGACCCGCTGGAGATCACCCACGGCGAGGGCCGGTACGTCTGGGACGCCGAGGGGCGGCGCTACCTCGACTTCTTCGGCGGCATCCTCACCACCATGACCGCCCACGCCCTGCCCGAGGTCACCAAGGCGATCAGCGAGCAGGCCGGACGCGTCCTGCACTCCTCCACCCTCTATCTCAACCGGCCCATGGTGGCGCTCGCCGAACGGATCGCCCAGCTCAGCGGCATCCCCGACGCCCGGGTCTTCTTCACCACCTCCGGCACCGAGGCCAATGACACCGCGCTGCTGCTCGCCACCACCTACCGCCGCGCCAACACCGTCCTCGCGATGCGCAACAGCTACCACGGCCGCTCCTTCAGCGCCGTCGGCATCACCGGCAACCGGAGCTGGTCACCCACCTCCCTGTCACCGCTCCAGACGCTTTACGTGCACGGCGGCGTCCGCACCCGGGGCCCCTACGCCTCCTTCAGCGACGACGAGTTCATCGCGGCCTGTGTCGCCGACCTCAAGGACCTCCTCGGCCACACCCGCCCGCCCGCCGCCCTGATCGCCGAACCCATCCAGGGCGTCGGCGGCTTCACCTCCCCGCCCGACGGCCTGTACGCCGCCTTCCGGGAGGTCCTCGCCGAGCGCGGCATCCTCTGGATCGCCGACGAGGTGCAGACCGGCTGGGGCCGCACCGGCGAGCACTTCTGGGGCTGGCAGGCACACTCCCGCAACGGCCCGCCCGACATCGTCACCTTCGCCAAGGGCATCGGCAACGGCAGCTCCATCGGCGGTGTCATCGCCCGCGCCGAGATCATGAACTGCATCGACAGCAACAGCATCTCCACCTTCGGCGGCACCCAGATCACCATGGCAGCCGGGCTCGCCAACCTCGCCTACCTCCTGGACCACGACCTCCAGGGCAACGCCCGCCGGGTCGGCGGACTGCTCATGGAACGGCTGCGGGCCGTCACCGCCCAGATCCCCGCCGTACGGGAGGTCCGCGGGCGCGGGCTGATGCTGGGCATCGAACTGACCCGGCCCGGCACCGACCAGGCCGACCCCGAGGCCGCCTCCGCCGTCCTGGAGGCCGCCCGCGACGGCGGACTCCTCATCGGCAAGGGCGGCGGCCACGACACCAGCGCCCTGCGGATCGCCCCACCGCTCTCCCTGACCGTCGCCGAGGCCGAGGAGGGCGCCGCCCTCCTCGAACACGCCCTGCGCAGTATCCAGTAGCAGCAGTCACCACCACGCGCACACCACCGCGAGGGACCGTCATGACCTCCACCACCGCATCCCCGTCCTGGCAGACCCTGGAACCGGCGCTGTCCGTCCGGCAGATCCTCACGCTGGAAAGGGTGCTCGCCGGGGAGCCCGAGGTGGTGGCCGGTGCCGCCCGGCTGGACCGGCCGGTGCGCTGGGTGCATGTCGCCGAGGCCGCCGATGTCGGGGTGATGCTCACCGGCGGCGAGATGGTCCTCACCACCGGCGTCCTGCTCGCCGGGGACGAGGACAAGCAGGCCGAGTACGTCCGTTCCCTGCACCGCGCGGAGGCGGCGGCCGTCGTCCTCGGGCTCGGCCGCGCCTTCCCCGCACCGCCGGACACCATGCGCCGGGTCGCCGAGCGGTGCGGGCTGCCCATGGTGGTGCTGCACCGGCCCTTCCCGTTCGCCCAGCTCACCGAGGAGGTGCAGTCCCGGCTGGTGCGCCGCAAGTTCGCCGCCGTCAGCCTCTCCGAGTCCGTCCGCACCGAACTCACCGCCCTGATCACCGCGGGCGCCCCCCTCCAGCGGCTCCTGGACGAGATCGCCAGGCACAGCGCCTGCCCCGTCGTCGTCACCAACCTCGCCCACCGCGTCCTCGCCACCGCCGGGGAACGGCCCGCCGTGGACGACGTCCTGCGCGACTGGGAGCGGATCGCCCGCCAGGCCGGACGCGCCGAGGGCGCCGGCTGGATCCGCGCCGACCTCGGCGGACGCGGCGAGCGCTGGGGCCAGATCGTGCTGTGCGGCCACCGCGGCGACACCGCCACCGGCCGCCTTCTCGCCGAGCGGGCCGCCGAGGCGCTCGTCCTGCACCGGATGCTCGGCGGCGGCCAGGCGTGCAGCTGGGAGGAGCAGTCGGCGCGCGGTCTGCTCACCGACCTGGTCAGCGGCGTCGTCCCGGCCCGCCAGCTCCTGCCGCGCGCCCGCGCCGCCGGACTCCCTGTCAACCGGCGCACCTTCGTGCCCCTCGTCGTCCGCGACCGCACCCCCGACCAGCTCGACCGGGTGCTGCGGCTGCTCGGCCTGTCCGGGATCGCCGCCGAACTCGCCGACGGGGCCACCGCCGTTCTGCTCAGCCTGCCCCGCGACCAGGACGCCACCGCGCTCACCGCCCACTTCGCCGCCCGGCTGCGCTCCGGTGCCCCCGCCGTGGTGGCCGCCGCCGACGCCCGGACCGCCTGGGAGGACATCCCCGCCGGACTGCGCGAGGCCCAGCATGTCGCCGACGCCGTCGCCGACTCGGCGCACGCCCTGGACCTGCCCGATGTGGTCCGGCTGCGGGACGTGCATCTGCGCGGTCTGATCCGGCTGCTGCGCGACGACCCCTACGTCCAGTCCTTCGCCGAACGCGAACTCGACGGCCTGCTGTGCGCCGCCGACGAGGACCTCCTCTCCGTACTGCGCACCTATCTCGCCACCGGCCGCAACAAGTCCCGGACCGCCCAGCTCCACCATGTCTCCCGGCCCGCGCTCTACCGGCGGCTGGAGCAGATACAGACCCGCCTCGGTGTCGACCTCGATGACTTCGAACAGGCGGCCTCGGTGCACATCGCACTCCTCGCGCATGATGCGCAACAGGGCTGAAACCTGCGACGACCTGCGAAAACGGCGGTGAAACATGGACCGGCACCGGCGTGACACGGTGACACGCCACACCCCCGCAACCGTGACACGGTGCACCTCAACGACAGCCCCCGGCCTCTCTACGCTCACCGGACACCGAGCTACCGGAGCTACCGGAGGTCCCGATGAGCCGAGTGATCCGAGCCGCCGTCTTCCAGACCGCGTGGACCGGCGACAAGGAATCGATGATCCAGGTCCACGAGCAGGCGGCCCGCGACGCCGCCGCCCAGGGCGCCCAAGTCCTCTGCTTCCAGGAGCTGTTCTACGGACCGTACTTCTGCCAGGTCCAGGACCCCGCCTTCTACGCGTACGCCGAACAGATCCCCGAGGGCCCGATCGTCCAGCGCTTCCAGTCCCTCGCCCGCGAACTGGGCCTGGTCCTGGTCCTGCCGATGTACGAGGAGGAGCAGCCCGGCGTCCTCTACAACACCGCCGCCGTGATCGACGCCGACGGCACCTACCTCGGCAAGTACCGCAAGACCCATATCCCGCAGGTCCGCGGCTTCTGGGAGAAGTTCTACTTCCGCCCCGGCAACTCCGGCTGGCCCGTCTTCGACACCGCCGCCGGGAAGATCGGCGTCTACATCTGCTACGACCGCCACTTCCCCGAGGGCTGGCGCGCGCTCGGTCTCGCGGGCGCCGAGATCGTCTTCAACCCCTCCGCGACCTCCCGCGGCCTCTCCGCCTACCTCTGGCAACTGGAACAACCGGCCGCGGCCGTCGCCAACGAGTACTTCGTGGGTGCGATCAACCGGGTCGGCGTCGAGGAACTGGGCGACAACGACTTCTACGGCACCAGCTACTTCGTGGACCCCGAGGCCCAGTTCGTCGGCGAGGTGGCCAGCGACAAGGAACCGGAACTGATCGTCAGGGACCTGGACCTCACCAAACTGAGGGAGGTCCGCGACCGCTGGCAGTTCTACCGCGACCGCGAGCCGGGAACCTATGGACCACTGACGGCTCCGTAGACGGCCTCCCCTTCAAACGCCTTGGGGGCGGACGTCCCTGTCTTTGGGGGCGCGGGGAACTGCGCGACCAGCCACATACCACCGCAACGCTCACGACGGCATCAACCCGGCAGGACACCCCATGACAAACCGCACGATCATCACAGGCGGCTTGGTCATCACCGCCTCCGACGAACTCCACGCAGACATCCTCATCGAGGACGGCCGAATCGCCGCCCTGGCCGCCGCAGGCACCCCCACCGCCGACACCTGGACAGCCGACCGCAAGGTCAACGCCACAGGCAAGTACGTCATCCCCGGCGGCGTGGACGCCCACACCCACATGGAACTCCCCTTCGGCGGCACCTTCGCCTCCGACACCTTCGAAACCGGCACCCGCGCGGCGGCGTGGGGCGGCACCACCACCATCGTCGACTTCGCCGTGCAGTCCGTCGGCAAGTCACTCCGCGACGGCCTCGACACCTGGCACGCCAAGGCCGAAGGCAACTGCGCCATCGACTACGGCTTCCACATGATCGTCTCCGATGTGCACGAGGAGACGCTCAAGGAGATGGACCACCTTGTGGAGGAGGGCGTCACCTCCTTCAAGCAGTTCATGGCCTACCCCGGCGTCTTCTACAGCGACGACGGCCAGATCCTGCGCGCCATGCAGCGCTCCGCCGACAACGGCGGCCTGATCATGATGCACGCCGAGAACGGCATCGCCATCGACGTCCTGGTCGAGCAGGCCCTCGCCCGGGGCGAGACCGACCCCCGCTACCACGGCGAGGTCCGCAAGGCGCTGCTGGAGGCGGAGGCCACCCATCGCGCGATCCGGCTCGCCCAGGTCGCCGGAGCCCCGCTCTACGTCGTCCACGTCTCCGCCGCCGAGGCCGTCGCCGAACTCACCCGCGCCCGCGACGAGGGACTGAACGTCTTCGGCGAGACCTGCCCCCAGTACCTCTTCCTGTCCACCGACAACCTCGCCGAGCCCGGTTTCGACGGCGCCAAGTACGTCTGCTCCACCCCGCTGCGCCCCAAGGAGCACCAGGCGGCGCTCTGGCGGGGCCTGCGCACCAATGACCTCCAGGTCGTCTCCACCGACCACTGCCCGTTCTGCTTCACCGGGCAGAAAGAACTCGGCCGGAGCGACTTCTCCAAGATCCCCAACGGACTGCCCGGCGTGGAGAACCGGATGGATCTGCTGCACCAGGCCGTCGTGGACGGTCATATCAGCCGCCGCCGCTGGATCGAGATCGCCTGCGCCACCCCGGCGCGGATGTTCGGCCTCTACCCCAAGAAGGGCACCATCGCGCCCGGCGCCGACGCCGACCTCGTGATCTACGATCCGCACGCCGAGCAGGTGCTGTCGGTGGAGACCCAGCACATGAACGTCGACTACTCGGCGTACGAGGGCAAGCGGGTCACCGGCCGGGTCGAGACGGTGTTCTCGCGGGGCGTGCCCGTGATCACCGAGCGGGAGTACACGGGCCGTGCCGGGCACGGTGTGTACACCCCCCGCTCCACCTGTCAGTACCTCATCTAGGAGGGGCGCTCATGGACTTCGGACTCGTCCTCCAGACCGACCCACCCGCGTCACGGGTCGTCGACCTGATGCAGCGGGCCGAGCGGAACGGCTTCACCCATGGCTGGACCTTCGACTCCGCCGTGCTGTGGCAGGAGCCGTTCGTCATCTACAGCCAGATCCTCGCCCGGACCGAGCGGCTGACGGTCGGCCCGATGGTCACCAATCCGGGCACCCGCACCTGGGAGGTCACCGCCTCCACCTTCGCCACCCTCAACGACATGTTCGGCAACCGCACCATCTGCGGTATCGGGCGCGGTGACTCCGCGATGCGGGTCGCCGGACGCAAGCCCAACACCCTGGCCCGGATCAGCGACGCCATGAAGGTCATCCGGGCACTCGGCCGCGGCGACGAGGCCGACCTCGGCGGCGGCGCGACGGTCAAGTTCCCCTGGATCAAGCCGGGCGCCCACCTCCCCGTCTGGATGGCGGCGTACGGGCCCAGGGCGCTGAAGATGACCGGTGAGGAGGCCGACGGGTTCATTCTCCAGCTCGCCGATCTGTATCTCACCGAGTACATGGTGAAGGCGGTCAAGGACGCGGCCGTCGCCGCCGGGCGCGATCCGTCCGAGGTGACCATCTGTGTCGCCGCCCCCGCCTATGTCACCGAGGACGACTCGCCCGAGGCGCTCGCCCACGCCCGTGAGCAGTGCCGCTGGTTCGGCGGGATGGTCGGCAACCATGTCGCCGACCTGGTGTCCAAGTACGGCGCCCACTCCGCCGCCGTACCGGAGGAACTCACCGACTACATCAAGGCCCGCGAGGGCTACGACTACTCCCACCACGGGCGCGCCGACAACCCCGACACCGCGTTCGTGCCGGACGAGATCGTCGACCGGTTCTGTCTGATCGGCCCGGTCGAGAAGCACATCGAGAAACTCACCGCGCTGCGCGAGCTGGGCGTCGACCAGTTCGCCGTCTACGACATGCACGACGCGCAGGAGACGGTGATCGACGCGTACGGCGACCGGGTCATCCCGGCACTCAACGCCGGCTGACCCGCACCTCTCCCCGCTTCCCCGCACCGCAACACAAGACACGCACCGCACCGCAACACAAGACAACACACCGCACCGCGCACACGGCACCGACCCCCCACCGCCCGCCGCCCCCTCCCCCCGCCGTCCCGGGGAGGGGCGGCGGGGCCATCCCGCACGGCCTCTCCCATCCGCTCCCCTCGCTGATTGGCCTGCCCATGACCGACACAGTTCCGACGGGGTCGCCCGCCTCCCAGCCCGCCACCGCCCGGACCACCAACCGGATCACCACCCAGACCACCGACGCCGGTGGCCGGATAGAACTCGTCCCCGGCGCCTTCCCCACCGACAGCCGCTTCGCCAACGACGATCTGAGGCCCGTCCCGGTCTCCGAACGCAAGTGGACCACCTACAACTTCGCCGCGCTGTGGATCTCCATGGCGCACTGCATCCCCAGCTGGACCCTGGCGTCCGGGCTGGTCGCGCTCGGTATGGACTGGAAGCAGGCGGTGTTCACCATCGCCCTGGCCAACATCATCGTGCTGCTGCCGATGCTGGCCACCGGGCATGCCGGACCCAAGTACGGCATCCCGTTCCCGGTGCTGGCCCGTGCCTCCTTCGGGCTGCGCGGGGCCAATGTCCCGGCGATGATCCGGGCGGCGGTGGCCTGCGGCTGGTTCGGCATCCAGACCTGGATCGGCGGCAGCGGTATCTTCGCCCTCGGCTCCAAACTGACCGGCGGGAACTGGGAGAACGCCGGGCAGATCGCCGGGAATCCCTGGCCGCTGTGGCTGTGCTTCCTGCTGTTCTGGGCGCTCCAGATCGCGATCATCTACCGGGGCATGGACTTTCTGCGGCACTTCGAGAACTGGGCCGCGCCCTTTGTCATCGTCGGCGCGTTCGTGCTGCTGATCTGGATCGCGGTGAAGGCGGACGGGTTCGGCCAGTTGCTGTCCCAGGAGTCGCAGCTCGGGTGGGGCCCGGACTTCTGGCCGGTCTTCTTCCCGTCCCTCATGGGCATGATCGGCTTCTGGGCGACGCTCTCGCTGAACATCCCCGACTTCACCCGCTTCGGCGCCAGCCAGCGCGCCCAGACCTGGGGCCAGTCCCTGGGTCTGCCCACCACCATGACCCTGTTCGCGATCCTCGCGGTGCTGGTCACCTCCGGCTCCGAGGTGGTCTACGGCACCGCGATCTGGGACCCGGTGGAGCTCGCCGCCCGCGCCGACAACCCCTTCGGGCTGCTGTTCGCGCTGATCACCGTGCTGGTCGCGACGGTGTCCGTGAACATCGCGGCGAATGTCGTCTCACCCGCCTACGACCTGGCCAATCTCGCCCCGCGGCTCATCAACTTCCGTACCGGCGCGCTGATCACCGGGGTCGTCGGCATCCTGATCTTCCCGTGGAAGCTGATCTCGACGCCCGAGTTCTATATCTTCACGTGGCTCGGCGTGGTCGGCGGGTTGCTGGGCACGGTCGCCGGGATCCTCATCGCCGACTACTGGATCATCCGCCGTACGGTGCTGCATCTGGCCGATCTCTACACCCCGGGCGGGCGCTACTGGTACACCAACGGCTGGAACTGGCGGGCGCTGGCCGCCTTCGCGCTCGGCGGGCTGCTGGCCGTCGGCGGCTCGTACTCCACGGTGAACGCGGAGGGCGTCAGCTCCGGGCCGTTCCCCGAGGACGGGCTGATCCCGTTCCTCCAGCCGCTCGCCGACTACGGCTGGGCCGTCGGCCTGGGCACCTCGCTGCTGGTGTACGTGGCCCTCATGGGCGGACGGCGCCGCACCGAATGACCCGGCCGCCGCCCTCCGGGCCTACGCCCCGGCGTCCTGGAGGGCGGCCACCGCCTCCTTCGCGGCCTTGATGGCACCGGAGTTGATGGTGTCGGTGCTCGGCGCGTCCTTCGACTCGAAGTCACTGCCGTTGTAGGTGATGATCACCAGCGCGTTGGCCGCGCGGGCCACGACCGTGCCCTCCCGGGTCTTCTGGTCGTCCTCGGTGGTGAGATTGACAACCGAATATGCGGCGTCACCCAGACCGGGGACGTCGCCCCCGCCGTCCTTCTCCCCGACGCGCTGTTTGTAGTACTTCTCGGCGTCGGCGTCCGTCTCCATCACCTCGAAGGAGACATCCAGCCAGCGGTAGTCATAGCCCTTGAGCGCGTTCCAGGAACAGGTGCGGCGCACCTCGGCGTCCGTCGACGGGATCTCCTTCCCGGCCGCCTCCGCACCCGGCACCAGCGAGGTCACCGTCTTCGCGGCGACGCTGTCGCAGGGTGCCGGGGCGGCGGCGTAGGTCTTGGGGACCGCCGTGGTGGACGGGGCGGAGGCCGACTGCCCGCCGGTCTCCTCGGGGGGTTTGTCCCGGGCGACGGGGGCGGTGTCGGGGCCGGATGCCATGGCCCAGCCCGCGAGGGCGAGCACGGCCACCGGGGTGAGCCGCGCGGTGAGGGCCAGCGGCAGCGGAAGAGAACGCACGGCGCACACTTCTCATGGGGGGACGGTGCGGAGCGGGGTCCGCACTGCGGACGGGACGCCAGTGTCACACGACTCCCTGTGGGACGAAAGAGCGAACTCGCTGCGTACCGGCCCGGTGACGCGATCCCGGGGACACCGCCCCGAGTGCCCTGTTATGTCGCCGCGTTGTCCCGGTGGCGCACACCCGCCTCCCACGCCGACTCGATCCGGTCCACCGCCAGGAACGCCCCGTAGGCCACCAGATGCACCAGACAGTGGTCCGAGTGCTCCGGCCGCCGCCAGGCCGCGACATCCTCCGGGGTGATCCGGTACGGCGCCAGCGCGGCCAGCAGCGCCAGCCGTGCCCCCGGCCGCTCCGCCCGCCCCGGGAAGATCCGCTGGGTCAGGGAGGGGTGCGTGCCGTCCCAGTCCCGCAGGACGCCCCGTACGAGGTGCTGGTCGTCGGCGTCCAGCAGGCCCGCGCCCATCAGCGCCGCCGCGCGCAGCGCCGCGTAGGCCGGGCCGACCGGGCTCCCGTCGGCCCAGGCGGGCGGCGGCCCGGCGGGAGCCCCGTCCAGCAGCGCCAGCGACGCCCCCGGCACCGGCTCCCGGCGCAGCGTCGACGCCAGCGACCGCCCCGCCAGATGACGCACCGCCCGGAACCGCTCCACCCCGCCCGGCAGCACCGTCTCCCTCAGCAGGGCCGACGCGATCCGGTTGATGAAGTGGAACGACAGCGCCGTCCCCAGATAGGCGGGCGCCTCCTCACGCGGGAAGGGACACGGCTCGGGCGGAGCACCCGGCGTCCGGGACCGCCGCCCCCACTCCAGCAGCCGCGCCTGCCCCGGATCCCGGGGCGTCCCCCCACCCGCCACCCGCTCGGCCAGCGCGTGATCGCCGGTGGCGTGCAGCAGCACCGTGTGCGCGGTCACGCAGAACGGGCACCGGTTGGCCTGGGACACCCCCAGCGCCACCAGCTCCTTCCCGGTCCGGTCACCGGGCCCGGCGAGCAGCGACTCGCGCATCAGCGCCCAGGTCGGGGCGAGGACCGCGGGGGCGGCGGACAGGACCACGAAGGTGGCCGGTTCATCGACGCCGAAGTCCCGGTCGAGCTGCCGGTACACCTCGGCGACCTGCCCGCTCGCCGACTTGGGCGGCAGGGGTTCGGTGTGCAGAAAGGATGAGGTCATGGCGGCAACTGTGGCCGCCGCGAGGGGTCCGGGGCGTCGTACGGGCGGTGGCGGTTCCGGCTGCTTCCGGTGGGGCGGCGGGGGCGGGGACTACTGCGCCGGGAGTAGTGCGGGAGTTGTCCCGAGGGCTGACGCCGGGGGCGGCGCGGGCGTCTAGGGTGCGGTCATGAGTGAGCGGCGGGAGCAGCGGATCCGTCCGGCCGATCCGGCCCTGGCGGCCGTCGTCGGCGCCCTGGTGGCGACCACGGCCGCCTTCGACGCCGGTACCACCCCCCTCGACTGGGCGCTGATCGCCGTGGCGAGCGGGGTGCTGGCGCTGTACCGGCCGGCGCCCCGGTTCGTGCTGGCGGTGGCCACGGCGGCGGGCACGGGGTACGTCCTGCACGCCGGGCCGGGGCCGCTGGCCGCGCTGCCGGTGCTGGCCGCCGTGCACATCGCCGCGCGGGCCGGGCACCGGGCGCTGGGGGCTGCGGCGGGCGGGCTGTTCCTCGCCGGGTTCGTGCTGACCGGGCCCGGCGGGCGGGAGATCGCCGAGAAGGCGGCGCTGCTCGCGGGCTGGTTCCTGTGCGCGGTCGTCACCGGGCTCGCCGACCGCAACTGGCAGGCGTATCTGAGGCAGACCGAGCAGCGGGCGCTGGAGGCCGAGCGGACCCGGGAGGAGGCGGCGCTGCGCCGCGCCGGGGAGGAGCGGCTGCGGATCGCCCGCGAACTCCATGACTCGCTCACCCACAGCATCTCCATCGTCAAGCTCCAGGCGGGCGTGGCCGTCCATCTGGCCCGCAAGCGCGGTGAGGAGGTGCCGCCCGCGCTGCTCGCCATCCAGGAGGCCGGGGGCGAGGCCATGCGCGAACTGCGGGCCACCCTGGAGGTGCTGCGCACCGACGAAGCCCCCGGCAGCCCCGCCCTGCTGATCGAGCGGGCCCGCGCGGCCGGGCTGACCGTCGGCCTCGCCGTGACCGGCGCCGAACGCCCGCTGCCCCCGCCCGTCGAGCGCGCCGCCTACCGGATCGTGCAGGAGTGCCTCACCAATGCCGCCCGGCACGCCGGACCCGCCGAGATCCGGGTCCGCCTCGACTACGGCCCCGCCCGCCTCACCGTCCGGGTCGACGACGACGGCGCCGCCGACCCGGACCGTCCGCCCCGGCCCGGCACCGGGCTCACCGGGATGCGCGAGCGGGTCACCGCCCTCGGCGGCACCCTGCTGACCGGGCCGCGCCCCGAGGGCGGCTTCGCGGTCCGCGCCGAACTGCCCCTGGACCCCGGCGAGAGCGCGGGGCGGGGCCGGGCCGCCGATCTGGAGGGCGTCCGGTGATCCGGGTCGCGCTGGTGGACGACCAGGCGCTGATGCGGGCCGGGTTCCGGGCGCTGCTGGAGGCCGAGGACGGTATCGAGGTGGTCGGCGAGGCCGCCGACGGCGAGCAGGGCCTCGCGCTGATCCGGACCACCGTGCCGGACATCGCGCTGGTCGATGTGCAGATGCCGGTGATGACGGGCATCGAGACGACCCGCCTGATCGCCGCCGACCCGGAGCTGACCGCCGTCAGGGTCGTCATCCTCACCAACTACGGGCTCGACGCCTATGTCTTCGACGCGCTGCGCGCCGGGGCCAGCGGGTTTCTGCTCAAGGACACCGAACCCGCCGAACTGCTCCAGGCCATCGAGGTGGTCGCCGGGGGTGAGGCGCTGCTCTCGCCGTCCGTCACCCGCACCCTCATCGGTGAGTTCGTCGCCCGGCCGCCCGACCGGGCCACCGCGCCCGGCCTCGGTCATCTCACCCGCCGCGAACGCGAGGTCACCGCGCTCGCCGCGCGCGGACTGACCAACGAGGAGATCGCCGCCCACATGGTGATCAGCCCCCTCACCGCGAAGACCCACATCAGCCGGGCCATGACCAAGCTGGGCGCCCGCGACCGGGCCCAACTGGTGGTGTTCGCCTATGAGTCGGGGCTCGTCACCGCCCGCGCCACCTGAACCGGCGCGGCCTCCGGCAGCGGGCGCCCGCCCCGGCTCGCCGCCGCGAGTACGAACGTCACACTCACCAGCAGCGCCCACGCCCCGAACTTGGTGACCGCCACCGGCTCCCAGCCGTCCAGCTGGTGCGGATAGCGCCAGGCGCCGCTGTAGGTGGCGAGATTCTCGGCGATCCACAGGAAGAACCCGATCAGGACGAACGCCAGCGCCAGCGGCATCCGCAACTGCCGGGTGCCGACCGTGTAGTGGACGGTGGTGCCGGTCAGCGTGATCAGCAGCAGTGCCGCCAGCGGGCCGCGTGCGTCGGGGAGCCAGTGGTGGGAGAAGAAGTTGAGATAGACGCCCGCCGCCACCACCGCCGTCCACCGGGGCCGGTAGCCCACCAGTTGCAGATCCATCAGCTGCCACGCCCGGCACACATAGCTGCCCAGCGCCGCGTACAGGAAGCCCCCGTACAGCGGCACCCCCGCCAGCTTCAGCACCCCCGGCTCCGGGTAGCTCCACGACCCCTGTGCCACCTTGACGATCTCGAAGGCCAGCCCCACCGCGTGGCACACCGCGATGACCGCCACGTCCCGGGACGTCTCCCAGCCCCGCGCCCAGAACAGCACCGTCAGCCCCACCGCGTAGGCGAGGAGCACGTCGTAGCGGGCCAGCGGGAGGCCGGGCAGGACATCGGAGACGGCGACCCCGAGCAGCAGGGCGATGGCGAAGGCGCAGCAGCGGGTCTGGAGCCAGGCGAACAGCAGCAGATCCCGGACCGCGTCGCGCAGGGCGGTGTGAGATATCGGCACCTACCGCATCCTTCAGCACCGGGGTGCCGGGCGCCGCCCGTTCAGGAGTCGAAGCCCAGCCCGCACCGGTCCAGGGTGCGCAGCCACAGATTGCGGTGGCCGCCGTTGCGGTCGGCGTGGTCCAGGGAGCGCCGGGTCAGCTCCACCCCTGCGTAGCGCGCGGGCTCCGGCGGGAACGGCAGCGGCTTGGTGCGCACCATCCGCAGCCGGGTCCGCTCGGTCTCCCGCCCGGACAGCAGGTCCAGCATCACCTGGCCGCCGAACCGGCTGGCGGCGACCCCGAGCCCGGTGTAGCCGAGGGCGTAGGAGACCCGGCCCCCGAGGGCGGTGCCGTAGAACGCGGTGAAGCGGGTGCAGGTGTCGATGGCGCCGCCCCAGGCGTGGCTGAACCGCACGCCCGCGAGCTGCGGGAACGTGGTGAAGAAGTGCTCCGCGAGCCGGGCGAAGGTCTCCGGGCGCTGGTCGAGTTCGTCGCGCAGCCCGCTGCCGTAGTGGTAGATGGCGTCGTAGCCGCCCCACAGGATGCGGCGGTCGTCGGTGAGGCGGAAGTAGTGGAACTGGTTGCCCAGGTCGGACATGCCCTGCCGGCCGCGCCAGCCGATCGAGTCGAGCTGGGCCTCGGTGAGCGGCTCGGTGGTCAGGACGTAGTCGTAGACCGGGACGGTGTACAGGCGCAGCCGCTTGAGGAGGGACGGGAAGACATTGGTGGCCAGCGCCGTGCGCCGGGCGCCGATCCGGCCGTACGGGGTCTCCAGGAGGACGGCCGGGGTGCCGACGCCCTCCCGCAGCCGCCGCACCGGGGTGTTCTCGTACACCCGGACGCCCGCCTTCACACAGGCGTCGAGCAGGCCCCACACCAGCCGGGCCGGGTCGGTGAGGGCATAGCCCTCGCGGTCGTGGGCGCCCGCGAGGAAGGTGGGGGAGTGGACCTCGGCGCGGATCTCCGCACCGGTCAGGAAGTCGATCTTCCGGCCGTGCGCGGCGGCCAGCCGGCACAGCGCCTTGACCTCCTCCACCTGGTGCGGCTCGGTCGCGGCCCACAGTTTGCCGTCCCGGCGGAAGCCGCAGTCGATGCCGTACCGGGTCAGGGTCTCCTGGATCTCGTCCAGGTTCTCCAGGCCCAGCCGCTCCAGCTCGGCGAGTTCCTCCGGCCAGCGTTCGGCGCCGTTGCCGAGGCCGTGGGTGAGGCTGGAGGAGACGAAGCCGCCGTTGCGGCCGGACGCGGCCCAGCCCGCCGTGCGGGCGTCGACCAGGACGACATCCTGCGACGGGTCGCGCTCCTTGGCGAGCAGCGCGGTCCACAGCCCGGTGAACCCCCCGCCGACCACGGCGAGATCACAGACCGTGTCACCGGTCAGGGCGGGGCGGGGCGCGGGCGCGTCCGGGCTGTCGAGCCAGTGGCTGCGCGGCAGCGCCTCGGCGAGCGCGTCGGCGTAGGGGACGCTCACGGTCACGGGAACAACTCCACTTCGGGTAGGGGGGTGCCGTCAGGCGATGTGCAGGGTGTGCGGGAGCCGGGACATGCTGCGCGCCCCGTCCGGGGTGCAGAGCACGGTGTCGCCCATCTTGATCCCGAACCCTTCGTCGGGCAGATGCAGATTGGGCTCCACGGTGAAGGACATGCCGGGCGCCAGCAGGTGCGGATCGCCCTCGACCAGCGTCATCGGCTCCAGCCACCCGGGCGGATAGGCCACCCCGAGGCTGTACCCGATGCGATGACAGCGACGCCGTACGAGATCCAGCTCGGCCAGCACCGCGTTGCAGGCGTCGTCCGGGGCGGGCGCGGACGCGCCGGGACCGGCGGCGGCGATGGCGGCCTCGGTGGCCCGGCCCACGCACGCGGCGACCTCCCGCACCCGGGGCGTCGGCTCGCCCACCACGGCCGTCCGCATCAGCACCGCGTGGTACCGGTGCACCACCCCCGCGAACTCCACGCACACCACATCGCCGCGCGACAGCGTGCGCCGCGAGGCCATGCCGTGGACCATGGCGCTGCGCTCCCCGGACACCACCATCGGCGGGATCGCCGCGAACTCACTGCCCGCCTCACCCAGCGCCAGACTCGCCACCCCGGCCAGCTCGGTCTCCGAGATCCCTGGCCGTACGGCGGCGAACACCCGCTCCATGGCGTAGTCGGCCATCTCGGCGGCCTGCGTCTGATAGGCGATCTCCGCCGGTGACTTGATCAGCCGCTCCTCCGGCACCAGATCGGTGGCGTCCACCCAGCGCACCTCGGGCAGCAGCGCCCGCAGCCGGTCCCAGTTGCCCGGCAGCAGGGTGAACGCGCCCAGCTCGATCCCGACGGCGGCCTTGTCCAGGCCCCGCTGACGAATCGAGTCGGCGATCACCTCGACGGCGTCCTCGGTGGCGATGTCGTACACCCGGGGGGCGCGCAGCCAGGACAGGGCGTGCACGCCCGGCTCCTCGGTGGTGCGGGTGATGTACTCGGGTTCGCCGTCGCCGGTGTCGATGACCAGGGCCTGCGGCCAGAGGTAGCCGACCGAGCTGACGCCGGTCAGCCAGTGCACGACGTCGGGCATGCTGACGACCAGTCCGTCCAGGCCCTGCGCGGTCATCCGGGCCCGCACCCGGCGCAGCCGGTCGTCGTAGGTGGGCAGGCCGAAGGGGAGTTCCATGGTGACCTCTCGGAAGGGAAGGAGGTGAAGGGGGAGTCAGAAGGCGGTCGGCCAGTGGGGCGCGAGGGCCGTGCGGGTCCGCTCGATCGCGGTGTCACCCCGGTGGATGTCGTCCGGTACGTACGCGATCGGGTCGGCCAGTGAGGCCGGGCGGCCGAGGAGTCCCTCCACGGTGGCGTGCAGACAGTGGGCGGCGTAGCTGCGGGCGTAGCCGCCCTCCTGGGTCAGCACCAGCCGCCCATCGGTCAGTTCACCGGCCAGCTCGCCCAGCAGGGTGCCGAGGCGGTGGAACCCGGCCATGGTGACGTTGTGCCGCCCATTGGCGTCGAAGGCGGAGGCGTCCTGCCCGGAGGCGGCCACGATCAGCCCCGGCCGGAACGCCCGCAGCACCGGCGCCACCACCCGCTCGAAGGCGTCCGCGTACGCCCGGTCCCCGGCCCCGACCGGCAGCGCGACATTGATGTTGTGCCCGAGCCCGGCCCCGCGCCCCAGCTCCTCCGGGCCGCCGGTCTGCGGATGGCTGGCCCCCCAGGCGCCGTGCGCCATGTGCAGGGAGACGGTCAGCACATCGGGGCGGTCGTAGAAGCACTCCTGGGTGCCGTTGCCGTGATGGACGTCCCAGTCCACCACCGCGACCCGCTCGACGCCCCGCTCCCGGGCCCGCTGTGCGGCCAGCGCCGCGTGCCCGAACACGCAGTAGCCGTCGGCCTGTTCCGGCTGGGCGTGATGCCCCGGGGGCCGCACCAGCGCGTACGCCGTCCGGCAGTCCCCGTCCAGGACGGCGTCCACCGCGGCCAGACAGGTCCCGGCGGCGGCGAGCAGCGGCTCCCAGGAGCCGGGCGCGACGGTGGTGGTCGAGGTCAGCCAGTGCCGCCGGGTGCCGCCCCGCTCGGTCAGCTCCCGCACCTGACGTACGTACGACGGGCTGTGGACGGTGGTGAGTTCGGCCTCGGTGGCGAGGCGGCCGGGGCGCCAGACGACGGCGTCGGCGACCGGGCCGCGCTCCAGGACCGCCTTCATATTGCGGATCCGGGGCGCGCTCTCGGGATGGAGTTCGGGCTCGGCGAGCAGCGCGGAGGGGGCGGCCTCCCAGAAGCCGGAGCCGGTGTCGTGGTCGAGGACGCGGGCGTCCCAGAAGACATGGATACGGTCGTTCATACGGGTGCTCCGGTCACTCCTGCGAGGGGGTCATCGAGTAGGTGAAGAAGGCCGGTTCGTCGCCGGTGTTCTCCAGGTGGTAGGTCCAGCCCGGCGCGAGATAGACGCAGTCCTCGGGGCCCAGGTCGAAGTGGCCCTCGTCCCAGGTCAGCCGGAGCTGCCCGCGGATGATGAAGTAGGTCTCCTCGACCGGGCCGTACCAGTGGTCGCCGTCGCCGGTGTCGTCGGCGGAGCGGGACGACCAGACGTTGGTCTTCTCACCGGGGTCCATCCAGGCGGCGCCGAGCATCAGATCGGAGCCGTTGCGGCCCTTGGTGATGGCACGGGCGATCCGCACCCGGGTGACCGCCTCGGCGGCCGGGGTGACGGGGACATCGGAGAGGGCGACGACGCTGGGGGGCACACGGGTGGGGTCGGGGGAGGACATGGGGGCTCCTTGGAGTCGGGAGTGGGGAGTCGGGCGTTCTCGGTGTTCGGGGTTGGTTCTAGGGGCCGACCGGGACCAGGGCGGACCGTTCCACCGCCCAGACCACCCGCGCCGCCGTCCCCGGCACGGCGGGCTGCTCCTGCCCGGCCGGTTCGCGGAGCTGGAGGCGGTGGCCGCCGGGCAGGTCGACGGCGACCCGGCGATGGGCGCCGAAGTAGACGGTCTCGGTGACCGTGCCGTCCAGATGGTGATGGCCGGCCGGCACCGGGGCGCCCGACGCCAGCAGCCGCATCCGCTCCGGGCGGACGACCAGGGCGACCTCCGCGGGTCCCGCCGTCGCGCCGGACGGCACCGGCAGGTCACCGTCCGGGCCGCTCAGCACACCCGGGGTGCGGCAGTGCCCGGTGAACACATTGGACTCGCCGAGGAACCGGGCCACGAACAGTGTCGCCGGAGCCTCGTACAGCTCCTCCGGGGTGCCGACCTGTTCGATGCGGCCCTCGTTGAAGACGGCGATCCGGTCGGAGAGGGCGAGCGCCTCCTCCTGGTCGTGGGTGACGAACACGAAGGTGATGCCGAGGTCCCGGTGCATCCGGGAGATCTCGCCCTGGAGCTGCTCGCGCAGCTTCTTGTCCAGCGCCCCCAGCGGTTCGTCCATCAGCAGCACCCGGGGGTTGAACACCACCGCGCGGGCCAGCGCCACCCGCTGCTGCTGGCCGCCGGAGAGCTGGCGGGGCAGCCGGTCGGCCATGCCGTCGAGCTGGACCATCGTCAGCGCCTCGGCCACCCGCCGCCCGATCTCCGCCTTCGCCACCTTGCGCTGCTCCAGCGGGAAGGCGATGTTGCGGGCCACGGTCAGATGCGGGAAGAGGGCGTAGTGCTGGAAGACCATGCCCAGGTCCCGCCTGTGCGGCGGGAGCGCGGCCACATCGGCGCCGTCGACCGTGATGGCACCCTCGGTCGCGGTGGTGAACCCGGCGATCATGTTGAGGGTGGTGGTCTTGCCGGAGCCGGACGGGCCGAGGAAGGTCATGAACTCCCCGGTCTCGATGTCCAGGGACACCCGGTCGACGGCGGCGCGCGAGCCGTACCGCTTGGTCAGCTCGCGCAGCCGGACGGCGGCGCCGGACGTCGTCGCGGGCCCGCCGGCCGTGGTGGCGCGGCCGGGGACGGTACCGGTGGTGTCGGGCATGTCAGTGCTTCCCCTCGCGCCCGGTGCGGCGCAGCAGTTGCGGCAGCAGGATGAGCGCGGTCGTGGCGACGAGCACGATGCTCGACGCGGCGGCGATCGTCGGATCGGTCTCCACGGTGACGCTGCTGAACATGGTCACCGGGAGGGTGTGCAGGGTCGGGCTCTGGAGATAGAAGGCGATGACCACCTCGTCGAGCGAGGTGACGAAGGCGAACACCGCGCCCGACAGCACCCCCGGCGCGATCAGCGGGGCGGTGATCCGGCGGAAGGTGGTCAGCGGGCTCGCGCCCAGCATGGCGGCGGCCCGGTCCAGCCGGCGGTCGTAGCCGCGCAGACTGGTGGAGACGGCGACCACCACGAACGGCACGGCGAGCGCGGTGTGCGCGACGACGAACCCGATCGCGGTCCCGGCCAGCCCCCAGTTGAGGAAGGCCGCGTACACGGCGATGGCGGCCACGATCTGCGGCACCACCATCGGGGCCATCAGCAGCCCGTTGATCAGCCCCTTGCCGGGGATGCGCCCCCGGTCCAGGGCGAGCGCGGCGAGCGTGCCCAGCACGGTGGCCAGCACGGCGACGGCCAGGGCGATCTGGAGCGAGGTGAGCAGCGAGTCCCGCCACACCGGGTCCGTGAAGAAGGTCCGGTACCACTCCAGGGACCAGTTCTCCGGCGGGAAGGCGAAGCTGCGCCTGCCGGTGAAGGACAGCGGGATGACCACCAGCGTCGGCGCCACCAGCAGCGCGCCCACCAGCGTCGCCCACAGCCGCAGCCCCAGGCCCCCGCGGAACAGGGAGTTGTCGTCCATGGTCAGTCCTCCGCCCTGCCGTGACCGGTCCCGGAGAGCCCCAGCGCCGCGCCCGCCCGGCTCACCCGAGCCACCAGGAGCAGCAGCAGCGCGGTGATGGCGAGCAGCAGCACCGAGAAGGCACCGGCGCCGCCGAAGTCGAGGAGCTTCTCCACCTTGGTGCCGATGACCTGCGCCACCATCGACTCCTTGGGCGAGCCGAGCAGCTTCGGCGTGACATAGAAGCCGAGGGCCAGCACGAACACCAGGGTCGTCCCGGAGATCACCCCGGGCAGTGACAGCGGCAGATAGATCCGCCGGAAACAGGTCACCTTCGACGCGCCCAGCCCCGAGGCCGCGCTCATCAGCCGCCGGTCGATGCCGCTCATCACGCTGTAGAGCGGCAGCACCATATAGGGCAGCAGCACCTGGATCATGCCGATGGCGACGCCGGGCGCGGAGCCGAGCAGCCCGCGCCCGTCCCGCCCGAACAGCGAGCCCAGCATCCCGAGCGGCCCGCCGTCCTGGAGCAGCACGATCCAGGCGAAGTTCCGCGCCATCAGACTCGTCCAGAACGGCAGCAGCACCAACGCCATCAGCACGGCCCGCGCCTTCGGCCCGGTCACCGTCATCAGATACGCGTACGGATACGCCAGCAGCAGTGTGGTCACGGCGACGACCAGCGCCATCACCAGCGTCCGGACGATCACCCGGGCGGTCGTCGGATCGGCCAGCAGCTCCCGGAAGTTCCCGAGCCCCACCTCGGGTTCGGTGAACGCCTGCCGCACGATGTCCACGAGCGGATACCCGAAGAACACGAGCAGCACGAGGAGGGCGGGGAGCAGGAGCAGTGCCGTCCGGTCGATGACCCCTCGCCTCTTGCGCACCGGAGCGCTGGGTGCTCGGGCGGCTCCGGCCAGCAGATCGGTCATGACGGTCTTCCTCATTTCTGAGAAGCGGCGAGAGGGAACGCGGGTCGCTGCGGCGCGGGCATCTTTGGGGGCGCTGGGGGTACCCCCTCTGGGGGAGGAACTGCGCGACCAGCCACACTCAACCCGCACTCGGCAACGGTGAATCCCCCCTCACCCGGTAGCCCACGCAGTCCACTTCTCCGTAGCCGCATCCTGGTTCTCCGCCCACCAGGCCACGTCCTGATAGAACCCCTTCTCCTGGATATCGGCGCGAGCCGTGTTCCACTCCTCCGCCACCGCGTCCAGCTCAGGCTTCGCATCGGAATTGACCGCGGCGTAGGGCTGGTCCTCGGCAAACGCGGACTGCGGACCGGCGCTGGTCGCATACGCGATGAAGTCCATCGCCAGATCCTTGTTCGGCGCCCCCTTCGGCACCATCAGCACGGCGTACGCCAGCATGTTGTCCTCCCACACCGGCGTATAGGCGGAGCCGTTCTTCGCGGCCATGTAGGCGCGGCCCGACCAGACCAGGGCCATATCGGCCTGCTTGGACTCCAGGGCCTGCTGGCTCTGCGCGGAGGTCTCCCAGAAGGCGAGGTCGTCGCCGAGGGTGTCGAGCTTGCCGAAGGCGCGGTCGTAGTCCAGCGGGTAGAGCTGGTCCGGGGTGACCCCGTCGGCGAGCAGCGCGGCCTCCATGGAGCCGCCGGTGGCGAACCCGGGGGCGAGCCGCTTGCCGGGGAACTTCTCGGTGTCGAAGAAGTCGGCGACCGAGGTCGGCGGTGTGTCCTTGTACTTCTCCGGGTCGTAGACCAGCACCAGGGAGTACATCGCGTCCGGCACCGCGCAGTCGCTGACCGTGCCCTCGGGGAACTTGGACTTGTCGATCTTCGTGAAGTCCAGCTTCTCGGCGTACTTCCCGCACGCCCCCACCGGGAAGAAGGGCTCGGTGTCGACGACGTCCCAGGTGACGCGTCCGGCGTCGACCATCGTCTTGATCTTGGCGTAGTCGGTCGGCTGGTCCTCGACCGCCTTGACGCCGGCCTCCTTGGCCCAGGGCTCCAGCCAGGCCGTGGCCTGCGCCTTCTGGTAGCCGCTGCCGTACGAGGTGAAGGTGAGGCTGCCGGAGCCGCTCCCGGTGGAGCCGGAACCGGTGGAGCAGGCGGTCGTGATCAGGGTCAGCGCGGCGGCGAGCGCCGCCGCGCCGAGACAGCGCGAAGGTATCTGCACGGTCGGTCCTCCAGCCGGGAAATGGCGGGGCGGTGTCAGGTGTGCCCCGGACGTCAGGTGATGTCGGGTGACATCGGATGACATCCGGAGATATCCGGAGATATCCAGAGGCATCCGGAGATGTCCGGGGGTGACAACCGCTGAAGTGGCAATATGCGCTTATTATTGCCACCGGCTCGCGCTTGGCAATACCCTCGGGCCAACTCGTTGACACCCCGGGAGGGCACACACACATGGCCGAGGTCGATCTCAAGGACCTGCGCCGCCTCCAACTCATCAGCGCGGCCAGCGAAGTGATCTGCCGCAACGGAGTGGACGGCGCCCGGCTCAAGGACATCGCCGAACAGGCCGGTGTCTCCCTCGGACTGGTCCAGCACTACTTCCGGCGCCGCGAGGAGCTGATCAGCGAGACGATCAGTTCCATGCTGGAGCTGACCCTCGCCACCTGGCGGTCGGTCTCCGAACGCGAACCCGACCCGGTGCGCCGGCTCTTCGCGCTGCTGCGCTTCCAGGTCGCCGGCTGGGCCCCGTTCACCAAGCGCTGGTCGTTCTGGATCGAGTTCTGGTCCGCCGCCAACCGCGACGAGACCCTCCAGACCTACGCCCGCGATGTCTACGAGCGCTGGCAGGAGCCGTTCCGCACGGCCATCGACGGCGGGGTGCGCACCGGCGACTTCAGCACCGCCATCCCCGCCGAGCGGGTCAGCCTCATCCTGATGTCCCTGGCCGACGGCGCCGCCATCCATGTCCTGATGGCCCATGACTCCCTCGACGAGGACGGCATGTTCGACCTGCTCATCGACATGGCCTGCCGCATCCTCGACATCGACACCGAGGTCCGCGACCGCGCCCTCGCCGACCTCCCCCGCATCATCAGCCCGCGCTACCCCGAGGAGCCCGCGCCCGCCGACAGCATCGACTGGTCCCCGCTGATCGAGGCCCGGCCGCGCTGACCGCCGCCCCCGCTTCCCTGTGAGTGCCGGTCACAGGACGAACGCCTGACTGGTTGCCGCCGCACCCCGCGGAAACCATGGGCGGGTCCCGACCACACCCCTGGAAAGCGAGTGATGCAGCGTGAGCGCCAGCGGACGAACGGGTCCGCCCG
The DNA here is from genome assembly GCF_040609715.1 of Streptomyces sp. NPDC004610. Classification (NCBI taxonomy): domain Bacteria; kingdom Bacillati; phylum Actinomycetota; class Actinomycetes; order Kitasatosporales; family Streptomycetaceae; genus Streptomyces; species Streptomyces sp. NPDC004610. The sequence goes on along the minus strand of NZ_JBEXLA010000044.1, from coordinate 2,318 downwards.
CCGGGCCGGCGGCCGGACCCGACCAGTCCTCCAAGGAGTCCTTCCCCCGGTGGCGGTACGCCGGGGTCTTCCTGCTCCTCTTCCTCTTCGGCACCGAGACCTTCCTCGTCTCCCCGCTGCTGCCGACCATCGCCGACGACATCGACGTCTCCGAATCGGCCGCCGCCCAGAGCGTCACCGCCTATGTGCTGGCCTACGCCGTCAGCGCGCCCTTCCTCGGGCTGCTCAGCGACCGCTTCGGGCGCCGCCGCACCCTGCTGGCCGGGACCGCGCTGTTCCTGCTCTCCAACGCCGCCGCCGCGCTCTCCGGCTCCCTCGCGCCGCTGATCGTCTCCCGCGCGGTCGCCGGACTCGCCGCCGCCGCGGCGGGCCCCGCCATCTGGGCCCACATCGCCGAGACCGCCCCCGACCGGGTGCGGGGCCGGGCCCTCGGCCTCGGTATGGCCCTGTTTTCCTGCGGCCAGGTCATCGGCGTCCCCCTCGGCGGACTGCTGGCCGGGGTGGCCGGCTGGCGCTCCGCGTTCTGGGCGCTCGCGCTGGGCACCCTGGCCGCCGTCCCGCTGCTGCTGCGGCAGGTCGGCGCCGACCCGGTCGGGGCGGTGGAGGCGGGGAGCGCCCGGGGGGCCGTCGCCTCCGTCGTCGCCGCCTGGCGCCATCCCGCGCTGCGCCGCGCGCTGACCGTCAACACCGTCTTCCACGCCGCGAACCTCGGCGCGTACACCTTCCTCGGGGTGGTCCTCGTCCAGCGGTTCGATCTGTCGGTGACGGCGCTCGGGCTGGTCGGGATCCTGGTCGGCGCGGGCTCGGTCGCCGGATCGCTGCTCGGCGGGCGGCTCGGCGACCGGGACCGGGCCGCAGGCCGCCACCATCTGCCGCTGCTGCCGCTGTGGGGGCTGCTGCTCGCGGCCGGGATCGCCCTGTCCGCGGTCGGCCCCGGCATCGTGCTCGCGCTGCTCGGCGTCACCCTCTGGTTCGTCGCCAGCGGGGGCTTCGTCACCGATCAGCAGACCCTGGCCGGGACCGCCGCCCCCGATCTGCGGGCCACCTCCAGCGCCTGGCTGACCTCCACCATGTACGCCGGGACCGGGCTCGGCGCCTGGGCGGTCGGCGCGTTCGACGACACCGCCCTCGCCACCCTGATCGCCGGGGGCGGGCTCGCCCTGGTGGCCGCCGGGGCGGCCCTCGCGGTGACCGGCGGACTGCGCCGCACCGCCGGGACACGGCCGGCGGGGGAGCCCGCCGTGCCCTGACCGGACCCGGACGGTACCGATGCCGACCGGCGGACGGGTTCAGCCCGCCCGCCGGTCTCCCGTGTCACGGGGCACCGACCGCAGCGGGCGCCGGCACAGCTCCGTCATCCGCTCCCGGTCCGCCTCGGTGAGCGGGGTGAACAGCAGCACCAGCGCCGACGGGTCGTCCACCGGATGGAACGACGACAGGGACAGCGCGGTCGGTTCACCGCCGGGCGGCTCGACGGTCACCGAGCGGGCGGTCAGCTCCGCCACCGAGTGGCAGCCCCACCAGTGGCTCAGCTCCGGCGCGTCCTCGGCGAGACGCTCGTACAGCTCCCCGGTGCGCGGATCGGCCAGCGCGGGACCGGCCTGGGCGCGGAAGTGCTGGAAGATGTTCATGGCCAGCGGCTCCCAGTCGTGCAGCACCGTCCGCAGCCGGGGATCTGCCACCATCAGCCACATCAGATTGCGCCGGTCCGCCGGAACCGCCTCCGGGCTGCCCCACAGCGCCGCCCAGGCCGCGTTCCAGGCCAGCAGATCGAAGTGCCGGTCCAGCAGCACGGCCGGGCTCGACGGCCAGGAGTCCAGCACCGGCCGCACCGTCGCGGCCAGCCCGCCCCCGGCGCCGTCCGGCGTCACCGGCTCGTGGTACCCGGCCAGCCGCATCGCGTGCCGCAGCCCGGCCGCGTCCAGCCTGAGCGCCCGCGCCACCGAGGTGAGCACCTGCCGCGAGGCGGTCACCCGGCCCTGCTCCAGCCAGGTGTACCAGGCCAGTCCGACCCCCGACAGCGACGCCACCTCCTCCCGGCGCAGCCCCGGGGTACGCCGCCGGGGCGTCGCGGTCAGCCCCACATCGGCCGGTTTCAGCAGCTCGCGGTGGGCCCGCAGAAAGGCCCCGAGTTCCTGGCTGGGTCCGGGCGTTGTGGTGGACATGGACGGGCTCCTCGACGTACGGGGGACGGGGGGAAGGGGGACGGGACGTGAGAAGTGGGGGGGGGGGGGCGGGGCCGCCCGGGGAAAGGAGCAAAAAAATAAAAAAAATCATAAATATTTAATTAAGTATATGGCTTGAAGTTTGTTGGGGGT
>NZ_JBEXLA010000043.1:0-88915 GCF_040609715.1 Streptomyces sp. NPDC004610 | reverse complement strand
CGGTTACATTCCGAACCCGGAAGCTAAGCCTTACAGCGCCGATGGTACTGCTGGGGGGACCCGGTGGGAGAGTAGGACGCCGCCGAACAAATTTTAGGAAGAGCCTCATACCTTCGGGTATGGGGCTCTTCTGCGTTTCCGGGGAGTTTAAGGTCGTTGTATGCGCTATGACCTTGTGATCTTTGACAACGATGGGGTGCTGGTCGACAGCGAGCCGATCTCCAATCGGCTGCTCGCCGGGTATCTGACCGAGCTGGGGCATCCGACCTCGTACGAGGACTCTCTGCGGGACTACATGGGGGCCGCTGTGCATCGGGTGCACGATCTGATTCTGGAGCGGACCGGGGAGCGGTTGCCGGCGGAGTTCGATGAGGTGCTGCATGAGCGGGTCTTTGCCGCGTTCGAGCGGGAGTTGCGGCCGGTCGACGGGGTGGTGGAGGTGCTGGAGAAGCTGACGGCGGATGGGGTGCCGTACTGCGTTGCCTCGTCGGGGAGTCATGAGCGGATCAGGGTGGGGCATCGGGTCACCGGGCTGGACCGGTGGTTCGACGACGGGCGGATCTTCAGTTCTGAGGATGTGGGGCGGGGGAAGCCGGCGCCGGATCTGTTTCTGTATGCGGCTCGGGTGATGGGGGTGGCGCCGGAGCGGTGTGTGGTGGTGGAGGACAGTGCGCTGGGTGTGCGGGCCGGGGTCGCGGCGGGGATGGATGTGGTGGGGTTCGCAGGGATGACGCCTGTTGAGCGGCTTGAGGGGGCCGGGAGGGTGTTCTTCGGGATGGGGGAGCTGGTCGGTCTGGTGGTGTGAGGCGGGGAAGGTGAGGGGAATTCATCTTTGGCTTGATGTAGGCAGGGGCTGCTGAGGGCCCTACGCTCGCCGCCATGACGGAAGTGCTGCGGCGCGGTAGGGCTTCGCTGGCGTTCGGCTTCTTCGCCCAGGGGGTGGCGTTCGCCCTGCTGGTGACGCGGATTCCGGCAGTTCAGGACCGGTACGGAGTGTCCGACGCGCTGCTGCCGGTCTTTCTGGCCGCCGTGCCGATCCTGGCCGGGGTCGGGAGTGTGGTCACCGAGCGGCTGGTGCGGCGGGTCCGGCCCAGCGCGGTGCTGCGGTGGTCGCAACCGGTGGTGCTGCTGGCGCTGTCCGGGGTGGGGGCCGGGGAGGGGATGGTCGAACTGGGCGTCTCGCTCGCGGTGTTCGGGCTGGCGGTGGGCGCTCTCGACGCCTCGATGAACATGCTCGGGGTCAGTCTGCAGCGGGCGTACGGGCGGAGCATCATGCTCGGGTTTCATGCCGCGTACAGCCTGGGCGGGATTCTGGGGGCCTCGCTGGCGTGGGTGGGGGCGTACTGGGGGCTGGCGCTGTGGGTGTCGTATCTGCCGGTGGTGGGGGTCCTGGTGCCGACGGCGCTGGTGGGGAGCCGGTGGTATGTGGATGGGGGGAGGGGGGAGAAGGGGGCGGGTTCTCCCGGTTCTCCTGGTTCTCCCGGTTCTTCGGGTTCCCCCAGGTCTCCGGGTTCTCCGGGTTCTCCGGGTGTGGACTCGGGGGCGTCCGGGGTGGTGTTCAAGGCGTTGTTGCCGCTGTGTCTGGTGATGACGTTCGTGTATATCGGGGACTCCACGGTTTCCAACTGGAGTGCCAAGTACGTGCAGGATGTGCTGGGGGCGTCGGAGCAGTTGGCGACCGTGCCGTACAACGTCTACATGGTGACGACGCTGGTGGGGCGGGCCATGGGGGACTTCGGGGTGCGGCGGTTCGGGGCCGTGGTGGTGGTGCGGGGTGGGGCGGTGGTGGCCGCGGGCGGGTTCGCGGTGGTGGCGGGGGCGCCGGGGGCCTGGCTGGGGATGCTCGGGTTCACGCTGGTGGGGCTGGGGCTGTGTGTGCTGGTGCCGCAGACGTTCGCGGCGGCCGGGCGGTTGTTCCCGGGCGCGTCGGACGCGGCGGTGGCGCGGCTGAATGTCTTCAACTACGTCGGGTTCCTGGTCGGGTCGCCGCTCGTGGGGGCGCTGGGGGATGTGTGGAGCTATCGGGGGGCCATGCTCGTGCCGATGGTTCTGGTGCTGGTGACGTTGGTGTACGCCCGGTCGTTCGAGGGTCCGGGCGACCGATACGGTGGCGGGCATGAGCGGTCGCGCACAGCTGATGTGGGACGAGGCGGTAACGGGCTATGACTTCGGCCCCGAGCACCCGATGGATCCGGTCCGGCTGGATCTGACCCGGCGACTGGTCGGGGCGCTGGGCCTGGACCAGGCGCTGGAGGTCCGGTCGGCGAAGCCGGCCGGGGACTCGACGCTGCGGCTGGTGCACCGGGAGGACTACATCGCGGCGGTGCGGGCCGCGTCGGCGGATCCGCGCGCGGCGGACCCGTCGTACGGCCTGGGGACCGTGGACGATCCGGCGTTCGCCGGGATGCATGAGGCGTCGGCGCTGATCGCCGGGTTGTCGGTGGGGGCGGCCGAGGCGGTGTGGCGGGGGGACGCGGCGCACGCCGTGAACTTCGCGGGTGGGCTGCATCATGCGATGCCCGGGGCGGCCTCGGGGTTCTGCATCTACAACGACGCGGCGCTGGCCATCGCGCGGTTGCTGGAGCTGGGGGCGGAGCGGGTCGCGTATGTCGATGTGGACGTCCATCACGGGGACGGTGTGCAGGCGGCGTTCTGGGACGATCCCCGGGTGCTGACGATCTCGGTGCATGAGCATCCCCGGACGCTGTTCCCGCAGACCGGGTGGCCGGAGGAGACCGGGGCGGCGGGGGCCGCTGCGGGGTCGGCGGTGAATGTGGCGTTGCCCGCGGGGACGGGGGACGCGGGGTGGGTGCGGGCCTTTCACGCGGTGGTGCCGGAGCTGCTGGCCGAGTTCCGGCCGCAGGTGCTGGTGACCCAGCACGGGGCGGATACGCATTTCGAGGATCCGCTGGCGCATCTGGCGGTGTCGCTGGACGCCCAGCGGGCGGTGCAGGTCGCCTGTCATGAGCTGGCGCACGAGCATGCCGGGGGCCGGTGGGTGGCGCTCGGCGGGGGTGGCTACGCGGTGGTGGATGTGGTGCCGCGGTCGTGGGCGCATCTGGTGGGGATCGCGGCGGGGCGGGAAGTGGCGCCGGAGACGGTGGTTCCGGAGGGGTGGCGGGCGGAGGTCTTCGCGCGGACCCGGCAGTTGGGGCCGGGGCGGATGACGGACGGGCGGTGGCCGGTGGCGTGGGCGGCCTGGGAGGACGGGTACGACCCGGGGGACCGGGTGGACCAGGCGGTGCTGGCGACGCGGCGGGCGGTCTTTCCGCTGCGGGGGCTGCTGGCCTGACCGTTCACGGCCGGTACGGCGGCGACGGCCACCTCGGTCGCGGTTCGACGCCCCGCCGATACGCCGGTCGCCCCGGCCGATAGGCCGGTCGCGGGGCTCCTGGCCGTCACGCCGGTGGCGGGACGCCGCCCCGCCGTTGCGCCAGTCGCGGGACGCCCTGGCCGTCACCCCAGCCATGGGACGCCCCGGCCGATACGCCGACCGCGCGGGGAGCCGCCGTTACGCCGGTCGTACGCGATTCGGCCGTTACGCCGGTCGTGGGGGAAACGGTGAAGTCCGGGGTGGGTCGCGCGGCGGTGCGGCAGCATCGGGGCGTGCTCGGTCGTGGTGGGGTTCTGGGGCATGTGGTCGGCTGCCGGATCGCCGGGGTCGTGGCCACCGGGCGTGAGGTGAGTCTGCGGAGCTATCGGCTGTTCGCGGCTCGGGATCCCCGGGTGCTGATCGGGATCGATCCCGAAGGGGCCTGGAGTGAGCCGGAGTTGATCGGTTTGATGGCCGAGAAGTGCGGGGTATCTCCGGATCCGCGCTGTGTGGACGGGCCGGATGTGATCGATCCTTTACGGACGCTGCTCGCGCTGGACCGGTTCGCCGAGCGGATCGCCGAGGTAGCTCAGCGCAAGGGCCCGGTGCTGATCGGAACCGGGCATCCGGCCGCGCTGCTGGGTTTCTACGCCGGGCTCGCGGACGCTTTGTCGGCGGCGGGATGTGTTGTTCTCACCCCGGCGCAGGGTCGCTGTGTCGACATAACGACCCGGTTCGGTCTACGCACGTACAACCTTGACTACGTACGGGGCGTCGGGTTCGTGCGGGCGCACCACCCCGGGGGGCCCCGGGGTGCGACCGGCGCGCATGCCCACTCGCCGCTGCCGGTACGGGTGGCGCTGGCGGCGCTCGCCGAGGCCGGCGGGCCGCTGCCGGAGCTGGTGATCGGGGACCACGGCTGGGTCTGCGGAGCAGGTCAGCTGGGGTTCGAGGCCATCGGTCTGGGTGATACGGACGATCCCGCGCTGTTCGTCGGGGAGGCGGAGGGGCGGGTGTCCGTCGCCGTTCCCCTTGATGACCGCGTGCGATCCGATTACTACCTGCCGCTGACCCGCTACGTACTCAATCGAGCGTGTCTGTCACAGTAGGCCGCCGATGGGTGCACCTCTTCCCCACTCGCATCACCCGCCCCTACATTGGGGAGTGAGCACGCAACGACGAAGAGTCACCGGAAGGGGAAGCCGGTGGCCGTCGAGTGCGGAAGGTTCAGGTGTGTCATGGCTGCAGCTGGCGATCGGCCTCTTAGCGAGGTTCAGTTCCTTACCGTGGCGGAGGTCGCCTCGGTGATGCGAGTGTCGAAGATGACCGTGTACCGGCTGGTGCACAGTGGTCATCTGCCCGCGATTCGGGTGGGGCGGTCCTTCCGCGTCCCCGAGAACGCGGTTCACGAGTACCTCCGCGACAGTTATGTGGGGGTGGAGACGGCCTGACGATCGCCTCGATTACGACCTCAGCGCTCGGGCGGGTAGGCTAGCCCCTCGTAGGTCGTGTGGGCCCATGGCGCCCAAACACCGAGTGATGAGAAGTGAGCGAGGGTAGTCGTGGGCTCTGTTATCAAGAAGCGGCGCAAGCGGATGGCCAAGAAGAAGCACCGCAAGCTGCTCAAGCGCACGCGCGTTCAGCGTCGTAACAAGAAGTAGGGCCGTGCGGGATGGTGGCCGTGGGGTAGTTCCCCGGTCGCCGTCGCCGCGGTGCTGATGCTTCTGCGACGCGGGTGATGCCGTCGAGCGCGGGAAATGTGGGTGGCCCTCCATCGGTCCTGGACCGGTGGGGGGCCATCGTCATGCCCGGGGCGGGGAGGGGCGTCGCGGGGGCCGGGGCGGAATCGAGGGCTCGGCGGTCGTGCGGTCATCACAGCGCAACGTCGAGGCGCTAGGTTGGCCGCAGAAGCGCGGTACATCGGTACCTCGGGAAGAAGGGCGCTGGTCTTGGGCAAGGTCGTGCTGGTGACCGGAGTGGCGCGGCGGCTCGGCGGCCGGTTCGTCCGGCGGATCCAGCGGGACCCCGAGGTGGACCGGGTGGTCGCGGTGGACGCCGTGGAGCCCGAGCACCAGCTCGGCGGCGCCGACTTCATCCGCGCGGACATCCGCCAGCCGACGATCGCCCGGGTGCTCGCCGAGACCGGCGCCGACACGGTCGTCCATATGGATGTCTCCGCGACCGCGCTGGGCAGCGGCAGCCGGGCCGCGGTCAAGGAGACCAACGTCATCGGCACCATGCAGTTGCTCGGCGCCTGCCAGAAGTCGCCCACGGTGAAGCGGCTGGTGGTGAAGTCCAGTACGAATGTGTACGGGTCGGCGCCGCGCGATCCGGCGGTGTTCACCGAGACGACCTCGCCCAAGTCGCTGCCCAGCGGCGGCTTCGCCAAGGACACCGTCGAGGTCGAGGGCTATGTCCGCGGGTTCGCCCGGCGGCGCCCCGATGTGGCGGTCTGTGTGCTGCGGTTCGCCAATATCCTCGGGCCGAGCGCGGACTCGCCGCTCGCCGCGTACTTCTCGCTGCCGGTGCTGCCGACGGTCCTCGGCTACGACCCCCGGCTCCAGTTCGTGCACGAGGACGATGTCATCGACGTCCTGCGGATCGCCTCGCAGGAGCCGCGCCGCGGGACCCTGAACAGCGGCACGTTCAATCTGGCCGGGGACGGGGTGCTGCTGCTGTCGCAGTGCGCGCGGCGGCTCGGGCGTCCGACCGTGCCGCTGCTGCTGCCCGCGGTCACCTGGGCCGGCTCGCTGGTGCGCACGCTCGGCATGACCGACTTCTCGCCCGAGCAGATCCGGCTGCTGACCCATGGCCGGGCCGTCTCGACCGTCCAGATGCGCGAGACCCTGGGATTCCGGCCGCAGTACACCACCGCGGAGACCTTCGCGGACTTCGCGCGCGGCCGGGGCCCCGGGCTGCTGCCGCCCGAGACCGTCGCCCGTGCCGTCGACCGGCTCGCCGCGCTGCCCGTCGCCGGCGGCGGCCACCCCCCGAGCACGAGCACGGACTAGCGCAACCGAGGAGCTCAGCAACGATGGCGGATGCCAAGGTCATTCCGTTCGACGACGACCGGTCCCGCGGGGGCGCGGCGCAGCGCCCGGCACGCCGCCGGGGCGGGGGCAAGCCCGCGTCGGTCCATCAGCTGGACGAGCGTCTCGACCCGCCCGCCGGAGGGCCGCCCGGCCGGACGCAGGATGATGGTCCGGTGAGCAGTGAGGAACCGGCGGCTGCGCCGGACGGCGGCAGCGGTGGCCTGGAACGGCGGATCGCCGGCGGACTGGCGTTCCTGCGCCGCCGCCTGACCGGCGACTACGAGGTCGACGACTTCGGCTACGACGAGGAACTCACCGACCAGGTCCTGATGTCGCTGCTGCGCCCGGTGTACGAGAACTACTTCCGGGTCGAGGTGAAGGGCATCGAGAACATCCCGGCCGAGGGCGGTGCGCTGATCGTCGCCAATCACTCCGGGACGCTGCCGCTGGACGGGCTGATGATGCAGGTCGCCGTGCACGACCATCATCCGGCGGACCGGCATCTGCGGCTGCTCGCCGCCGACCTGGTGTTCATGCTGCCGGTGGTCAATGAGCTGGCCCGCAAGCTGGGGCACACCCTGGCCTGCGCGGAGGACGCCGAGCGGCTGCTGGCGCAGGGCGAGCTGGTCGGGGTGATGCCGGAGGGGTTCAAGGGCGTCGGGAAGCCCTTCAGCGAGCGCTACAAGCTCCAGCGGTTCGGCCGGGGCGGCTTTGTGTCGACGGCGCTGCGGCAGGGCGCTCCGATCGTGCCGTGCTCCATCGTGGGCGCCGAGGAGATCTATCCGATGCTCGGCAACTCCAAGACCCTGGCCCGGCTGCTGGGCTTCCCGTACTTCCCGCTGACCCCGACCTTCCCGTGGCTGGGGCCGCTGGGCGCGCTGCCGCTGCCGACGAAGTGGACGATCCAGTTCGGCGAGCCGATCCCGACGGACGGCTATCCGCCGGAAGCGGCGGAGGACCCGATGCTGATGTTCAACCTCACCGACCAGGTCCGCGAACAGATCCAGCACACCCTCTACAAGCTGCTGGTACAGCGCCGCTCGGTGTTCTTCTGAGTTCTTCTGAGTTCTTCCGACCCCTGCCCTGTCCTTCGGGGCACGCCCGCCTTTCGGGCACGCCCGCCCTTCGGGTACGACGATGGGGGCGCCCTCCGTGAGAAGGGCGCCCCCATCGTCGTGGGGCTCGTCGGGCCGTGGGGCTACTCGGCGTCCTCGCTGTCGATGCCCAGGCCGGGCAGGAGGCCCGGGAGGAGCGGGGGCAGGGTGACATCGGGTTCGGCGCTGGGCGGTTTGGTGGGGGCCGGGCTGGTGCCGCCGGTGTTCTTCGGGGGGTCCAGCAGGCCGCCGGTGCCACCGCCGAGGAGGCCGTCGTTCTGGTCGGTGCCGGGGTCGGCGGGGTGGGTGGGGGTGCCGGGGCGGGACTGTCCGCCGTCGGTGGTGCCCTGGCCGGTGCTGGGGGTGGCGGACGAGCGGCCGGGGTCGGCGGAGCCGGTGGAGCGGTCGCGGCCGGGGCTGCTGCTCCGGTTGCCGCCGCCGGACGGGCCGGAGCCGTTCCTGGCGGGGGGCTGGGGGAGCAGGGACCGGAGCGGGGCGACCTCTTGGTCTATGGCGTCGAAGACCGAGGTGACCTGCTCGCTGACATCGCCCAGCTGGACCGGGAGCTTGTCGCGCAGGGCGCCCCAGGCGTCGCGGTGGGACCGGGAGAAGGAGGAGAGGGCCTGGATGGGGCCGAGTGAGTCGGGGTCGCGCTCGTAGGCGGCGGTGAGCAGTCGATGGCCCTCGGAGGCGTCGTGGGTCATTCCGGACAGGGCGCGGCGGATCTCGCCGAGGGACTCGTGGTCGAGGTGGCCGCCGCGACCGCGCTCCATCAGTCGTCTGGCCTCGTTGAGCCGGGTGGACGCCTGGTGCAGATATGCCTCGCCGCGCTCGTCGTCGCCGTCGGCGAGACCTCGCTTGAAGTCCTCTATGCCGCGTTTGAGGCCGTAGAGGGAGTCACCGGGGAGGGCGTCGGAGCTGGCGGCGGCGACTCCGCCGAAGGCGCCCGCCGCCACGCTCACGCTCAGACCGCCGGCCGTGAGGCCCTTGGCGAGTCGGCTGCGTGGGCGGAACTTCCCCAGCGAGGTGGCCCGGTGAGCGCCCCTTGTTCTGCGGGAACGCTGCTCGGGCACCGAAGGGTCCGCTGCCGCCGCTGTGGCGGTGCCCTCCTGGAGCATTGCCTCCATCGCGGCCACCAGTTGTGCCCGCTGAACGACCTTGACCTCGGGGTCCAGCTCCGGACGGGGCAGCTCGCCGAGACGTGTCGCGAGGGCCAGCAGACGGCCCTGCTCGGTCTGTTCGGCGGCTGCCGCGGCCGGGGGCGAACCCTCGGTCTGCTCGGCCGCCGTGCCCCGGCCGGACTGTTCCTCCGTGGCCTGGGCGAAGGCGTTCGCCCGCCGGTGTGCCGATACGTTCGCGATCACTGGCGGCACCTCCTCTCGTCATGACGGTCGACTCCCCAGGGGGTCCTGAGGGTTGCACGCCCTGACCATGAGCACACGATCGGGTGATCGGAGCCGGCCAGGGGGTGACCACAGGGAGCCTGCATCCCGCACAACGAGCGGCGCGGCACTTGGGTTACGGACTGCGGATGATCGGATCGGGGAGGCAACGGGCTTTCACTGACCATGAGTTGATGGTTGATGACCGTGTGTGAACGAAGCGGTGGTCAGCGGGCGTCGTCGGGGAGCAGTCGGGCGAGGGTGCGGACGGCACGGTACTGGAGGGTCTTGATCGCGCCCTCGTTCTTGCCCATGACGCGGGCGGTCTCCGCGACGGAGAGGCCCTGGAGGAAGCGCAGGGTCACGCATTCCTGCTGCTGGGGGTTGAGCCGACGGACCGCGTCGAGCAGGGCGGCGTTGGAGAGGGACTCCAGGACGGAGTCCTCCGGGGAGCGCTCGACCTCGTTGGCGTCGAGCATCTCGCCGGTCGTGACCTCCAGCCGGAAGCGGCTGGACTTGAAGTGGTCGGCGACCAGGTTGCGGGCGATCGTGACCAGCCAGGCGCCGAAGTCGCGGCCCTGCCAGGTGAAGGTTCCGATACGGCGGAGCGCGCGCAGAAAGGTCTCGCTCGTGAGGTCCTCCGCGGTGGCCTTGCCGCCGACGCGGTAGTAGATGTAGCGGTAGACGGTGTCGCTGTACTGGTCGTAGAGCCGGCCGAAGGCATCGGCCTCGCCCGCTTGGGCGCGCTCCACGAGATCCATCATGCGGGCGCTGTCGCTGTCGGCCGCGGGACGGCGGGCGGGGGCGGTGGCGGTCGCGGTTGCGGCGCCGGTCGTGCGGGACCGTCTGCCGACCGCGGCGGTCCCTTCGGCCAGTGCGTAGCACGGGCCCACGGGCGCGGTGGCGGAGGTGGAGGCGAGGGCGGGGACGGCGTACGCGGTGGGGACGAGGTCGCGCAGCAGTTGTTGGACCGTTGCGCGCAGCGTAGCCAGGCCCGAGGCGTCAACCCCGACGTGTGGGTACACGGGACTCCCAGAGGCAGAGCTTCCATCACGTGCAGTGCGGGACCGTTCACCCGTCGTAGCGACGGAGGGGTACCGGTTTGCGTCTGAGGAGAATAACGCTTCGTGCAGGCGCTGCTACACCCAGTTGCTCAAATCATCGATTACGTCGCTTCTGTAACCGGTTGATGCTCGATCAAGTGTCGATAGCTGAACGGTTGTTGATTGGAATGGATCGGTTTGAGGGTGGATACGGGGCGTGTTGTGGCGGTGCGCGGACAAGGGGAGTGGTCAGGGGGTTTCTTGGGTACGGTGCGATGATTGGCCGGTTTTCGGGGATGGGCCGGTTGGGTGTGTCGGGCTTTTTCGGGTGTGTCGGTGTTTGTGTGGTGGTGGGGTGTGTGGTGGTGGGGGTCACTCGAATGGTGCGGCACGATTGCCCGCAGCTGAGAGGGTGGGGGCGCGGCCTCCCGGGCTGGGACGGGCGGGCTAGCGGCGCCTTCGGTGCAAGGCGATCGCTGCCGCTGTGCCGCCCGCTACCGCGCCCACTCCGGCCGCCGCGGGGATGCCCACCTTCGCCGCCTTGCGGCCCGTGCGGTAGTCGCGGAGGCGCCAGTCGAGGGTGCGGGCGTGTTTGCGGAGCTTGCTGTCCGGGTTGATGGCGTAGGGGTGGCCGACCAGGGACAGCATGGGGATGTCGTTGTGGGAGTCGCTGTAGGCGGCGCAGCGGGTCAGGTCCAGGTGCTGGGCCGCGGCGAGGGCGCGGACCGCCTCCGCCTTCGCCGGGCCGTGCAGCGGCTCGCCGACCAGCTTGCCGGTGTAGACGCCGTCGACGGACTCGGCGACCGTGCCGAGCGCGCCGGTCAGGCCCAGGCGGCGGGCGATGACCGTGGCGATCTCCACGGGCGCGGCGGTGACCAGCCAGACCCGCTGGCCCGCGTCCAGGTGGGCCTGGGCGAGGGCGCGGGTGCCGGGCCAGATGCGCTCGGCCATGTACTCGTCGTAGATCTCCTCGCCGATCGACATCAGCTCGGCGACGCGGTGGCCCTTGACGATGGAGAGGGCGGACTCGCGGACGTCCTGCATATGGTCCGGGTCCTCGAAGCCGGCCAGCCGGAACCAGGTCTGCTGCCAGGCGAACTTCAGCAGATCGCCGGTCTCGAAGAACTTCCGCTTGTAGAGGCCGCGGCCGTAGTGGAAGAGGGCGGCGCCCTGCATGACCGTGTTGTCCAGGTCGAAGAAGGCGGCGGCGCGGGTGTCGCCGGGGACCGGGAACTCGGGCTCCTCGCCGGTGGCCGGCTGCTCGGCGGAGCCCTCGGTGGACTTGCGCGCGGCCTCGGCCGAAGCCTCGCCTGCCAGAACGCTCCGCGCCGTGGCGGAGCGCCTACGGGGGGTGAGCCATCGCAGAGCGGCCATGTCCGTGAGCATAGCCAGTCTGTTCGGTGGTTCCGGAGTGGGGAGGTTTGCGGGGTGTGAACTCTCCCGGTCCGCGGCGTAACGCCGGGGCGGGTGCGGCGGGCGGTTCCGGCGGGACAATGACGTCATGAGTCCCCTCTTTCGGCGCAAGGAATCCGGCGGCGGTCCCGGTGGTCCCGGTGGTCCCGGTGGTTTCGGTTCCGGTTCCGGTTCCGGTTCCGGTGGTCCGGAGCCCCGTGAGCGTGTCGTCACCCTTATCGGCAAGTCGGGCTGCCATCTGTGCGACGACGCCCGGACGGTGGTCGAGAAGGTGTGCGGGGAGGTGGGGGCGGTCTGGGAGGAGAAGGACATCACCGGGGACCCGGCGCTGCACGAGGCGTACTGGGAGCAGATTCCGGTGGTGCTGGTCGACGGGAAGCAGCACACGTTCTGGCGGGTCGACCCGGACCGGCTGAGGAAGGCACTGACCGGCCAGTACAAGTAGTCCGAAAATCGCTTAGGATCGACGGCGAATCGGTCTCGGGGGCGTGGACCTTGAAGGAGTGTGTGCGGTTTGACCCCCAGGGTCGTGGGTGCGCGGTGCCTGTGTGCCGGTGTCCGATGTGTGCGCCGGGGGCGCGTGACGCCGGTCACGTTCGCCGGGCAAATCGGACACCATCTTTGTGCACGCGTTCACAAAGACATAGCCTGCACTCGACGGGGCGGTCCGGGGACACCGGAGACACATGCCCGCCCGCAGCCCCGCTCTACCCGCAGGAGCACCGTGGCAACTGGCCGAACTCACCGACCGGCGACCCGTAGCCGAGGGATTCCCGAGGCCACCGTCGCCCGGCTTCCGCTGTACCTCCGTGCCCTCACCGCGCTCTCCGAGCGTTCGGTGCCCACCGTCTCATCCGAGGAACTGGCCGCCGCCGCGGGGGTCAACTCCGCGAAGCTGCGCAAGGACTTCTCGTATCTGGGTTCCTATGGGACGCGTGGTGTGGGCTACGACGTCGAGTATCTCGTGTACCAGATCTCCCGCGAGCTGGGGCTGACCCAGGACTGGCCGGTTGTGATCGTCGGTATCGGTAACCTCGGCGCCGCCCTCGCCAACTACGGCGGGTTCGCCTCCCGCGGTTTCCGGGTCGCCTCGCTGATCGACGCCGACCCGGCGCTGACCGGGCGGACCGTCGCCGGGATCCCGGTGCGGCACACCGACGACCTGGAGCAGATCATCTCCGACAACGGGGTGTCGATCGGTGTGATCGCCACCCCCGCCGGGGCCGCCCAGCAGGTGTGCGAGCGGCTGGTGGCCGCCGGGGTCACCTCGATCCTGAACTTCGCCCCGACCGTGCTGAGCGTTCCCGAGGGGGTCGACGTCCGCAAGGTCGATCTCTCCATCGAACTCCAGATCCTCGCCTTCCACGAGCAGCGCAAGGCCGGTGAGGAGCAGGAGCAGGCCGCCGAGAGCGCCGCGCCGGCCGCCCGCAAGAACGTCAAGGAGTCCGCCGAACAGGGGCCCGACGGGGACGTACCCGCCGTGATGCCGGCATGAGTCTGCTCGTCGTCGGGCTGAGTCACCGCAGTGCCCCGGTCAGTGTGCTGGAGCGGGCCGCGCTGAGCGGTGACGCCCGGATCAAGCTGGCCCAGGACACCGTCGCCGCCGACCCGGCCGCCGAGGCCGCCGTCCTCGCCACCTGCAACCGCATCGAGCTGTACGCCGATGTGGACAAGTTCCACGCCGGGGTCGCCGAGCTGTCCACGCTGCTCGCCCAGCACAGCGGGGTCGGCCTGGAGGAGCTCACTCCCCATCTCTATGTGCACTACGAGGACCGGGCCGTCCACCATCTCTTCTCGGTGGCCTGCGGGCTGGACTCCATGGTCGTCGGCGAGGGGCAGATCCTCGGGCAGATCAAGGACTCGCTGGCCACCGCCCAGGAGGGGCACACCGCCGGACGGCTGCTCAACGATCTGTTCCAGCAGTCCCTGCGGGTCGGCAAGCGCGCCCACACCGAGACCGGTATCGACCGCGCCGGGCAGTCGCTGGTCACCTTCGGGCTCCAGCAGCTCGCCGCCGGTGCGGAGACGGCCGCCTGGGCGCGCGGGAAGCGGGCCCTGGTGATCGGGGCCGGGTCGATGTCCTCGCTGGCCGCCGCCACGCTGGCGCGGGCCGGGGTCGCCGAGATCGTGATCGCCAACCGCACCGCCGAGCGCGCCGGGCGGCTGGCCGAGATCCTGCACCAGTCCGGCGAAACGGACGTGCTGGCCCGCGCGGTACCGATGGATGCGGTGCCGGACGAGCTGACACGTGCCGACATCGCCGTTTCCTGCACCGGAGCCACCGGACTCGTCCTCACCGCCGACCTGATCGCCGAGGCCCTGGAGGGCCGCACCGGGGTGCCCGCGGTCGAGATCGACGACGACCGGGACCGCCGTACCCGGCCCGGGGGCGGGCTGCCGCCGACCTCCGTGGGGAGCGAGGACGGGTGTCCGCTGGACCTCGCCGCCGCCCAGCCCGGGTTCTCCGTCATGGGCGAGGCCGCCGTCGCCGGTATGGACGCGGCGCAGTTGGAGCAGCACGCCAGCTGGGTGGCCGGCGGAGCCGCCGCCGAGCGGCGCGAGACCGTACGCGGCGGGCCCGGCGCCGACGCCGCACTGATCAGCGCGCTCGCCGTGACCGCCGCCGCCACCGGCCGGGTCCCCGAGCACCGGGGGCCCGAACCGGTCGCCGCCGCCGAGCGCCCCGAGCCGCTGCTGTTCCTGCTCGACCTCGCCATGCCCCGTGACATCGACGCCGCCGTCCACCGCCTCGCCGGGGTCCGGCTGGTCGACATCGAGACCCTCGCCGGCGCCTCCGCCGACGCGCCCATGGCCGCCGATGTGGACCAGGTGCGCGGAATCGTCTCCGCCGAGGTCACCGCGTTCGGCGCCGCCCAGCGTGCCGCGCACATCACGCCCACCGTGGTCGCGCTGCGCACCATGGCCGCCGAGGTCGTCGCCCAGGAGATCGCCCGGCTGGAGGGGCGGCTGCCCGCGCTCGACGACAAGCACCGCGCAGAGATCACCCAGACCGTGCGGCGCGTCGTCGACAAGCTGCTGCACGCGCCGACCGTACGGGTCAAGCAGCTCGCGGCCGAACCCGGCGGCGCCGGGTACGCGGACGCGCTGCGCACCCTGTTCGACCTCGACCCCGAGACGGCCGCCGCCGTCTCCCAGGCTGCCCAGGCCGTATCCCGGGCCGAGGACAGCACGGAAGTGAAGGACCGACGGGTATGACCGAGAAGGCCGAGAAGGCACTGAGACTGGGGACGCGGCGCAGCAGACTCGCCATGGCCCAGTCGGGACTGGTGGCCGACGCCGTGCGCCAGGTCACCGGACGGCCCGTGGAACTCGTCGCCATCACCACCGAGGGCGACATCTCCCGCGAGCACCTGACCCAGATCGGCGGCACCGGTGTCTTCGTCACCGCGCTGCGGGACGCGCTGCTGCGCGGCGAGGTCGACTTCGCGGTCCACTCGCTCAAGGACCTGCCGACCGCCCAGCCCGCCGACCTGGCGCTGGCCGCCGTACCGCCGCGCGAGGACCCGAGGGACGTCATCGTCGCCCGGGACGCGCTGAAGTTCACCGACCTGCCCCGCGGGGCCCGGATCGGGACCGGCTCACCGCGCCGCATGGCGCAGCTGAACGCGTATGCGCGCGGCCATGGGCTGGACATCGAGACCGTGCCGATCCGCGGAAACGTCGACACCCGCATCCGGTACGTGCAGGATGGGGAACTCGACGCCGTCGTACTGGCCGCCGCCGGGCTCAACCGGATCGGCCGCGGCGACGAAGTGACCGACTTCCTGTCGGTCGACACCGTTCTGCCCGCCCCCGGCCAGGGGGCACTGGCGATCGAATGCACCGCGGACAACGCGGCGCTGACCGCCCTGCTCGGCGAGCTCGACGACCCGTTCACCCGGGCCGCCGTGACCGCCGAGCGATCACTGCTCGCCGCCCTGGAGGCCGGCTGCTCCGCCCCTGTGGGCGCGCTGGCCGACCTCCTGGCCGACGGGCAGACTGCCAAGGAAATGCGCCTGCGGGGCGTCGTCGGCACGACCGACGGCACTCGTACGGTGCAGCTGTCCACCACCGGTCCCGTGCCCGAGACGCACGAGGGCGCAGTGGCTCTCGGCCGCGAACTCGCCGCCGAGATGCTCGCCCAGGGCGCGGCCGGTCTGATGGGGGAGCGAGCACAGTGAGCCCCACCACCCTTCCCGCCGGTCCGGAGCGCGGGCACGTCACCTTCCTGGGTGCCGGACCCGGAGATCCGGGACTGCTGACCTTGCGCGCCGTGGAGGCGCTGACGCACGCGGACGTACTGGTCGCCGAGCACGAGGTGCTCGACGTCGTACGCGTCCACGCGCGGCCGGGCGTCTCCGTGGTGAACACGGATCCGGAGGCCCGCGCGGGCTCCGATCCGGGCACACCGCAGCTGACGGTCGTTGACGGTTCGTCAACTTCCGTTGGTGGCCCCGCTCAGCGGGATGCCGCACATCTTGTCATGGAGGCCGCGCGGGGCGGCAGGCGGGTGGTGCGTGCCGTCCCCGGGGACCCGGGGCTGGACACGTACGCCGCCGAGGAGATGCTCGCCTGCGCCGCCGCCGGGGTGCCCTTCGAGGTCGTCCCCGGGATCGCCGCCGCCGTCGGCGTGCCCGCCTACGCCGGGGTGCCGCTGCGGGACGCGGAGGGGGCGGACGTCCGGTTCGTGGACGCCCGTACCGCCTCCGACCGGTGCTGGGCCGAGGTGGGGGCGTCGGACGGCACGGTCGTGGTGTCCACCGCCCTGGACTCGGTGGCGTCGGCCGCCGGGGAGCTGGTGTCGGCCGGCCGCAAGCCGGACACCCCGATCACCGTCACCGTCGCCGGGACGACGACCCGCCAGCGCACCTGGACCGCCACCCTCGGCACCATCGCGCAGACCCTGAAGCAGGCCAAGGTGCTGCCCTCGCCCGAGGGCGGCCGGCCGGTGATAGCCGTGGTCGGTGAGCGCAGCGCCGCCGCCCAGCGCGACCAGCTCTCCTGGTTCGAGTCCAAGCCGCTGTTCGGCTGGCGGGTGCTGGTGCCGCGGACCAAGGAACAGGCCGCCTCGCTCTCCGACCAGCTCCGCTCCTACGGGGCCGTACCGCACGAGGTGCCGACGATCGCCGTCGAGCCGCCGCGCACTCCGCAGCAGATGGAGCGGGCGGTCAAGGGCCTGGTCACCGGCCGGTACGAATGGATCGCCTTCACCTCCGTCAACGCGGTCAAGGCGGTCCGGGAGAAGTTCGAGGAGTACGGGCTCGACGCCCGTGCCTTCGCCGGGATCAAGGTCGCCGCGGTGGGCGAGCAGACCGCACACGCGCTGATCGCGTTCGGGGTGAAGCCCGACCTGGTGCCGAGCGGGGAGCAGTCCGCGGCGGGCCTGCTGGACGACTGGCCGCCCTACGACCCCGTCTTCGACCCGATCGACCGGGTCTTCCTGCCCCGCGCCGACATCGCCACCGAGACCCTGGTCGCCGGGCTGATCGAGCTGGGCTGGGAGGTGGACGACGTCACCGCCTACCGGACCGTGCGGGCCTCGCCGCCGCCGGCCGAGACCCGGGAGGCGATCAAGGGGGGCGGCTTCGACGCCGTGCTCTTCACCTCGTCCTCCACCGTGCGCAACCTGGTGGGGATCGCCGGGAAGCCGCACAACGTGACCGTGATCGCGTGTATCGGGCCCGCCACGGCCAAGACCGCCGAGGAGCACGGGCTGCGGGTGGATGTGATGGCTCCCGAGCCGTCCGTGCACCGGCTCGCGGAGGCGCTGGCCGAGTTCGGCACCCGGCGGCGGGCCGCCGCGGTCGAGGCGGGCGAGACGGTCACCCGGCCCAGCGAGCGACGGCCGGGGGCGCGGCGCAGGCGCAGTACGACGTAGTAGAGGAGCGGGGGCGCTGGGCGCGGGTCACCGCGCCCAGTCGCGCAGGAGTTGCTCCCGGGCCGCCCGCTTCGGGGTGTCCGGGCCCGCCGTGCGGCCCCAGTCGGCCATGGCCGACAGTGTTGTCGCCAGGGTCGCGGCGCCCTCGGTGAGGCGGGTCAGCAGGGTGTGGGAGAGGGCGACCTCCGGGGCGGGGTAGCCGGTGGCCGCCGCCGCGTACACGCTCGGCTCGTGGGTCGCGTCCGGGGTCTCCACCCGGACCGTCATCAGCGGCGGGTCCGCCTCCATGAGGCCGCTGTACGAGCCCGGGACCATGTCCAGGACCGCGCCGACCGTGCCGAGCGCCATGTCCGTCACCGCGCCCGCCCGGCGGCGCAGGGTCTGGACGGGGACGTCGGTGACGGTGAGGGAGCGGACGTCCTCCCAGGGGTAGAGGGCCGACTGCTTGTCGCCCAGGGCCAGGACGCCCTCCGGGGTCAGTCGGACGCCCGGGGCGAGGCCGGACGGCTTCGACCCCAGGTAGACATCGCCCTCGGTGATCCAGAACAGGCCGACCATGGCCATGCGGCGCTCACTCCACTCATTGCTTGGGTTCTTCTTGAGTTCATTGCTCGGGTTCTCGGGTTCCGGTTTTTAGGACGTGGGGGGTGGGGGTGGCGTTCCCGGGCGGGGCGGGGCGGGCCGACCGGGCGTCGGCAAAGGGGGCGGGGAGGCGGGCGTAGCGTAGGGGCATGTCGAAGTACGGATCCTTCCCCGGGGCGCGGCCCCGCCGGTTGCGCGGGTCTGCCGTGATGCGGCGGATGGTGGCCGAGACCCGGCTGCACCCCGCCGATTTCATTCTGCCCGCGTTCGTCCGGGAGGGCGTCAGCGAGCCGGTGCCGGTCGCCGCCATGCCCGGTGTCGTCCAGCACACCCGGGACAGCCTGAGGAAGGCCGCCGTCGAGGCCGTCGAGGCCGGGGTGTCCGGGATCATGCTCTTCGGGGTGCCCGAGGAGAGCAAGAAGGACGCCCTCGGGACGCCCGGCACCGATCCCGACGGGATCCTCCAGGTCGCCCTGCGGGACGTCCGCGCCGAGGTCGGTGACGCACTGCTGGTGATGTCCGACCTGTGCCTGGACGAGACCGTCGACCACGGCCACTGCGGGGTGCTGGACGCGCAGGGCCGGGTCGACAACGACGCCACCCTGGAGCGGTACGCCGAGATGGCCCGGGTCCAGGCCGACGCCGGGGCCCATGTCGTCGGGCCCAGCGGGATGATGGACGGGCAGGTCGGGGTCGTCCGCGACGCCCTCGACCGGATCGGGCGGCAGGACGTGGCGATCCTCGCCTACACCGCCAAGTACTCCTCCGCCTTCTACGGCCCGTTCCGGGAGGCCGTCGGCTCCTCGCTGACCGGGGACCGCAAGACGTATCAGCAGGACCCCGCCAATGTGCGGGAGTCGCTGCGGGAGCTGGCCCTCGATCTGGCGGAGGGCGCCGACATGGTGATGGTCAAGCCCGCCGGGCCGTATCTCGATGTGCTCGCCAAGGTCGCCGACTCCGTCGACGTACCGGTCGCCGCCTATCAGATCTCCGGGGAGTACTCGATGGTCGAGGCCGCCGCCGAGAAGGGCTGGATCGACCGGGACCGGGCGATCATCGAGACGCTCACCGGGATCAAGCGGGCCGGCGCGCAGAACATCCTCACCTACTGGGCCACCGAAGCGGCCCGCATGCTGGTCTGAGGCTCAGTTGAGGGCGGTTTCGGGCTCGGACTGCCAGTACGTCACCGACAGCTCGCTGTCGTAGTAGACGCCTCCGGCGGGGAGGGTCGGGGTCGCCGCGGGGCCGCCGTCGCTGTCGGGGGTGGAGCCCTGGAACCTCACCGTCAGCGTGCGGCCGGTGCTGCCGCCCGTGCCGGAGCCGTCGGCGGCGCTCAGCCTGATACCGGCGTAGCCGGATTCGCCGGGCTCCAGCATCGGCACGGACTGCGGCTTGCTGTCCTCGATGGCCTGCGGCACCCACTGCATCTCGTCGAAGCGGATCACCGGGTAGTACATCAGCGCGCAGGGCTGGGAGCCGGTGTTGGTGACGGTCATCAGCATGTGGTTCAGGGGGCGGGGGACCTCCTGGACGGTGGTGCGGGTGTTGGTGCCGTTGCAGAGGGTCCAGTCGTCGGCCGGGTCGGTTTCCGAGCCGTCTGCCGGGTCGGCTTCCGGGGTCGGGTTCGGGTTTGTCTTCGGGGTGCTGCCGCCCTGGCCGGACGGGGCGCTCTGGTCCTTGCCGGTGGTGGTCGGGGCGGTGGTGCCCGACTCCGGGGTCTGCTCGACAAGGGTGGACGCCCCCTCGTCGCGGGTGCCGGTGCCGTTCGCACAGGCGGTCAGGGCGAGGGCGGTGAGCGCGGCGCCGGTGGCGGCGAGCAGTCGGGTGCGGCGGAACGTACGCATGGTGGATCCCCGTTTCTGTGCGGTTCTGTGGTGCGGTGTGCTGGGATGACCGGAGCTTGTCCGCCGGTCCGTCCCGGGCGCCAGCGATGCCGGGCCATTCGGGACGCTGGAATGACTGCAACCGTCTGACCTGGAGGAACGTCGTTCCCTTGGAACGGGGAGATGGGACGAGGGGGAGGGGAGAACGGGTGTCGGAAGGCACGGGTCCGACCGGGTTCGCGGAACTTCTGAGGGAGCTGAAGGAGCGCTCCGGACTCAGCTACGGGGTGCTCGCCAAGCGGCTGCACATGAGTACGTCGACGCTGCACCGCTACTGCAACGGCGATGCCGTCCCCGCCGACTACGCGCCCGTCGAGCGCTTCGCCCGGCTGTGCCGGGCCGCGCCGGAGGAGCTGGTCGAGCTGCACCGGCGGTGGGTGCTGGCCGACGCGATGCGGGGGAGCGGGGCGAAGAAGGGGACGGGTGGGACGGGTACGGAGGTGAGGGAGGAGGCGGAGGCCGGGGGCGCTGAGGTGGCCGTGGAGCTTGCCGGGCCGCCGGTGCCGTCCGTCTCCGCGGGGCGGGCCCGGTGGCTGCGGCGGCGTACCGTCGTGCTCGCCGGGGTCGCGCTGGCGGGGGTGCTCGGGGCGGTGGCGTTCGCGGTGGGGCTGCCGTCGGAAGGGGCGGGACGGGACGGGGGTGCCGTGGGGGCGCCTGGCGTCGGCGGGGGGTCCGGGGAGCCGTCCGGGTCCGGGTCGCACTCGGTCTCGGCCTCGCCGTCGGCCTCGCCGTCCCCTTCCGCCTCGGTGTCCGCCTCCGGGTCCGGTCCGCCCTCGGTGGCGGTGACGCCGGGTGGTGGTGGCGCCGCGTCCGGCGGCACGGTCGACGCCGGGCCGCCGCTCACCGTCGCGACCCGCCCCCACACCTGGGAAGGGCCCTGCTCCCAGCACTATCTGATCGACCGTGAGCCGGCCGATGTGGGGCCGCCGCCCGTGGAGCAGGACGCGCCCGCCTGGGTGGGGGCGTACCGGGCGGTGTCGGCGGGGGAGCAGTTGCTGTCGCTGACCGTGCAGGGCACCGGCGCGGACACCGTGGTGGTCGAGGGGCTCACGGTCCGGGTGGTCGGCAGGGACACCCCGCTCGCCTGGAACGACTATGTGATGGGCGTCGGGTGCGGCGGGGACGTACCGGTCCGGCCGTTCAGTGTCGCGCTCGACGGGGCGCGGCCCGAGGTGGTGGCCGGGGCGGGGCAGCGGGACTTCCCGTTCAAGGTCAGCGAGTCGGACCCCGAGGTCTTCGAGATCACCGCCGACGCCTCGGCGTACGACGTGTCCTGGTATCTGGAGCTGCGCTGGTCCAGCGGGGAGCGTACGGGGACGGTCGTGGTCGATGACGGTGGGCGGCCGTTCCGGACGAGCGGGAACAACGGGCGGCCGGGGTATCAGTTCCCGCTGGGCGGCGAGGAGTGGGTGGACGCGGTGGACGGTACGGAGGGGGATGGGGAGGGGCCCTGAGGGGAGCCCGGTGCGGCGTCCGGATCGCGGAAATGTCTGTGCAGGGTGCAGTCATCTCCGTAGGCTGCGCGGATCCAGCCGCCTAAGGAGCCGCCGCCCATGACCGTCGCCGAGTCCGTGCCCCTTCCGTCCGCGCCCCTTCCGTCCGCCCGCTCCGGCTCCGCCGCCGCGCTGCCCCCGCTCGCCGCGCGGGCGCGGGCCGTCGGGGGGTCGCCCGTGCGGGACATCCTCGCCGTCACCGCCCGGCCCGAGATGATCAACTTCGCCGGTGGGCTGCCCGCGCCGGAGCTGTTCGACACGGACGGCATCGCGGACGCGTTCCGGGCGGTGCTCGCGGAAACGCCGGAACGGGCGTTGCAGTACGCGACGACCGAGGGCGAGCCCGCGTTGCGGGAGGGGTTGGCGGGGCGGCTCCGGGGGCGCGGGCTCGCCACCGGTGCCGGGGACCTGATCGTCACCACCGGGTCCCAGCAGGGGCTGGCGCTGGTCGCGACGGCTCTGCTCGAACCCGGGGACACGGTGCTGGTCGAGGATCCGTGCTACCTCGCCGCGCTCCAGGCGTTCGGCTTCGCCGGGGCGCGGGTGGTGGCGGTGCCGGGGGACGCGGACGGCATCGACCCCGGGGCGCTGGAGGAACTGGTGGTGCGGGAGCGGCCCAAGCTGCTCTACACCGTCCCCACCTTCCAGAACCCCACCGGTCGTACCCTGCCCGCCGAGCGCCGGGCCGCCGTCGCGGATGTCGCCGCCCGGCGCGGGCTGTGGATCGTCGAGGACGACCCGTACGGCGAACTCCGCTTCGAGGGGGAACGGGTGCCGTGGATCGCGGCGCAGCCGGGGGCCGGTGACCGGGTCGCGCTGCTCGGCTCGCTGTCCAAGGTGATGGCGCCCGGACTGCGGCTCGGCTGGCTGCGCGCCCCCGCTCCGCTGCTGCGGGCCTGCGCGGTCGCCAAACAGGCCGCCGATCTGCACACCCCGACCGTCAACCAGCTCGCCGCCGCCCGCTATCTCGCCGACCGCGACCTGGACGCCCATGTCGGCCGGGTCGCCGCCGTCTACCGGGAGCGGCGGGACGCCATGCTCGCCGGGCTGGCCGGCGCCCTGCCCGAGGGCTCCACCTGGAACCGGCCCGAGGGCGGCATGTTCCTCTGGGCCCGGCTGCCGGAGTCGTACGACACCACGGCGCTGCTGCCGCGGGTCGTCGCGCACGAGGTGGCCTATGTCCCCGGGGCGCCCTTCTTCGCCGGGGAGCCCGACCGGGCGACCCTGCGGCTCTGCTTCGTGACCCAGACGCCGGAGGAGATCGGGGAGGGGCTGCGGCGGCTGCGGGCGGGACTGCTCGGCGCTTGAGCGTGGTGCGGCCGTCCTCTCCCCCGGGGAGGACGGGCCGTCGTACCGGTGCGCTACTTCGCGGGGACGACCCGCAGGCCGAAGTGGTGGGTGCCGAGTGCCTCGGCGATCCCGATGAACAGATACGCCACATGCTCCTGACCGGCCGCCGCCCCGATGCCGCCGAGGTCCATCAGCGCGTCCTCGGGCCAGCCGAGGTCGGTCATCAGACCCGAGACGATCCGTTTGGCCTCCGGGTCGTCGCCGGACAGGAACTGTGTGCTGGGGCCGGACAGGACCGCCGGGTCCGCCATCACCACCGCGTCCACCGTGGTGAACGCCTTCACCACCCTGAGCTGCGGGAACGTCCGCTGGATCGCCTCGCCCAGCGACTCGTGGAGATGGGAGAGGGCCCCCTCGGGGGTGAACCCCACGGCGATGTCCATCAGGACCTTGCCGGACAGGGCGTCCGCGCCGATGCCGTCGAGCAGCGCGACGGACCCGGTCCCCGGGGTGACGTTCACCAGGACCTCGCCATGGGCCGCCGCCTCCGCGACGGACGCCACGGGCAGACCGTCCAGCGCGGCCTTGCGGTTGCCCGGGTCGCGTGAGCCCAGCAGGACGTCGTGCCCGGCCGCGATCCAGGCGGGCGCGAGGGCACGGGCCACATTGCCGGTGCCGAGGAAACCGATACGTACGGGAGTCGATGTGGTTCGCATACCCGGGACGCTAGGTGCGCGCCCCGGGTGGCGGCATCGGGCCGGGGGACCAGCCGGGACCTACGTCCCCCGGCCCTGGCCTCAGCCTTTTGGCCCGCGTACGGCTGATTCGGCCGGGCCCGCCGGTCCCGCCGATGGGGTTGGTTCCGTCCCCGTCAGAGGCGTTCCGGTGTGCGGATGCCCAGCAGTGCCATGCCCCGGTGGAGCGTACGGGCCGTCAGATCGCACAGGAACAGCCGGTTCTCCACCTGCTCCGGCGTCTCGGCCTTCAGCACCGGGCACTTGTCGTAGAAGGTCGTGTAGAGCGACGCGAGCTGGTACAGATACGCCGCCAGCTTGTGCGGCGCGTACTCGCCCGCCGCCTCCGCCACGGTCTCCCCGAACGCGTCGACATGCAGGCCGAGCGCCCGCTCCGCCGGCTGCAGCGCCAGCTCCGGATGGGCCGCCACGGGGTGGGTCCCACCGGCCCGGCGCAGGATCGACCGGATCCGGGCGTACGCGTACTGGAGGTACACCGAGGTGTCCCCGTGCAGTGACACCATCTGGTCCAGGTCGAACTTGTAGTCCCGGCTCGCCGACGTCGACAGGTCCGCGTACTTCACCGCACCGATGCCGACCTGCGCCCCGCGCTCCGCGATCTCCTCCTCGGAGAGGTCCTGCGCCTTCTCCCGGACCACCGCCGACGCCCGCTCGATCGCCTCGTCCAGCAGATCCACCAGCCGTACGGTCTCGCCCTCACGGGTCTTGAACGGCTTGCCGTCCTTGCCGAGGACCGTGCCGAAGGCCAGCTGGTGCGCGGTGACATCGTCGTTCAGCCAGCCGGCCCGGCGGGCGGTCTCGAAGACCATCCGGAAGTGCAGCGACTGACGGGCGTCCACGACATACAGCAGGGTGTCCGCCTTGAGGTGGAACACCCGGTCACGGATCGCGGACAGATCGGTCGCCGCGTAGCCGTAGCCGCCGTCCGACTTCTGCACGATCAGTGGGACCGGCTTGCCGTCCGGGCCCTTGACGTCGTCGAAGAAGACACAGAGGGCGCCCTCGGAGCGGACCGCGACCCCCGACTCCTCCAGGAGGCGGCAGGTCTCCGCGAGCATGTCGTTGTAGCCGGACTCGCCGACGATGTCCGGGTCCCGGACCTCCATGTCCAGCTTCTCGAAGACCGAGAAGAAGTAGATCTTCGACTCGTCCACGAACTTCTGCCACATCGCGAGCGTGCGCTCGTCGCCCGCCTGGAGGTCCACCACCCGGCGCCGGGCCCGCGTCTTGAATTCGTCGTCCGCGTCGAACAGCCTGCGCGCGGCCTTGTAGAGCCGGTCCAGACCGGACATCGCCTCTTCGCCGGTGACCTCGCCGTCCCCGGTGGTCCGGTGGTCCAGCTCGTGCGGGTGCTCGTCCAGATACTGGATCAGCATGCCGAACTGGGTGCCCCAGTCGCCGATGTGATGACGCCGGACCACCGACTCTCCGGTGAACTCCAGCAACTGCACCACGGCGTCGCCGATCACCGCGGAGCGCAGATGCCCGACGTGCATCTCCTTCGCCACGTTCGGCTGGGCGTAGTCGATGACCGTGGTGCCGGGGTGGGGGGCCGTGGGGATGCCGAGACGGCCCGTGTCGTCGGCGTAGCGCTCCGCGAGGTTGCGGGTGATCGCGGTGTCCGTGACGGTGATGTTCAGGAAGCCGGGGCCGGAGACCTCGATGTCCTGGATCAGCTCGCCGGTGGTGACCTGGGCGACGACGTCCGTCGCCAGTTCGCGGGGGTTGCGCTTGTTTTTCTTGGCCAGGGCGAGGATGCCGTTGGCCTGGAAGTCGGCTCGGTCGCTCCGTCGCAGCAGGACGTCTCCGACGGTTTCCGGGAGGGTGGCCGTGAGGGCGGAGGACAGGTGCTGTTCGACTGCGTCGCTGAGGGACGTGACCGGGGCCATGGGGTGGGTGCCGTTCTCCTCGATGGGATTGTTAGACACGGTCAGTATTTCATGGGGGGTGTAGGGGTTTTCTCGGGCGCTGCGGGCCGGTGGGGGCTGGTCGCGCAGTTCCCCGCGCCCCTTCACATGCGGCTGCGCCGCTGTGAGTGCTGCGCGGCTGGGGCGCTGTGAAAAGGGGTTTTCGCCGATTGCGGGGTTGCTGGGAGGATGGTGGGGTCGGCCGGTGTCCGTACCTGGCTGCTTCTGGAGAAAGAAGGACGTGCCGATCGTGGCTCAGAGCACCGAGACCACCGACTGGGTCTCCCGTTTCGCGGATGAGGTCATCGAGGAGTCGGAGCGCCGGGCCCCGGGCAAACCGGTCGTCGTCGCATCGGGGCTCTCCCCCTCCGGGCCCATCCACCTGGGCAATCTCCGCGAGGTCATGACCCCGCACCTGGTCGCCGACGAGATCCGGCGCCGGGGACACCAGGTACGCCATTTGATCTCCTGGGACGACTACGACCGGTACCGCAAGGTGCCCGCCGGAGTCACCGGCGTCGACGAGAGCTGGGCCGAGCACATCGGCAAGCCCCTCACCTCCGTCCCCGCCCCCCACGGCTCCGCCCATCCGAACTGGGCCGAGCACTTCAAGGCCACCATGGTCGAGGCGCTCGCCGAGCTGGGCGTCGAGTTCGACGGCATCAGCCAGACCGCCCAGTACACCTCCGGCGTCTACCGCGAGCAGATCCTGCACGCCATGCGCCACCGCGCCGACATCGACGCCATCCTCGACCAGTACCGCACCAAGCCGAAGGCCGGCGCCAAGCAGTCGCAGAAGCCCGTCGACGAGGCCGAGCTGGAGGCCGCCGAGGGCTCCGGCGCCGCCGCCGAGGACGACGGCTCCTCCGGTTCCTCCGGCTACTTCCCGTACAAGCCCTACTGCGGCAACTGCGGCAAGGACCTCACCACCGTCACCTCCTACGACGACGACACCACCGAGCTGACCTACTCCTGCGGCGCCTGCGGCTTCTCCGAGACCGTCCGGCTCAACGAGTTCAACCGGGGCAAGCTGGTCTGGAAGGTCGACTGGCCCATGCGCTGGGCCTACGAGGGCGTCGTCTTCGAGCCGAGCGGCGTCGACCACTCCTCGCCCGGGTCCAGCTTCCAGGTCGGCGGGCAGATCGTCGGCATCTTCGGCGGCAAGCAGCCCATCGGGCCGATGTACGCCTTCGTCGGGATCTCCGGCATGGCGAAGATGTCGTCCTCGCGCGGGGGCGTACCCACGCCCGCCGACGCGCTGAAGATCATGGAGCCGCAGCTGCTGCGCTGGCTCTACGCCCGCCGCCGCCCCAACCAGTCCTTCAAGATCGCCTTCGACCAGGAGATCCAGCGGCTCTACGACGAGTGGGACAAGCTGGACGCGAAGGTGAGCGAGGGGGCCGCGCTGCCCGGCGATGTCGCCGCCCACGCGCGAGCCGTCGGCACCGCCGGGGGGCTGCTGCCCCGCACCCCCCGCCCGATGCCGTACCGGACCCTCGCCTCCGTCGCCGACATCACCGCGGGGCACGCCGACCAGGCCCTGCGGATCCTCTCCGAGCTGGACCCCGAGCAGCCGCTCGCCTCCCTGGACGAGGTCCGGCCCCGGTTCGACCGGGCCGAAGCCTGGATCAACACCCAGGTCCCCGCCGACCAGCGCACCATCGTCCGCGAGCAGCCCGACACCGAGCTGCTCAAGTCCCTCGACGACCAGGGCCGGGAATCCCTGCGGCTTCTGCTCGACGGGCTCGCCGGTCACTGGTCCCTCGACGGACTCACCCATCTCGTGTACGGCGTCCCCAAGGTCCAGGCCGGGTTCTCCGCCGACGCCACGCCCAAGGAACTGCCGGCCGAGATCAAGACCGCCCAGCGGTCGTTCTTCGCCCTGCTGTACCACCTGCTGGTCGGGCGGGACACCGGGCCCCGGCTGCCCACGCTGCTGCTTGCGGTGGGGCAGGAGCGGGTGCGGGGGCTTTTGGGGGAGTAGGGGTTCTCGGATTCGCTACGGGGCTTTCGCTACGGGGCGTTCGGCGCGGGGTCGCGCTGGGCGCCCCGTTCTGCGGTTTCGCTCAGCTCAGGCGATGTGCTCGTCTTCCAGGTCCGCCATATGGCGTTTCTGGAAGCGCAGCACCATCCGCTTGGCCTCCGCGTCCGGGAGCGGTTCGCCGAACGTGGCCTCCACGTCGTTGCTGAACTCCCGGGGTGTCGGATAGCCGCCGCCGCCGCTGATCGGCTGCTTGAAGACCTGGTACAGGTCCTCCTCCGTGGGATCGACGGGTGGGGTGCCGCCGCCCTCGCCCAGTTCCCGGGTACGGCCGGGGCTCACCGGGATCGGGAACGTGCCGGTGTCCTCCGGGGAGGGGGGTGGGTCCAGCGGGTCCAGCGGGGGTTCCTCGAACTGGGACGCCTGCTCCTCGTAGCGCTGCTGCTCCGCGTACCAGTCGGCGTACTGCTCGACCGGGTCGTAGGTGGGGTCGTAGGCGCCCTGGTAATCGACCTGTTGGGGGGCGTTGAACCAGGGGCTCTGGGGGTCAAGGGCTGGTTCGGGGCGCTGCTCGCTATGAGGTGCCGCTGCGCCCACCAGTGCCGCCCCAGCGGCACGATTGCCCGCCGCTACGTCAGTGTGAAGGCTGCCTGTGGCTGGGGTGGGGTGGAGGGTCGCGGGAGGGAGTTCCATGGCCGGTGGGGGCGGGGGGATCAGCGCCGGTTCTATGCCTGCCGCCGCCAGGCCCGCGGGGGCCGTGTCCGCCAGGGGGACGCCGTACTTCGCCAGGCGCAGGGGCATCAGGGATTCGACCGGGGCCTTGCGGCGCCAGGCGCGGCCGTAG
This sequence comes from Streptomyces sp. NPDC004610, assembly GCF_040609715.1. NCBI lineage: Bacteria > Bacillati > Actinomycetota > Actinomycetes > Kitasatosporales > Streptomycetaceae > Streptomyces > Streptomyces sp. NPDC004610. The sequence goes on along the minus strand of NZ_JBEXLA010000043.1, from coordinate 61,025 downwards.
CGGGAGCGCAGGCGGGCCCGGTACACCAGGCGCTCCTGCTCCAGCTTGATCACCTGGTCGTAGGAGCGCAGCTCCCAGAGCTTCATCCGGCGCCAGAGGAGGAACGTGGGGACCGGGGAGAGCAGCCAGCGGGTGAGGCGGACGCCCTCCATGTGCTTGTCGGCCGTGATGTCCGCGATCCGGCCGATCGCGTGCCGGGCCGCCTCGACGGAGACCACGAACAGGATGGGGATCACCCCGTGCATCCCCACGCCCAGCGGGTCCGGCCAGGCCGCCGCGCCGTTGAAGGCGATCGTCGCGATCGTCAGCAGCCAGGCCGTCTGACGCAGCAGGGGGAAGGGGATGCGGATCCAGGTGAGCAGGAGATCCAGTGCCAGCAGGACGCAGATACCCGCGTCGATCCCTATCGGGAAGACATAGCTGAAGTTCCCGAACCCCTTGTCCAGGGCCAGTTCACGGACCGCCGCGTAGGAACCCGCGAAACCGATCGCCGCGATGATCACGGCACCGAAGACGACCAGACCGATGAGAACGCGGTGCGTCCGTGTCAGCTGAAGTGGCGCGGCCACCCGTACTCCCCTCCCACTGCGTGTTGTTGCGCGTGCGCGTGCGCTTGCGCGCGGCCAACAGAGTGGCACATGTGAGCGAGGGACGGGGGGCCGGTCTCCGGTCCGTGACTACACCGACGTCAGCTCTTCGCCGCCGAGGAACCGGCGGACGGGGAGGAAGAGGACTTCTCGGAAGCGGAGCCGGAGCCGGAGCCGGATGCGGAGCCGGATGCGGAGTCCGACGGGGTCGAACCCTCCGCATTCGCCTTCGTCACCGACTCGACCGCCGCTTTCGCCGCCGCCTTCGCGTCCTTCATCAAGTCGTCCGCGTCCGGGGTCTTCTCGCCCGCCAGACCGGCGCCGTTGTAGTCGAGGGTCACCACCACGTTCTCGACCCGGGCGATCACCGTCTGCTGCTTGAAGTCGCCCTCGGACTTCTTCAGGTCGTAGCGCACCGCCGTCGCCGTCTGGCCGGTGCCCGACAGGGCCTCCGACTTCACGTTCTTGGCGCCGTCCACCGCCTTGGTGTCCGTGACCTGCTTCTCGTAGTACTCCTGGGCCAGTTCGTCACCCGCGCCGCGGGTGGCATCCGACTCGAAGCGCAGCAGCGACACATTCAGCCAGCGGAACTGGGAGCCGTCCACACCGTTGTTGTCCAGGCTGCTCCAGGAGCAGCTCGCCCGGGTCGTCGTGTCGCCCGACGAACCCTCCTTGCCCTTGGTGCCCTCCGGCACCAGATCCTCCAGCGTCTTCTTCGGCAGCACGGCGCACACCTCCGGCAACTGCCGGTACGCCGCCGCCTGCACGGTGGGGGAGGGGCTCGCGGACGCCGCCGCGCTCTCCGACGCCTTCTTCGCGTCGTCGCCGCCGCTGTCGCCGTCGCCGTCCGAGCCGGAGGAGCAGGCCGCCGCCAGCAGCATCACGGGAACGGCCGCCGCCCCGAGCAGCACCCTGCTCCTGCGCCGGGGGGCGTACTGGTCGGCTCGCTGTGCTCGTTGCTGCATGGGCTGCGTGGTTCCTTCACTCATGACGTACGTGCTTTCTGCCATCGGATCGGGGTCCGAGGGGCCACGGTACGCGGTGAAGAACCCGGGTGAGCCGGGTTCGCCCGCTTCACGGGCAAGGGTGTGGAACGAGTCACATGTCGTCAGCCGGACAGTGAATCCGCCAGTCGTGCGGCGAGATTCCGCGCCTTGTCCTGCATTTCCTTGCTGTCGGGGACCGTACCGACCGTGCCGGGTTGCTCCGCGTACTCGATCGTCACGATCACATTCGACGTGCGGAACGCCACAGTCACCGTGCGCTGCTGCGCCGTCGAACCCGACTCGCTGAGGGCGTCGTCGAGGAACGACTCGTCACCGAGACCGTCGAGCGTGCGCGGCTGGAGACCGGTGGGGGAGGAGGTGGCGGAGGGGGTGGGGGAGGAAGAGGAAGAAGAGGAGGGTGCGGAGGGGGATGTGGTGGTGGAAGGGGAGGGGGATGTGGGGGTCGAGGGGGGCGGGGACGGTTCCGGGAGGTCCGCGGCGTCGCGTCTGGCGGCGAACAACTGCTCCGCCTGGGTCGCGTCGCTCACCGCGGTGTCGTATGACACCACGCGCTCGAAATCGACCAGGAGATGGTCCGTCGCGGTGGCCGACTCGACCTTCCAGCGGCAGCCGACCTTGCGGTCCGTGTCGTAGGTGAGCGTCGCCTCGCCCTCGTACGCCCGCTCGCGCTGCGCCTCGTCCGGCATCTCCCGGACGCCCGGCAGCAGGGAGTCGAGGGTGTCCTCGCCGACCACGCCGCAGGGCTCGGGCAGGGTGCGGTAGCGGCCGGGCTCGGCGGCGGTGGTCGCCGTACCGGCCTCGCCGGGGTTGGAGTTGTCGGTCTCGCCGGTCTCGCCGGAGCCGCCGGTGCAGCCGGCCAGCAGGGCGGCGAGGAGGGCGGCGACGCCGGGTACGTACGCCTTCCGCTGCACGGTCAGGCTCCTCTCGACGGGGGTTTCGGCCCGGCGGACGCGGGGCCGGGACTCCAGTGTCCCCGCTGGTTAATCGCTTGCTGCGCGGGGGTGGTCACCGGGCACCATGTGTATCGCACGCCGAGCCGTGGACGCCGGTCCGTTGTCCCTTTCCTAGACCTTGGCGCCGGTTTTGCGATGTGCGTCTTCTTGATCCCTTTGTCATCCTGTCGGACGGATGTGTTGTATGTCGCCATGCAGGTGGAAGCAATGGCGGAGCTGGTGCAGTTCATCTGCGTGACGAGGTAGGTGCTGGGCGCGATCTGGTGGGCCGCGCCCAGCCCTGTGCTGTCAGTAGGGCAGAGCGACCACTCCGTTGAGCAGTTTCCAGCGACGGTTCTGGCAGGGGCTCGTGGAGTAGCCGAGTGTCGCAGCCGCATCGGCGATGGTGGGTGCCGCGAGGAGGACACGGTCCATGTCGGCAGTCCACTGGATGCGTGGCGGCCTGGGCTTGGTGCCCGGTGAACGGACCCAGGACGCCAAGGAGTCCGCGGCTGCCTGCTTCCGTTGCAGTGACAGGCAACCCGGGTAGTAGAGATCGGCCGCCAGCCGCTGGGCGTTCTCGGTCACGTACAGGATGTTGTATATGCCGTCGCGGTTGTTGCGCCTCAGGGTTCGGTGGGCCCCCGTGAGATCGAAGGCGTAGGAGGTCACGAACTCGCCGATCGCCGTGCTCTTCGTCGACAGCCCGATGAAGGGGAGGCCCGGCTTGGTGTGCCCAAGGGAGCCGTCCGCGTCGATGACGCCTCGCACATAGTCCCGGGTTGAGAACTCACCGCGGGGTGGGGCGACCTTCTCGGACTTGCGGCCGTAGGGCAGCCCCAGTTCGTTGATCTTCGTCCGCGCTTCCAGGGAGCACAGGCTCCACGTGGCCGAGCGGTGGCACTCGGCGAAGTTCGTGGACCGGGTTCGCTCGGTGACGCTGCTGTAGTACGGCGTCAGCTTCTGGAACTGGCGCAGCAGGTCGATGTCCCGGGCGTTGACCTCGGCGGTCAGCTTGCCCTTCTGTCCTGGCCCGCGTTGCAGATGCCCGTCCGCCTGCAAGAACCCGAACATGTACGCGTACTCGGGGACTGTCAGGTCCATGAACCTCAGGGGATTAGGCTCGCAGTCAGCCATGCGGAAGTGGTTCCTTCCTTGCTGGTCAGGCCCTCGGTCGGGTTGCCGCCCGGCCGGGGGCCGTCTTTTGTTGGGGTGGCGCGAGCCTAGATCGCCGGTTCGGCGGTCGTTCGGGTGATCGGAGATCCTCACCCGTTCGGGCTACTCGGGCTTCTCCCGGTGCAGCTTCGTGTTCGATGCCTGGGCCCTCGGGCGGACCACCAGGAGGTCGATGTTGACGTGGCTGGGGCGGGTGATCGCCCAGGTGATGGTGTCGGCGACGTCGTCGGCGGTGAGGGGGGCCGGGACTCCCTCGTAGACCTTGGCCGCGCGGGTCTCGTCGCCGGCGAAGCGGGTCAGGGCGAACTCGTCCGTCTTCACCAGGCCGGGTGCGATCTCGATCACCCGGACCGGGCGGCCGACGATCTCCAGGCGGAGGGTCTCGGCGAGGACGTGGGCGCCGTGCTTGGCGGCGGCATAGCCCGCGCCGCCCTCGTAGGTGGCCAGCGCCGCGGTCGAGGAGACGACGACCACCGTGCCGTCGCCGCTCGCCTCCAGCCTGGGGAGGAGGGCCTGGGTGAGGTGGAGGGTGCCGAGGACGTTCGTCTCGTACATCCGGCGCCAGTCCTCGGGGTCGCCGCTCTCCACCGGGTCCAGGCCCAGCGCGCCGCCCGCGTTGTTCACCAGGACGGCGATCGACTGGAAGGCGGTCGCGAACTCGTCCACCGCGGCCCGGTCGGTGACATCCAGGGGGTACGAGGTGGCCTGGCCGCCCGATGCCCTGATCTCCTCCGCCAGCGCGTCGATGCGGTCCTTGCGGCGGGCGGTCAGGACGACGCGGTAGCCGGCCGCCGCGAGCTGCCGGGCCGTGGCCGCGCCGATGCCGCTGCTCGCGCCGGTGACGATCGCGATGCGGGAGGGGGGCATGGGGGGTCTCCTAGGGGTGGGAGGGGATGGGAGGGGATGTCAGGGGGTGTCAGGGGGGGTGAGCTGCGGGGGCAGCTTTGCATGGGGGTGGGGGGCGGGTCGGGGTGGGATCACCTGTTGGACGGCGAGTGGTGGGGTGGGGTTTGGGGGATATGTGGGGGGATGTGAGTTTTTGGAGTGGTCGTGGACGGCTACAGATAGTGGCGGGTGGTTCTCGTGGGTTCTCGTTGTCCGGTCGGCTGGAAGCTTGTGCTGGGTGGGTGGGTGCTCGCGGTGGGGGTGCTCGTGCCGGGGGCCGCCGGTACCGGGGTCGCCGCCGATGCCGGGGTCGCCGTCGATGCCGGGCAGCCCGAGGCCGATCTCGCCTATCACGGGGACGCGCTGATGAGCGCGGGGCGGGTGGATCTGCGGTTCGTGCCGCGCAATCACGGGCCCGCCGAGGTGTCCGACGCGACCGTACGGCTGCGGTGGTCGGCGGCGCTGGCGGACCGGCAGGAGCTGCCGGTGGGGTGTGCCCGGTCGGGGGAGCGGGTGGTGCTGTGCCGTACCGGCGCGCTCACCGCCGGTGAGGTGGGGCGGCCGGTGGAGCTGCGGGTACGGCTGCGGGAGGCGCCGACCGAGGTGCTGGTGGAGTTCGACACGGTGTGGGGCGGCGGGGCCGTCGACCGCAATCGGGAGAACGACCGCCAGCGGGTGCTGGTCCTCGACACCGGGGATACCTATTACTTCTGATTAATCATGATTACTCCTGATTCACCTGCTTTTGGTTGCTTCTGATTCGCGTCGGCCGCCGGTCTGTTCCGTCAGGTGGGAATAGCGGCGGGAGGCCCTTCGTTCTCCGGGTATAGTTGAAGCGTAAACAACCTGGAGGGTGAGCGGCCATGCAGTTCGGGATCTTCAGCGTCGGGGATGTCACTCCGGACCCGACGACGGGACGGACGCCGACCGAGCGCGAGCGGATCAAGGCCATGGTCGCCATCGCGCTCAAGGCCGAGGAAGTGGGCCTGGACGTGTTCGCCATGGGTGAGCACCACAACCCGCCGTTCGTGCCGTCCTCGCCGACGACCATGCTCGGCCACATCGCCGCCCGCACCGAGCGGCTGATCCTGTCGACGTCCACGACGCTGATCACCACCAATGACCCGGTGAAGATCGCCGAGGACTACGCGATGCTCCAGCACCTGGCCGACGGGCGGGTGGATCTGATGATGGGGCGCGGGAACACCGGGCCGGTCTATCCCTGGTTCGGGCAGGACATCCGCGAGGGCATCAATCTCGCCGTCGAGAACTACGCGCTGCTGCGCCGGCTGTGGCGCGAGGACGTCGTCGACTGGGAGGGCAAGTTCCGTACGCCGTTGCAGGGGTTCACCTCCACGCCCCGGCCGCTGGACGGTGTGCCGCCGTTCGTCTGGCACGGGTCGATCCGGTCGCCGGAGATCGCCGAGCAGGCCGCCTACTACGGTGACGGCTTCTTCCACAACAACATCTTCTGGCCGGCCGACCACACCCGGCGGATGGTCGAGCTGTACCGGCGCCGGTACGCGCACTACGGGCACGGCACGCCGGAGCAGGCGATCGTCGGGCTCGGCGGGCAGGTGTTCATGCGGAAGAACGCGCAGGACGCGGTGCGTGAGTTCCGGCCCTACTTCGACAACGCGCCGGTCTACGGGCACGGGCCCTCGCTGGAGGACTTCACCGAGCAGACCCCGCTGACCGTGGGCAGCCCGCAGCAGGTGATCGAGAAGACCCTGGGCTTCCGCGAGTACGCCGGGGACTACCAGCGCCAGCTGTTCCTGCTGGACCACGCCGGGCTGCCGCTGAAGACCGTCCTGGAGCAGCTCGATCTGCTCGGCGAGGAGGTCGTGCCGGTGCTGCGCAAGGAGTTCGCCATCGGGCGGTCCGCGGAGGCTCCCGAGGCCCCGACGCACTCTTCGCTGCTGGCCGCCCAGGTCGCTGACAAGGCCGCTGACAAGGACAAGGACAAGGAGGTGAGTGGCGTATGAAGCTGGTCGTCGTCTCGGCGGGGCTGAGTGTGCCCTCGTCCACCCGGCTGCTGGCCGACCGGCTCGCCGCCGCCACCGGGCGGGCCGCGCACGGCGGGGCCGAGGTGCGGGTGGTGGAGCTGCGTGAGCTGGCCGTGGAGATCGCGCACAACTTCACCAGCGGTTTCCCCGGGCCCCGGCTGGCCGACGCGCTGGACGCGGTCACCGGCGCGGACGGGCTGATCGTGGTCACCCCGGTGTTCACGGCCTCGTACAGCGGGCTGTTCAAGTCGTTCTTCGATGTGCTGGACAAGGACGCGCTGGACGGCAAGCCGGTGCTGATCGCCGCGACCGGGGGCACCGCCCGCCACTCCCTGGTGCTGGATCACGCGCTGCGCCCGCTCTTCTCCTATCTGCGGGCCGCCGTCGTGCCGACCGGGGTCTACGCGGCCTCGGAGGACTGGGGCGCGGAGGGGCTGGAGGAGCGGATCGAGCGGGGTGCGGGCGAGCTGGCGGCGCTGATGAGTGCGCAGATGGGGGCGCAGCTGGGGGCGAAGGGTGCGGCTGTTGGCGGCGCAGGGTCGGTGTCCGTCGTCGGGCCCCGGGTCGTTGCCGGGCGGTCGCCGGAGCGGAGCCCGGCCGCGTTGAGTGACGCGGCGTTCGAGGCGGTGGTGCCGTTCGAGCAGCGGCTCGCCGCGCTCCGGCAGGGCTGAGGGGCGGGGTGAGAGGCCAGTAAGAAGGCACCACCGGGGGCGCAGGACACCATGTGCGCCCCCGGGGTTTTGCCACACTGGGTCCGTGGCCCCGACTCTGCTGCTCGCCGAAGACGATCGCGCGATCCGGCACGCCCTGGAGCGTGCCCTCACTCTGGAGGGCTACCGGGTGACCGCGGTCGCCGACGGGGTCGAAGCGCTGGCCAGCGCCCACCGCACCCCGCCGGACATCCTCGTCCTCGATGTGATGATGCCCGGCATCGACGGCCTCCAGGTCTGCCGGGTGCTGCGCGCCGAGGGCGACCGCACCCCCATCCTGATGCTGACCGCGCTGGTGGAGACCCAGGACCGGATCGCGGGCCTGGACGCGGGCGCGGACGACTACGTCGTCAAGCCGTTCGACGTCGAGGAGGTCTTCGCCCGCCTTCGTGCGCTGCTGCGCCGCACCGGGGACGGGGACGGTCCCCCAGCGGCGGGCAAGGGGGACCCTGCTGCCCCCGCCATCCCCGCCCTCGATCGGGCGCCCGCCCCCGACCCGGTCCCCGAGCCCTCCCCCGTCGTCGCCCGTCAGCTCGTCGCGGCCGGGCTGCGGATGGACCCCGAGGCCCGCCGGGTCTGGCGCGGCGGGCGGGAGCTGGAGCTGACCCGCACCGAGTTCGAGCTGCTGGAGCTGCTGCTGCGCAACGAGGGGATCGTCCTCGACCACTCCACCATCTACGACCGCATCTGGGGCTACGACTTCGGTCCCGGCTCCAAGAACCTCGCCGTCTATGTCGGCTATCTCCGCCGCAAGCTGGACGAGCCCGGCGCCCCGCAGCTGATCCACACGGTCCGCGGGGTGGGTTATGTGCTGCGGGAGGACTGAGTGGGCCTCGGCCGCACCGGGCGGCTGACCCGGCTGCTCTCCCTGCGGACCACGCTCGCCGTGTCGTTCGCGCTGGTCGCGGCGGCCGTCACGGTCCTGGTCGGCATCCTCTCCTACAACTCCGCCGCCAAGCTGCTGCGGGTGGACAAGGAGTCGATCTTCAACGAGGTGGTCCAGGACCTCCAGGGCGAGATCCGCGATCGGCGGATGTCCCCACGGGACTTCTCCTCCTCCGCGCCCGGCCACGACCTGGTCCGCCCGGCCCGTACCGATGTGCAGGTGCTGGGCGCGGACGGCCGGGTCGTCGACAAGGGCAACCCCGGGCTGCCGGTGACCGACAGCGACCGGAAGATCGCGGCGGCGGCCCGTGCCGGTCAGCTCGTCGTGCACAAGGACATCGACGTCGGGGACGACGTCTACCGGATCGCCACCGTCGCGCTGGGCGACGGGCGGGGCGCGGTGCAGGTGGCGCAGGAGTTCAGCGACACCGAGGATCTGCTGCGGACCCTCCAGCAGCGCATCCTGCTGCTGATGGCGGCGGTGGTGGCCGGTGCCGGGCTGTTCGGCTGGTGGCTGGCCCGGCGGATCACCCGGCGGCTGGTGGTGCTCACCTCGGCCGCTGAGGCGGTGGCCCGCACCCGGCGGCTCGGTATCGACGTCCCCGTCGCCGGGAGCGACGAGGTGGGGCGGCTGGGCCGGGCCTTCGACCGGATGCTGGGCCGCCTCGCCCAGTCCGAGGAGGACCAGCGGCGGCTGGTCCAGGACGCCGGGCACGAACTGCGCACCCCGCTCACCTCGCTGCGGACCAACATCTCCCTGCTGCGCCGGATGGACGAGCTGCCCCCGGCGACCCGGGAGGAACTGGTCGCCGACCTCGGCGACGAGGCGCGGGAGCTGACCGATCTGGTGAACGAGCTGGTGGACCTGGCCGCCGGGCAGTCCGACACCGAGCCCCCGCGCCGCGTCGACCTCGCCGGCCTCGCGGAGGAGGTGGCCGGTGCCGCCCGCCGCCGTACCGGGCGCCGGATCGTGCTGCGGGCCGCCGGGGACACCTCGACCGTGGGGCGTCCGCAGTTGCTGACCCGGGCGCTGACCAATCTGGTGGAGAACGCGGCCAAGTTCGACCGGGGCGGCAGCGAGCCGATCGAGATCGTCGTCGCCGGTCCGGCCCGGCCGGGGATGGTCCGGGTGGAGGTGCTGGACCGGGGGCCGGGGGTCGCGGACGCCGATCTGGTCCGCGTCTTCGACCGGTTCTTCCGGGCCGCCGACGCACGGGCGCTGCCGGGGTCGGGGCTCGGGCTGTCCATCGTCCGCGAGGTGGCGCTGGCCCATGGCGGCGCCCCGTTCGCCCACCGGAGGAAGGGCGGGGGGTCGGTGGTCGGGTTCACGGTGGGCGGGGGCGGCGAGGGGGAGGAGGGGGACGAGGACGGGGAGGCTTGGGGGGCTGGTTGAGGGGGGTTCGGCGTTCCTGAAGGGGGCTCCGGCCGTGCGTCTCGAAGGGGGCTCCCGTCTCGCGTTTCGAAGGGGGCTACGGTCGTGGCTCCCGTGCCCGGTAGCCCGATGCCGCCTCCCGCCCCATCGCCGCCGTGACCGTGACGTACAGCGGTGTGCCCGTCGCGAAGGCGGTGGCGATGTCCGTGCCCAGCGGGGCGTCCGGCAGCGGGATCTCCTCCCGGGTCTCGCCCGTGGTCTCCACCAGCAGGGAGAGCCGGCCGCCGGTGATGTCCCGCAGCAGATACTGGGTGCGGGTGACGACGGGGACCGCCACGTCCGCGGCCACGGGGCAACGGGCCTCCAGGGGCGCCCGGGTGAAGACGTCGACGCCGGTGAGGCGGACGGTCTCCCGGTCGACCGAGACCGTGACGATCCGGGCGGGGCGGCCGTGCAGCAGGGCGTGGCCCCCGGGGCGCAGACCGGCTGCCGGGGCCGCGTAGGCCCACTCGCGCGGGGACGACCGCAGGGATGCCGTCGTTGTCGTCGGGGGAACGTCCAGCTCGCTCATCGTGCGCCTCTCGACCAGGTCGACCGTCGGACAACCGGCGGGGCGGACGGCTCGTTCCGGCCCGGCGCCCCGTGCCGCCTGGCCAACGAGCGGGGGCCCGGGGAGGCTACGACGCCGTCCGCCGCGCGGCGCCTTCCGGCCACACCACCTCGACCGGCAGTCCGGCCTCGCGCGCCACCCGTACGGCGTCCGCGGTGCCGCCGCCGGTGCCGGGCGCGGTACGGCCGTCCCAGACGGCGAACAGCCGGTCGGCGCGGGCGAGCATGGCGCGGTTGGCGTCGGCGTAGGCCGCGGGGCCGGCCTCCGGGTGCGGGAGGACGAGGAGTTCACCGGCCGCCGCCGCGAGCCGGTCGAAGGTCCCGGCGTGGCCGGGACCGACCACCCGCTCCCGGTAGTCGCGCGAGGGCACGATCGCGACCAGTCGCCCCCCGAGGTCCAGTACCGCGTCGGCGAAGAGCGAGTCCGCGCCCATGGCCAGGCAGGACACCCCGGTCAGCCCGCCGTCCGCGAAGGGGGCGAGGGCGGTGCGCAGGGCGTCCCGGACGAGCGGGACGCTCGCCTCGGTGAGATGGATGTGCCCGGTGATCGCGATCGTGGTGGTGGTCATGATCCCGCCCTCTCCCGCCGAGGCTCCCGCCCCTGTCCCGGCAGAGGCGTTCCGGCAGAGGCTAGCGGTCCGGTCCTGCGGACGGCCGGGCTCCGGTGGTTGTCTCTCGGGGTTGGGCTCCAGGCAGTTGTCTCTCGGGGCCGGGCTCCGGGCGGTTGTTTCTCGGGGTCGGGCTCCGGGTGGTTGTCTCTCGGGTCGGTCCTCGTGGTCGGTCTAGACCTTTTTCCGGTGGAGGGGATTCCGCAACCGCCCCAGTGGGCAGACGTGTTGTGGATCACGTGCGTGGAATCGAGCGCCGGAAGGGTGCCGTCCGTATTCAGGACCGTACTCGGGACCGTACTGGGTCCGCTCCGGCGGCAGGAGCTCGGAGCGGATGCTCGGACGCAGCCGCCCGGACGCGGATGCGAGGATGAGGCGCCATGACCGCAGGGTGGTGTTCGCGCACGATACGGGCCGCGTTGTTCGCGGCCGTCTGTGTGCTGCTCGCCGCCCTGGGGCACGTGATGATGTCCGGCAGCCGGGTCCCGGGCTGGACCCTCGCCGCCGCACTGGCCGCGACCGGCGCCGCCGGCTGGTGCCTGGCCGGACGGGAGCGCGGACCCGGGCTCGTGGTGACCGTCGCCGTCCTCACCCAGACCTTGCTGCACTCCGGCTTCTCCCTGGCGCAGTCCGCCACGGGAGCGGGCGGAGCGGGCGGAGTCGGCGGAGCCGGTGCGGGCACCGCCCCCGTCATGGGTCACGCCACCATGGGGTCGGCTTCGATGGGGTCCGCTTCGATGGGGTCGATGGATCACATGGAGCACCTCGGGCACGCCGCCGTCGAGGGCTCCTCCTCCCTCGGCATGTATGCCGCGCACCTGCTCGCCGCCCTGCTCAGCGGGTTGTGGCTGGCCTTCGGGGAGCGGGCGGCCTTCCGCATCCTGCGGACCGTCGCCGGACGGCTCGCCGCACCGCTGCGGCTGCTGTTCGGGCCGGTGCCGCTCACGGACGCGCCGCCGTCCGCTCCGGCCCGGCGCCGCGACACCGGTGACGCCGCGTGCTCGCTGCTGCTCGTCCACGCGATCACCTCCAGGGGACCGCCCGTGGGGACCGCTGTCGTCTGACGACAGCCGGTTCGCCCGGGGCCGCCGTCCGCGCCGCCCCGGGTCACCGCCGTGGGCCCGATCCGGCCCCACGGCTCCCCCGCCTGTTCACCGCAGCACCGGACCGCCCGCGCCCACGCGCCCGGGGCGGCCCGGCGCCCGGTCCACCCCGAAGGAACGACTGGTGATCACCTCCGCCCCGCCCGTCCGGGAAAGAACCGCGCAGATGGACCTCGACGACGTCACGACCGCTCTCGCGCTCGCTGCCCGCGGCGGTGACGCGCTCGCCGTCGAACGGTTCGTCCGCGCGCTGCACCGCGATGTGCTGCGCTACGTCGCCCATCTGTGCGCCGATCCGCAGGCCGTCGACGATCTCGCCCAGGACACCTTTCTGCGCGCGCTCGGCAGTCTGCACCGGTTCGAGGGACGCTCCTCGGCCCGAGCCTGGCTGCTCTCCATCGCCCGGCGGGCCGTGATCGACAGCTACCGGTACGCCGCCGCCCGGCCCCGGCCGTCGGACACCGCCGACTGGCAGCTCGCCGTGGAACTCGCCCAGCCGCGCGGGCTGCCCGGCTTCGACGACGGGGTCGCGCTGCTCGACCTGGTGGCCGCGCTGCCGGCCGAGCGCCGGGAGGCGTTCGTCCTCACCCAGCTCCTCGGACTGCCCTACGCGGAGGCCGCCGAGGTCAGTGACTGCCCGGTCGGCACGGTCCGGTCCCGGGTGGCCCGCGCCCGCGCCACCCTGACGGCCCAGCTGGACCAGGCGGCGTGAGGGCCTGAGGGGAGGGGCGACCCCGTCCCTCCCCTCCCCCCTCTCCTCCCTTCCACGGCTTTGCCAGTTCTTTACAACCCGTTCCGTTTCCGGCTCGTCTCTCCGCTCGATCCGTCCGCACCCCACCGGACGGTCCGAAGAACCTGACGAAAGAGAGCGAAGAGCCCGATGCGCCGAACCCTTCTCACCGCCGCGGCACTGCTGTGCACCGCCGTCTTCGTGGGCACCGCCCCCGCCTTCGCCACCGACCCGACCCCCACCCCCACCCCGAGCGTCTCGGTCCCGCCGCGCGACGCCCCGTCCCCCGAGCCCAGCCCCAGCCGTCCCGGCGAGGCCGCCACCCCCACCGTGGCGCCCACCGAACCCGGCAGCGCCACCCCCACCGAGGCGCCCGGCGGCCAGGTCAGCGTCGTGCCCAGCGGCGCCCCCGACACCGGTGTGCCGGCCGGGGACGGTCCGGGCTCCCGGGCATGACCTCGGCGCTGCTGTCCCGGCGGGCGTTCGCGCTCGCGGCCACCGCCACCACGGCCACGCTGCTCACCGGGTGCGGTGGCGGTGGGGACGGCGAGGGCGGCGGGGACGCCGGGGCCGACAAGGCGGCGGGCGACGGTGCCGGTTCGGCGAACCCGGAGGGCGCCGCCGACGCCCCGGCCCCCGTCCGGCTGACCATCCCGGCGATCGCGGTCGACACCCCGGTCATCCGGCTCGGGCTGGATCCCGACGGAACCGTGGAGGAACCGCCGGTCACCGAGCACGACCGGGCCGGCTGGTACGAGCACTCCCCGGTGCCGGGCCGCCTCGGGCCCTCCGTCATCCTCGGCCATGTCACGGTCGGCGAGTTCGGCGACGGTGTCTTCCGCGAACTCGGCCGGCTGCGCCGCGGCGACGGCATCCGCGCCCGGCTCGGCGACGGCACCGAGGCCGAGTTCACCGTCACCTCCCTGCGCACGGTCCGCAAGGCCGACTTCCCGACGGACGAGGTGTACGGCGATGTGGACCGGCCCGAGCTGCGGCTGATCACCTGCGGCGGGCCCCGTACCGGCGACGACGAGTACCGGGACAACGTGATCGTCTTCGCGGAGCTGAGCGGGGACACCTGACACCGGCCGGGGCGGGACCGGCGCCGACGGCGGGAACGCCCGGCGCCGGTCCCGCCTCTTGACCGGTGAAGACCCCGGCACACCCCCCACCACCTTGGAGAACGTTGAAACGGTCCCGTGAGAGCGCGGCGTCCGAGCTGTTCGCCGTCCTCTATCCGCGTCTGGCCGGTTGGTGCCGCCGTCTGGTGGACGACGACGAGACGGCGCACGAGATCGCGTCGGAGGCGTTCACCCGGCTGTGGGCCCGCTGGACCAAGGTCGAGGAGCCCCGCGGCTTTGTCTATGTCACCGCCGCGAACCTGGTCCGGGACCACTGGCGCAAGCTGGAGCGGGAGCGCCGGGCCGTGCGCCGGGCCGGTCATGAGGTGGCGGTCCGGCCGCACGCCGAGCCGGCCGACCCCTCCGTACGGCTGCTGGTGCAGTCGCTGCCGGAGCGACTGCGGGTGCCGATCCTGCTGCACTACTACGCTGACATGCCGATCCGGGAGGTGTCCGCGCTGACCGGGCGCAAGGAAGGGACCGTCAAGGCCGATCTGCACGCGGCCCGCGAACTGCTCCGCGTCCATCTGAGGAGAAGCCTTGACCACACGCTTTGACCCGGACCCCGGGCCGGACCCCGAGCCCGGCGGCCACGGCGGCGCCGGCCACCTCGGTGACCTGGGCGGTCCGGGTGGTCCGGACGGTCGTGACGATCCGCTCGCCGTGATCCTGCGACCCGCCCCCGGGGACCGGCTCGCCGTGCCGCCCGGCCGTTACGAGAGCGTCCGGCGGGCCGCCGCCCGGCGCCGGCTGCTGCGCACCGCGGTCGGCGCCGGGCTGGCCTGTGCCGCCGCCGCGCTGATCGCGCTGCCCGTCGTCCAGCACACGGCCCCCGACAGTCCCCGGCAGCCGACGGTGCCGCTGGCTCCGCCCGGTCCCTCGCCCAGCGCCTCCGTACCGGAACCGGCGCCCACGCCCTCCGTCTCCGATCCCCCCGGCCCCTCGGACCCCTCGGACCCCTCGGACCCCTCGGACCCCTCGGACCCCTCGGACCGTTCCGGTGTGACCCCCACCCCGGCCTCCTTCACGCCCTCCGTGCCCGCCGACGCGGACTCGGTGCTCCCGGCGGGCACGCCGGTCCCGACCCCGACGCAGAACCGGACCTCGGGCCTGCCGACCCCGACACCCACCGCCCCGGAGCCCGGCTGACCCCCGCTCACGCCGGATACGCGTGGGTCTGGGCCGCCTTCACCGACGCCCACACCTCGACCCCGGGCCGCAGATCCAGCTCCGCCGCCGCGACCGTCGTCAGATCGGCGAGGACCGACAGCTCGCCGGTCAGCGCCGCCCGGAACTGGTTGCCGTGGGTCTCCATCCCGGCCACCGTGCAGTGCCAGAGGTTGCGGGCGCTGGCGCCGGTCGGGCGGTCGCGGTGGAGGGTGACGGCGGTCGGCGGGAACGCCACGAAGACCGGGCCGGTCAGCTCCTCCGTGGTGGTGATCCCGGGCCCGTCGCCGTCGTCGAGCCGGACGGTGTGGCCCTCGGCACTCCCCCGGTAGAGGTTGAGGCCGACCAGATGCGCGATGTAGTCGGTGCGCGGGCGGCGGGCGATGTCGCCGGGGGCGCCCTGCTGGACGATCCCGCCGTCCTCGATGACCACCAACTGGTCGGCGAGGACCATCGCGTCCAGCGGATCGTGGGTGACCAGGACGGCGACCGCCTCGAAGTCGGCGAGATGGCCGCGGAGCTGGGCGCGGACATCGAGCCGGGTCCGGGCGTCCAGCGCGGCCAGCGGCTCGTCCAGCAGCAGCAGCCGGGGACGGGTGGCCAGGGCGCGGGCCAGCGCGACCCGCTGGGCCTGCCCGCCGGACAGCTTGCGCGGCTTCTTGCCCGCGTGGTCGGCGAGATCCATCCGGGCCAGCCACTCGGCGGCCTGGGCGCGGGCCTCGGCCTTGCCGGTGCCGTGGCAGCGCGGGCCGAACGCCACATTGTCCAGCGCGGTGAGATGCGGGAAGAGCAGGTAGTCCTGGAAGACCACGCCGACCGGGCGGGCCTCCGGCGGCGTACGGTCCAGCGCCCGGCCGTCCAGTCGGAGATGGCCGTCGCTGAGCGGGACCAGCCCGGCGAGGGCGCGCAGGGCGGTGGTCTTGCCGGCGCCGTTCGGGCCGAGCAGGGCGACCACGTCCCCCGGGCGGGCGGTCAGGGTCACATCGAGGCGGAAGGTGCCGCGCTCGACGATCAGCCGGGCGTCCAGCCCCTGGTCGGGAGGGGTGGGGTGGTCGGTCATGACGGGGCCATCCAGCGGTCGCGCAGTCCGGCCAGGACCGCGATGGACACGGCGAGCAGCACCAGACTGAGGGCGATGGCCGCCTCCGGGTCGTTCTGGAGGGCGAGATAGACGGCCAGCGGCATGGTCTGGGTACGGCCCGGGAAGTTCCCGGCGAAGGTGATGGTGGCGCCGAACTCGCCCAGCGCCCGCGCCCAGGCCAGCACCGCCCCGGCGGCGACACCGGGGGCGATCAGCGGCAGGGTGACCCGGCGGAACGCGGTGAAGCGGGAGGCGCCCAGGGTGGTGGCGGCCTCCTCGTAGCGCCGGTCGGCGGCGCGCAGGGTGCCCTCCACGCTGATCACCAGGAACGGCATCGCCACGAACGCCTCCGCGATCACCACGCCGGTGGTGGTGAACGGGAGGGTCAGCCCGAACCAGTCGTCCAGCCAGCGGCCCACCACGCCGTTGCGTCCCAGCGCCATCAGCAGGGCGACACCGCCGACGACCGGCGGCAGCACCAGCGGCAGGGTCACCAGGGCCCGGACCAGGCCCCGGCCGGGGAACTCGACCCGGGCCAGCAGCCAGGCCAGCGGCACCCCGAACACCAGGCACACCAGCGTCGCCAGGGTCGCGCAGATCAGCGAGAGCTGGAGCGCCTGCCACACCTCGGTACTGCTGAGCAGCTCCGGCATATTGCCCCAGGGGGCGCGGATCACCAGCGCGAGCAGCGGCAGCACGAGGAAGACCAGGGAGACCAGGGCGGGCAGGAGCAGGGCGAGGGGGACACCGCCGCCGAGCGGGCGGGGCCGCCGCGCGGTCCGTCTGGCTCCGGTCCCTTTGGCTCCGGTCTTCTTGGCTCCGCTCCCTCCGGCTCCGCTCCCTCCGGCTCCGCTCCCTCCGGCTCCGCTCCCTCCGGCGCCGGTCCCTTCGGCTCCGGTCCCTTCGGCTCCGGTCTTTTCGGCTCCGCTCCCTTTGGTCCGTCCCATCCGCCGGACGCGGCGGCGCCGCGGGCCCCCGGTGAGGGTGTCCGCGGCGCCGGTCGTGCCCGGTGGGCCGGGCGATTCGGGGCTGTCGTCCGTCACGGCTGGAGGAACCCGGCCTCGGTGAGCACCTGCTGACCCTCGGCGGACCGCACCAGCTCGATGAACGCCTCGGCGGCGGAGGCGTTGGGGGCCTCCCGGAGCAGGGTGATCGGGTAGTCGTTGATGGCCTCGGACGCCTCGGGGAACTCCACGCCCTCCACGTCGTCACCCGCGGCCAGGACATCGGTCTGGTAGACGACCGCCGCGTCCGCCTCCTGGAGCACCACGCTGTTCAGCGCCGACCGGACGTCCTCGGCGTAGGAGGCGGGAGTCAGCTCCAGACCGGCCTCGTCCAGCGCGGTCTGGGCGGCGGCCCCGCAGGGCACGGCCTCGTCGCAGAGCACGACCGTGAGGTCGGGGTTGGTGAGGTCCTCCAGCGAGTCGATGTTCTCCGGGTTGCCCGGCAGGGTGGCGATCTCCAGCTGGTTGCGGGCGAAGGTGGCGGGGGTGCCCTCGGCGTCCCCGGCGTCCGTGACGATCTGCATCGTCCTGGGGCTGGCCGAGGCGAACACATCGGCCGGGGCGCCCCCGGTGATGCTCGCCGCGAGGGCGTCGCTGCCGCCGAAGCTGAACGTCACCGTGGTGCCCGGGTTGGCCTGCTCGAACTGCTCGCCCAGCGCCTCGAAACTGTCCTGGAGCGAGGCCGCCGCGAACACCGTGACCTCGCCCGAGAGCTCCGGCGCGGCGGAGGCGGAGCCGGAGCCTGACGGTGACGCGGAGGAGTCCGAGGCCGACGACGAGTCGTCGGAGCTGCACCCGGTCAATATCAGCAGGGCGGCGGCGGTGCCTGCGCCGGCCGACTGCAAGGTCCACCGGCTCCGGCGCGCGGTACGGGTCATCACGGGTCCACTCCCTCTGGTCCTGCGCACACACAGGACACATCAGCAGGTCTACGACCTGACGTACGGCCTGATCTCGGGCTGATCTCAGGGCTGATCTCAGGGCCTGCGGAGCCTTGAGGGCCCCTGGTTCCCTGCCTGGTTCCTTGCCTGGTTCCTTGCCTGTTTCCCTGCTCGGTTCCCTGCCTGGTGAGCGGCCTGCCCTAAGACCGCTCGACGACCACATTGGTCGACTTGATCACCGCTACCGCCGGGACGCCCGGCTCCAGCGACAGCTCCTCCGCCGACTCACGGCTGACCATCGCCACCACCCGGAACGGTCCGGCCTGGATCTCCACCTGTGCCGACACATCCCCGAGGATCACCTCGGTGACGATGCCGGACAGCCGGTTGCGGGCCGAGGAGCCGGTCGGCTCCCGTTCCGCCTGCCGGGAGGCGCGCGCATAGGCGGCGAGCGCCGGCCCCGGGATGATCCGATGGCCCAACTCATCGCGTTCGGCGATGAGTTTGCCGCCGTCCACCAGCCGCCGCACGGTGTCCACGCTGACGCCCAGCAGGGCGGCGGCCGTCCCGATCCGGTAGGTGTGCATGTGCCGATGATACTGCCGCACTTGCGAGGGAAAAGTCTTCTGTCACATCGCATGAGCCTGATCACTTTGCGATATGCCTCGCATGTGCGTTTGTACGGGCGGGCGGTTCGGGTACCGTCAACCGGGAGGTGATAGCCCGTGAGTCAGTCCCTCGCAGCCACCGGTCCGGCCGTCCGCCCGCTCGCCGAACTCGCGCTCACCGGCGATCTGGGCCGCCCGGCCCGGCTGACCGTGCCCGATCTGCTCGGCTGGCCCCAGCACCGCGCCGAGGTCGCCTTCGAGTGCGCCACCAGCGGCATCCAGCGCCACCGCTTCACCGGCCCGCTACTGCACGAGGTGCTCAGTGACGCCCTCCCCGCCTTCGACCCCGCCCGCCGCAAGGACCGGCTGCGCTTCCTGATCGCGGTGCGCGGCGCCGACGGCCATCACGCGCTGCTCACCTGGGCCGAGATCGACCCCGACTTCGCCCGCGCCCCTGTCCTGCTCGGCGTCACCCTCGACGGCCACGCCCTGGACCGGGCCGGGCCCCAGCTGGTGCTGCCCCAGGACCGCTGCGGCGCCCGGCACATCAGCGGTATCGACACCGTCCATGTCGACGGCGGCTACCTCGCGGGGAACGGCACCTGGTGAACCCCGCCCCGCCCCCGGACGCCCTGCTCCTCGAACACGCCCCGCACCCCGCGCCCCACCCCGCCACCGAGGCCCTGGAACACGCCGGGCTACGGGTCCGGGTCTGCCGGGTATGGGCGGGGGAGGGCGTACCCGGCGCGCTGGAGGGTGTGGTGGCGGTGGTACTGACGGACGGGACGGACGGGACGTACGGCGACGGCGGTCGTGAACTTCCGGGCGGATCGGCCGAGTTGACCCTGCTGCGGGCCGCGCTCACCGCCGAGGTGCCGGTGCTCGGCGTCGGCCTGGGCGCCCGGCTGCTGGACCGTGCGGCGCCGGGCGGGACCGGGGCGGGGTTGAGGGAGGGATTGAGGGAGGGTACGACCGGGTCGGGCGAGGCCGGTGACGTCCGGGTCTGGCCGCCCCTGCCCGCGGGCCCCGGTGCCCCCGCTCCCCTCCTCGCCCGGTTCGCCGACCATGCCGCCCGGCGTTCCGCCCTCACCGCCACCCGGGCCTTCTTCACCCCGCGCGCCGCCGACTGGGAGGCCCGGTTCGCCGCCGACGGGCCCCGTTACGCGGCGGCGGTCGCCCGGATGGGCCTGCGCGGCGGGCAGCGGGCGCTGGACGTCGGCTGCGGCAGCGGCCGTGCGCTGCCCGCGCTGCGTGCCGAGGTCGGCCCGGCGGGCGCGGTCCTCGGCGTCGACCTCACCCCGGCGATGCTCACCGCGACCGCCCGCGAGGGCCGGGGCGCACTGGCCCGGCTGCTGCTGGCCGACGCCTGCCGGCTGCCGCTGGCGCCGGGCGCGGTGGACGGTGTCTTCAGCGCCGGGCTGATCAACCACGTACCCGACCCGGCCGCCGCGCTCGCCGAGTGGGCCCGGGTCACCCGGCCCGGCGGGGTGCTGCTGCTGTTCCACCCCTCCGGCCGCGCCGAGCGCGCCGCCCGCCACGGCCGCGCCCTGGACTCCGCCGACCCCTTGGCGCGGGGCAACCTGCACCCGACGCTGGAGGCCACGGGGTGGCGTCCCGCCCACTACGAGGACGCTCCGCAGCACTTCTTGAGCCGGGCTGTGCGTGTGGGGTGAGCGGCCGGGCCGGGTTCTTGGGCCGGGCCAGATCCCGGGCCGGGCCAGGTCTCGGGCGGGCCAGGTCCCGGGCCGGGTGGCCGTCCGCAGTGGGTGTCCGCAGTGGGTGACCGACCCGGCCCGCACAGCGCGTGAGCCGCGTCCGCCTGCGGCGAGCGACCGAGCCGCACCACCCCCCCGGCCGGGCCGCCCGCCCGCAGCCAGTGATCGACCCGCACCACCCCTAGGCCGGGCCGCCGCCCGCAGCCAGCGACCGATCCGCACCACCGCCAGATCCGGCCGCCCGCCTGCGGCCGGTGACCGACCCGCACCACCCCCAAAGCCGGGCCACCGCCCGCAGCCAGCAACCGACCCGCCCCACCCCTGAGCCCGCAGTCAACGACCGACCCGCCCCACCCCCTGAGCCCGAAGCCAGTGACCGACCGACCCCCAACACCCCCAAGCCACCCACCCGCCCGAAGCCAGTGACCGACCCGCCCCCGAGCCGACAGCCCGCCCGCCGTCGGTGACCGCCCCCCAAACCGACCGACCGCCCGCCGTCGGTCACCGCCCCGACCCCAGGAGCGTTCGCGTGCTGCGTCAGTTGGAGTACCTCGTCGCGCTCGCCAGGGAGCGGCACTTCGCCCGTGCCGCAGCCGCCTGCTATGTCTCCCAGCCCTCCCTCTCCGCCGCGATCCGCCGCCTCGAACACGAACTCGGCGTGCCCCTGGTGCGCCGCGGCAGCCGGCGCTACGAGGGGCTCACCCCGGAGGGCGACGTGGTTCTCGCCTGGGCGCACAAGATGCTGGCCGAGCAGGACGCCCTGCGTCAGGAGCTGTCGGCGCTGCGCGGCGGGCTGACCGGCACCCTGCGCCTGGGTGTCGTCCCGACCGCGCTGCCCGTCGCCTCCCTCCTCACCACCCCGTTCTGCGACCGGCATCCGCGCGCCGGGGTCACCCTGGAGTCGCTGTCGTCGGCACAGATCCGGCACGGCCTCGCGGAGTTCGAACTCGACGCGGCGATGACCTACCTGGACGACGACACCCTGCGCCGGGTCCGCAGCCTCCCCCTCTACGAGGAGCGGTACATGCTGCTGACCCCGGTCGACGGTCCGCTCGGCGCGGTGGACTCCGCGCGCTGGGCGCAGGCCGCCGCGCTGCCGCTGTGCCTGCTGTCCCCGAGGATGCGCAACCGCCGGATCATCGACGAGTGTTTCGCCGCCGACGGGGCCGTCGCCGCGCCCGCCATCGAGTCCGACAGCGTCGCCGGGCTCTACGCCCATCTGCCGGGCGGGCGCTGGTCGAGCGTGGTCTCGCACGCCTGGCTGCATCTGTTCGGGGTGCCGGACGGCATGCGGGTCGTACCGCTCCAGGGCCCCGCGCACGGACCCCGGGTCGGCCTGGTCGTCGCCCGCAGCGAACCCGAGTCGGTGCTGGCGCGGGCCCTGCTGACGGTGGCCCGCGAGGCGGGCGTAAGGGACGCGCTGGACGCCCGGCTGCACACCTATCTGCGGCCCGCCGCACCCCGGGGCCGTTCATAGCCATCCGCTATCCCCGCATAGCAACGTTCGCTTTGACCAGGGCGAACGCCCCCGGGGATCGTGGAACCACCGTCCCGCGCGGCCACTTCCGGCACAACCCCGGCCACCGCGACGGAAGCAACGGAAGTTACGGCAGCAACGGCAGCAACGGAAGCAACGTCAGCAACGGAAGCTGAGGAGCCGCGACCATGGCCAAGGTGCTCTGCGTCCTGTACGACGACCCCACCGACGGATACCCCACCACTTACGCCCGGGACGACCTCCCGCCCATCGACCACTACCCCGGCGGCCAGACCACCCCCACCCCCGAGGCGATCGACTTCACCCCCGGCCAGTTGCTCGGCAGTGTCTCCGGGGAACTGGGGCTGCGCGGCTTCCTGGAGAAGGCCGGGCACACCCTCGTCGTCACCTCGGACAAGGAGGGCGCCGGTTCCGTCTTCGACCGGGAGCTGGCCGACGCCGACATCGTGATCTCGCAGCCGTTCTGGCCGGCGTATCTCACCGCCGAGCGGATCGCCGCCGCGAAGAATCTGAAGCTGGCGGTCACCGCGGGCATCGGCTCGGACCATGTCGACCTGGACGCGGCCATCGCGCACGGGGTGACCGTGGCGGAGGTGACGTACTGCAACAGCATCAGCGTCGCCGAGCATGTGGTGATGATGACGCTGTCCCTGGTCCGCAACTACCTCCCCTCCCACCGGGTGGTGCTGGACGGCGGCTGGAACATCGCCGACTGCGTGGCCCGCTCCTACGACCTGGAGGGGATGCACGTCGGCACGGTCGCCGCCGGGCGGATCGGGCTCGCGGTACTGCGCCGCCTCGCCCCCTTCGACGTCAAGCTGCACTACACCGACCGGCACCGGCTGCCCGGGGAGGTGGAGCGCGAGCTGGGGCTCACCTGGCACGAGAGCACCGCCGACATGGCCCCGCACTGCGATGTCATCACCATCAACGCCCCCCTGCACCCGGAGACCGAGGGCCTGTTCGGCGACGAACTGCTCGGCACGATGAAGCGGGGCGCGTATCTGATCAACACCGCGCGCGGACTGATCGTGGACCGGGACGCGGTGGTCCGGGCGCTGGAGTCCGGGCAGCTCGCCGGGTACGCCGGTGATGTCTGGTACCCGCAGCCGGCCCCCGCCGACCACCCCTGGCGGTCCATGCCGCACCACGGCATGACCCCGCACATCTCCGGCTCCTCCCTCTCCGCGCAGACCCGCTACGCGGCCGGCACCCGGGAGATCCTGGAGTCCTTCTTCGCGGGCCGCCCGATCCGCGACGAGTATCTGATCGTCGACGGCGGCGCGCTCGCCGGGACGGGCGCGCACTCGTACTCGGTCACGAAGTAGGACGCGGGGGGCCACCCCGGGGGGTGGGGGCGGGGCCGGGGGTGCGGTCAGGCCCGGTCGATGTGCACATTGGTCGACTTGACCCGTGCGGTGGCCTCCATCCCCACCTCCAGCCCCAGTTCCTCCACCGCCTCCCGGGTGAGCAGCGAGACCAGCCGGTGCGGCCCGGCCTGGATCTCCACCTGCGCGGCGACATCGCCGAGCTTGACGGCGGTGACGATGCCGGGGAACGCGTTGCGGACGGAGGTGTACGGGGTCTCCTCGTCGCCGGGCCCGGCGGTGCCTGCGGTCCCGCCCTTGGCCAGTTCCACCGAGAGCGCGGCGAGCGCCGTGCCCTCGATGAACCGCCGCCCGGCCTCGTCGCGATGGGTGGCGACCCGGCCCGCGTCCGCCCAGCGCCGGGCGGTGTCCGGGCTGACGCCGAGCAGCCGGGCGGCCTGGCCGATGGTGTAAGCGTGCATGACGGCCAAGATAGGCGACGCGCCGCCCGGTGCCGCCGGGTGTGGCCGCCGCTGCCCGGCGTGCCGGGTGTGGCCGCCGCTGCCTGGCGTGCCGGGTGTGGCCGCCGCTGCCCGGCGTGCCGGATCTCGCCGCCGCTACCCGCCGTGCCGGGTGTCGCCGCTCGCGCTGCCGCCGGTGCCCGCGCCGTGTCCGGTCAGCACCAGTTCCTTGGCCCGGCGGAACTCGTCGTCCGTGATGTCGCCCCGGGCGCGGATCTCGGACAGCTTGGCCAGCTCGTCCGCGCTGCTGGTCCCGGTGGAGCCGCCCGCGGTCTTCTTGATGTAGTCGTCGAACTGCTCCTGCTGCGCCCGCGCCTGCTCGATCTCCCGGCGGCCCATGTTCCGGCCCCGCGCGATCACGTACACCAGCACGCCGAGGAACGGCAGCACGATGCAGAGCACCAGCCAGCCCGCCTTCGCCCAGCCGCTCAGCCGGTCGTCCCGGAAGATGTCGAGGACGACCCGGAACAGCAGGATGAACCACATGATCCAGAGGAAGAACAGGAGCATGGTCCAGAAGGCGCTCAGGAGCGGATAGTCGTAGGCCAGATACATGGGTGCGCTCATCTCTCTCGGCCGGCCCCCCTTGCCCTGCTAGCCCCCCCTGCTCTCTTCTTCGGCTCTCTCTTTCGGCCCCGCTCGGGCCCTTCCGAGGGTCCGCCCGGCCGCCGCCCCGCGGGTCACCCCCCGAGGGTGATCCGGCCCCCGGGCCTGAGGACACCGGAGGTTCCCCCGGTCCCCGCTGGTGGGCCGGGGGAACCTCTGGTGAGCTGGAGGGGCACACCTGGACGGGGGACGTACGGACAGGGAGGTCCGGTCATGGCCTCGGCGACCGACTTCACCGCCGCCCTCACCCCCGCGGAGCGGGCGGCGTACGGCAAGCAGGCGCGGGGGCGGGTGTCCCGCCCGGCGCAGGCCCGGTTCACGGCGCCCCCGGACCGGTTCGACCCGATCGCGGTGATCGAGGGGCAGTCCGCCGAGCGCGTACCCGAACTGGTGCCGCTGCGCTACGGACGCATGATGGAATCGCCGTTCCGCTTCTACCGGGGCGCGGCGGCCATCATGGCGGCCGACCTGGGCACCCTCCCCGACAGCGGCCTCGGCGTCCAGCTCTGCGGCGACGCCCATCCGCTGAACTTCCGGCTGCTCGCCTCACCGGAACGCCGGCTGGTCTTCGACATCAACGACTTCGACGAGACCCTGCCGGGCCCCTTCGAGTGGGACGTCAAGCGGCTCGCCACCGGGCTGGCCATCGCCGCTCGCGCCAACGGCTACCCGGTCAAGGAGCAGAACGACCTGGTCCGGGCCTGCGTCGCCGAGTACCGGCTCCGGATGCGCGAGTTCGCCGGGATGCGCACCCTGGACATCTGGTACGCCCAGGACGACCCCGACACCGTACGGGAGCTGCTCGGCTCGTCCCTGGACGCCCGCTCGCAGCGCCGTACCCAGCAGGCCGCCCGGCGGGCCCGGACCCGGACCAGCATGAAGGCGTTCGCCAAGCTGACCACCGTCACCGCCGAGGGCCGCCGGATCGCCGCCGACCCGCCCCTGATCACCCCCCTCGACCAGCTCCTGGACGACCCGTCCGAGGAGGGCCGGGAGAAGGAGCTGCGGGGCGTGCTGGAGAGCTACGCGCGGACCCTGCCCGCCGAGCGCCGGCATCTGCTGCGCCACTACCGGCTGGTCGACATGGCCCGCAAGGTGGTCGGCGTCGGCAGCGTCGGCACCCGCTGCTGGGTGGTGCTGCTGCTGGGCCGGGACGACGACGATCCCCTGCTGCTCCAGGCGAAGGAGGCGGGACCGTCGGTGCTCGCCGAACCCCTCGGCGGCGACGGCTACGACAACCAGGGCCGCCGGGTGGTCGAGGGACAGCGGCTGATCCAGACGACCAGCGACATCTTCCTCGGCTGGACCCATGTCACCGGCCTCGACGACCGGTCCCGGGACTTCTACGTCCGCCAGCTCTGGGACTGGAAGGGCATCGCCCGCCCCGAGACCATGGACCCGCCGATGCTCACCCTGTTCGCCCGGCTGTGCGGGGCGTGCCTGGCCCGCGCCCACGCCCGCTCCGGCGACCCCATCGCCATCGGCGCCTACCTGGGCGGCGGCGACCGCTTCGACCGGGCCCTCGCCGAGTTCGCCCAGTCCTACGCCGACCGCAACGAACGGGACTTCGAGGAACTGCGGACGGCGGTACGGGAGGGGCGGGTGCGGGCGCAGCACCTGTAGGGCCGACCGGTGCCGGATCAGGATCAGCCTTCGAGCCGGATCAGCCTTCGAACAGGATCAGCCTTCGAACAGGATCAGCCTTCCGGGAGCTGGCGCAGCTCCACCACCCGCAGACCCAGCGACTGGAACCGGGACAGCAGCCCGTACAGATGCGCCTCGTCGACGACGGGCCCGAACAGCACGGTCTGGCCCAGGATCACCACATGCCGCAGCTCCGGGAAGGCGCGTGTCAGCGTGTCCGACATCAGCCCGTCGATCCGGATCTCGTAGCGCATGCCTACGATGCTGGACCGGGACGGGTGGTGCGCGGTTCACCCGATACAGGTGAGCCGGTTCCGATCGGTGGGCGGCGGGCTCAGAGCAGCCCCAGCTCGCGGGCGCGGCGCACGGCGTCGTTGCGCCGGTTCACCGCCAGCTTGCGGTAGACGCCCTTGAGGTGGGTCTTCACCGTGTTGACCGAGACACACAGGTCGGCGGCGATCTCCTGCGCCGACATCATCCCGGCCAGCCGCCGCAGCACCTCCCGCTCCCGCTCGCTCAGCTCCCCCACGGGCGGCGGCTCCCCGCTCACCCCCTCCCCGTACGGCAGCCAGCCCGCCGCCAGCTCGTCCAGCGGTTCCGTGCTGAGCAGCGGCTCGACCCAGGCCCCGGCGTCCAGGAAGGGCCGCCGCAGCCGCTCGCGCCGCCCGTCCAGCAGCGCCTGCCCCAGCAGCCGCCGGGCGGCACCGGCGTCCCCGGCCAGCTCCGCGAGCCGGGCCCGCACCAGCGCGGCCCGTACGGTCACCGCGGGCCCGGCGCGATGATCGCCCCGTACCCGCCCGACCAGGGCGGCGGCGTCGCGGGCCCGCCCGGCGGCCAGCAGCAGCCAGGCGGCCTCCACCGCGCCCAGCGGCGCCGGATGCCCGGCCGCGGCGAGCCCTTCGGCGGCTTCGGCACGGCGCGCGGCGGGCGCGCCGGCCAGCGCGAGCGCGGCACGCTGGGCGTCGATCCAGGGGGAGGGGGTGGGGGTGGTGTCCGGGGGCGTGGGGGCGACCCCTCGGGGATGCCCGCGGGCGAGCATCAGCCGGGCCCGCACGAGAGCGCGTACGGCGTCGAAGAGGGGGCCGGGGGGTGGGAGCGGGGGCGCTGGCGCGGCGGTCGCCGTAACTGCCCGCGCCGCCTCCGCCATCCCCGCTATCGCTGTCGTATCTGTCGTACCCGTCCTTTCCGTCGTTTCCGTCGTTTCATCGAGCAGTGCCTGGGCCCGGTCCAGGTCGTCCCGTTCGATGGCCACGGCGGCGAGCACCAGCGCCCCGAGGCCGGTTCCCGCGCCGACCGGGACCTTCCGCTCGGCCCGTCTGGGCCACCCGTACAGCTGGTCGATCAGTGCGAGCAGCTCCAGTGCCTCGGCCCGGGGCCCGCCGGAGGGGTCGTCGCCCGAGACGGCCCCGGCGAGCACCGCCCGCGCCTCCTCGAACCGCCCGCCCCACACATACGCGGCCCCCACCTGGACGAGCAGCAGCGCCCGCAGCTCGGGATGGCGCCCGAGCAGCGCGGAGGGTACGTCCGTACAGGCGGCGGAGAAGTCGTGCAGGGCGCGGGTGGCGAGGTCGGGATCGCCGGTGAGCCGGGCGCCGACGCCGTGCAGGAAGGCGGAGCAGACCCGGGCGCGGGGGGAGCCCTCCCCACCGGCCATCCCCTGGTCGGCGCGGGCGAGCCGGGCGAACCCGAGTCCGATGTCCCGCGCGCCGAAGGCTCGGGCGGCGTGCAGCAGCCCGGCGGAGGGGGAGGGGGAAGGCGGGGCCAGCGACCCGGAGGTTCCGTCTCCGTCCGTGGATTCCACGGTTCCCAGGGCTCCTGGAGTTCCCAAGGTTTCCTTGGTCTCCATGGCTCCCATCCCGGCGAAGAGGCGCCGCAGGCCCCCGGCGTGCAGTCCGGTGAAGTACTGCCCGAGGGCGAGGTCGTCCACGAGGGCGTCGGCGGCGAAGTCCCAGTCGCCCGCGGCGGCGGCGTGGGTGAGGGCCTCGGCGAGATCCCCGGAGCGCAGCAGCCGGTGCGCGGCCCGCCGGTGCAGCTCGGGTTCGAGCCCGGGGAGCCGTACGCGCAGATGGGCGAGGAGGATCTCCCGGAAGAGCGGGTGGAGCCGGTACCAGCCGTGCCCGAGCGGTTCCACGAAGGCGTTCTCCCGGTGCAGCCCGACCAGCAGCGGTTCGGCGTCGGAACGCCCGGTGAGGGCGTTGGCCAGCGGGGGATCGAAGCGCCGGAGGACGCTGGTGCGCAGCAGCAGGTCCTGGGCGTCGCCGGGCTGCCGCGCGAGCACCTCGGCGAGCAGGAAGTCGGCGACGGCACCGCGGTCGGCCTCGAACTCCTTGAGATAGACCTCGGGGTCGTCGGCCTCCAGCGCGGCCATGGCGCACAGCCGCAGCCCGGCGGCCCACCCCCGGGTCCGCTCCACCAGGGCGTGCACGGTGGCGGACGGCAGCCGCAGCCCGTGCAGCTCCAGCAGCAGGGCGGCCTCGTCGTCGGTGAAGGCCAGCTCGGCGCCGCGCACCTCGGTGAGCTGCCCGGCGACCCGGTACCGGTGCAGCGGCAGCAGCGGCTCGGTCCGCGCGACCAGCACCAGCCGCAGCCCGCCCCCGGCGTGCCGCAGCACGAACTCGACCTGCTCGGCGACATCGGCCCCGGTGACCCGCTCGAACTCGTCGACGACGGCCACGACACCGTCGTCCCGCGCGCGCAGTTCCTCGGCGAGCAGGGCCAGCATCCGCCGGTCGACCCGGACGGCGTCCGCGGGCACCCGCACCGCGAGGGCGACACCGGCCCGGCGCAGCGACTCCAGCAGATACGCCCAGAACTCCCCGGGCCGACGGTCCCCGCTCTCGGCGGTGAGCCAGGCCACGGGCCGGTCGAGCCCGGCGGCCCAGTCGGCGACGGCCAGCGTCTTCCCGGCACCGGCGGGCCCATTGACCAGGGTGAGCGGTGTGGCCAGCCCTTCGTCCAGGTGGCGGGCGAGGCGGTGGCGCCGGAGGGAGCGGGCGGGGCGATCGGGCACGACCATGCGGGTGAAGAGGAGGGGGTCGCGTAGCGCCTCGTCGCTGCGCTGGCCACCCGGATCTCCTAGCGACTCGTCGCGGCGCTGCGCACCCGGACTCCCGAGCGCCTCGGCGCCGTGCTGCTCGCCTGGATTCCCGAGCGCCTCGTCGCTGCCCTGCACATCCACGACGCTCACCACCCCAGCCTTCGGAGGACGGGAGGGACCTGTGGCCGTCCCGGCCAGGCTCGGTCCGCCGCCAGAACCGCCAGAACCGCCAGAACCGCCAGAACCGGCAGAGTCGGCAGAACCGGCGGGACCAGGCCGCCGTACCAGCACCGGCACCAGTACCGGCACCACGTTCCATGATCCCAGCCCGGGGGCGGGCGCGCGCGTTGCGGGCCGGGTGGGGCTGGGGGTGAGGGTGAGGGTGGGCTCGGCCGGGCTCTGGGCGGGCCGCCGGGCGTGGTGCCGAGTCTGGTGCCGCCCGTCGATTTCCCCCACCCCCCGGTGGGAGAATCCACCGCAGCGTCCAGCGTCAAGCGTCCACGCCGATGAAGCGGTCGGCGTCCCCGCAGCAGGGGAGGACGGGAGGGGAACCGGGTGCCGTCAGCATGATCAAGTGGGTGTTTCTGAGCGCCGGGCCCAGACCCGTCCCCCACCCCGTGGCCACCCCCTTGGTGTGGGCGACCGCCTTCGCGGGTGCCCTGACCCTGGTGGCGCTGCACAACGCCCTCCTGGGCCCCGACCGCCCCGGCCCCGCCCTCGCCGCGTTGTCCCTGCTGGCGGCCCTGCTCGGCGGATGGGCCCGCTTCACGGCGGCGCCGGGCACGGCGGTGCTGTGCTGGCTGTTCCTCAACGGCTTCGCGATCCCGCCCGCGGGCACCCTCACCTGGACCGCCCCGAGGGACACCCTGTGGCTGGCCTGTCTGCTGACGGCGGCGCTGGTGGGCACGGTGGTGGCGAGGGTGGTGCACGCGAGGGCGGCGTACCGGCGGGTGACGATGGGCGGAACTCCGTACCCGTAGCCGTAGCCGCGCCACCACGCCAACTGCGATAGCGGCGATAGCCGCGACAACCACAACAAATAAAACGATCAAGCCGGTAGCGGCCGAGCCCATCGGCGACGCTGCCGTCCTCCGGTGTGCCCTGAAGATCCCAGGCCGGTCGCGGGACGTCCGCCCCGAGAAAGACGGCCCGCCTGGCGAACCTCAGACGGCCGAAAAACCCTCACCCTCCCCTCGGGCACCCCTCTCCCACCCCCTTTCTTGTCACACTGACAGGAACTAAGTATCGTTGCTGCCATGCAAGTTGATGTGTGGTCACCGACACCTGTGCTCCTGACGGTCGATCTCGTGATCCTGACGCTGCGGGAGGGCCGGCTGTGCGTGCTGCTCGTGGAGCGGGGCGAAGATCCCTTTCAGGGCATGCCGGCGCTGCCCGGCGGATTCCTCAATCACGACGGCGAGGAGATCCTGGACGCCGCCCATCGCGAGCTGAGCGAGGAGACCGCCCTGTCCGCGGGGAGGGTGCATCTCGAACAGCTGGCCACCTATGGGGCGTCGGGGCGTGACCCGCGGGGGCGAGTGGTGTCCGTGGCGCATCTGGCGATCGCGCCGGGACTGCCCGAACCGGTCGCGGGAAGCGATGCCGCGGCGGCGGCGTGGGTCCCGGCGGAGGACGTCGTGTCCGGCCGGATGGAACTGGCCTTCGATCACCGCCGAATTGTGCTGGACGGAATCGAGCGCGCACGCACCAAGCTCGAATTCTCGGCGCTGGCCACGGCGTTCTGCGGAGAATTCTTCACCATCGCCGAGTTGCAGCAGGTGTACGAGGCGGTGTGGGGCACCGAACTCGACACCCGCAATTTCTACCGGAAAATCCAGGCCGTAAAGGGATTCATCGTCCCCGCGGGCTCGGTGCGCCGGGTCACGGGCGGTCGACCGGCCCGGCTGTACCGGGCAGGACCGAACACGGTGCTGATCCCCCAGCTGATCAGACCGGTGCCGTCCGGGACGGAAACGAACAGGGACGTGACCGAGGAATTAGATATGCAGGAGGAGAGGGAATAGATGTCGACAGACCCGGTGGTGATTCTCACCGCCCTCAATCTTGAGTACCAGGCAGTCCGCCGGAAACTGGCCCGTCCGCAGGCGCACCGTCATGAGCGGGGGACACGGTTCGAGGTGGGAACGGTGAACGGCACCTCTTGCCGGCTCGTGCTCGGTCTGACGAACAAAGGGAATCACTCCGCGGCGGTGATCGCCGAGCGGGCGATACAGGAGTTCTCCCCGTTGGCCGTGCTGTTCGTCGGGGTCGCCGGTGCCCTCTGGGACACCGCCAGGCTGGGCGACGTGGTGATGGCGACGCATGTGTACGCCTACCACGGTGGGACCAGCGAGGACGACGGGCTCAAGGCCCGTCCCCGGGTATGGGAGGCGCCGCACGGCATCAGCCAGCTCGCCTCGCATCTGGCACGCATGGACGATTGGGCGGACGACCTCCCCGGTCGGGGTCGCGCGCCGCAGGTGCGTTTCGGCGCGATCGCCGCCGGCGAGATCGTGCAGAACTCGCGGATGTCGGCCGAGGCGCGATGGATTAGGCAGCACTACAACGACGCGCTCGCGATCGAGATGGAGGCCGCGGGTGTGGCCCAGGCCGGCCATCTCAACGGGGCACCGGTGGCCGTCGTTCGAGGCATCAGCGACCGCGCGGACGGTACGAAGACCGGCGCGAGGGACCGCAACTGGCAGCCGCGGGCCGCGGCGAACGCGGCGGCGTTCGCCACGCGCCTGGCCGTGGAGCTGGCGGCGGAACGTGAGCAGGCAGTGATGTCCGAGGCCACAGCACAGGCCGCACCCCGGACGGACGGGCCCCGTAGGTCGGCGGACGGCCGGAGGGAGCGGATCAGCAACACCGCCCGCCACAGCACCGTCGGCATCATGGCCGGTTCGGTCGAGGGAAGCAGCGTCCATGTGCAGGCGTACCCGACGACGACGGACCCGACGGACCCGACGGACTTGGCGGTGAACGAGGCCGTGAACGTGGCCGCGGATGTGATCGCGGATGTGATCGCGAACCTGGTCGCGGGCCTGGACGAGTTCCGCGACCAGGTGAAGCGGTACCACGGCGAGGGGGCTCTCGACGAGGACACCTACCGGGAGGCGCTGGCCGAGCTGGGCTTCGCCCGCCGGGCGGCCAGGGAGAACATCCCCGACTCGGCCAGGAGGGCGACCATGGCGCTTAAGAGGTTACGAGGTCTGGTCGCGGAGTCTCCCGAGTTGGTGGCCGGGCTGGCACCGATGGTCGTCGCGGCGGGTGAACTGTCATGACCGACGGCAGCAGAAGGAAGCGGGTACCGGTGGCCAGTTCGGCCGCGT
This sequence comes from Streptomyces sp. NPDC004610, assembly GCF_040609715.1. NCBI lineage: Bacteria > Bacillati > Actinomycetota > Actinomycetes > Kitasatosporales > Streptomycetaceae > Streptomyces > Streptomyces sp. NPDC004610. The sequence goes on along the minus strand of NZ_JBEXLA010000043.1, from coordinate 28,893 downwards.
ACGACTCCACCGTCGGCATCCAGGCCGAGACCGTGCACAACTCCAGCGTCTACATCGTCCAGCCGGACGCCACCCCACAGGAGCAGTACAAGGTCGGCGTGAAATCCCTTCAGGACGGCATTCCCAGCCGCGCCCGCGATGTGTTCAATGACGTGATCGCCCGCGGATACGACAACGCGGAGGTCCGTTTCCACTGGGTGCTCGCCCTGCTCAGCACCCGTGCCTTCCACGAGCTGAGCCGGGAGGAGACCAAGCAGCTTCACCACGTCGCCGCGCACCTCGGGGAGTACGCCGAGGGGGAGTGGAAGGACGCCCTGCGCGCCGTCTTCGAGCTGCTGCGGTTGCCCAGCACCGCGGACGGCGAACCGGACCGCGTACTGAAACGGCTGCGGGCCCTGCCGCCCGGCCACCGCGACGCGATCATCCGCCACTTGGACCTCATCCTCACCGGCGGCCTGAAGGACAGCCTGTGGGCGGAGAACCGCGAACGCGCCGAGGCGGATCGCTTCGCCAACGACCGGACACAGCGGGTCTGGGCCTACTTCGAACTCGACCCCGCCGAACCACGCGCTCTGCCACCCGGTCAGAGCACCGCTGCCGCCGCCCGGGAGGTGCTCCCGCTCTGGGCCACACTCTTCGCCGCCACCACCGGGATCCTCTGGATCTTCGCGCTGCTCGCCAACCCGGCCATGGCCGTGCTCGAGCTGACGGTGGCGCTGGCGGCGGTCCCGACCGCGGCCTACTTCGGCCGCCAGTGGTGGTACCAGGATCGCTGGCTGAAGACCAGGAGCCGCGCGTCCCAGGCGGACGGTCACGCCACTGCCGGGGACGGGTTCACCAACAGTGTCCATCAAGCGTTCCACCACTGCTTCAGCACCCAAGTGCCCCCCGGATGCGCCCCCGACCTCTGGCTCCACCAGACGGCCCGCATCCGCTTCGACCTCGTCGGCGAGGTCGCGTTTCTCTACCGCGCGAGCCGCATCCATGTGGACCAGGTCGGCTGGCTGATCCGCCACCTCACCGAGGATGCCCTGGACCGCTATGGCAAGGGCACTCTGTTCAAGCAACGCCACCGGAGCGAGCTGCCCATGGGGACACGGACGTTGTGTGTGATCGTCCTGGTGGCGCTCGGTACCGTGATCAGTGCCCTGCTCCGAACAGCGGCTTCGGGGGCCGGAGAGGCGTACGCAGTGCTCGCCGTCCTGGCCGCCGCGGGTGCGGTCTGCTTCGGCTACCTGGCCGGACGCTCCTGGCTGGAGGCATGGGGCGAGGACCACCGACTGGCCACGGAAACCCAGGCGTACGTGGAAGAGTTGGCCGCCCGTCGAGCCGCGTACGCCACTTGGAAGAACTTCCTGGACGGCAAACGGCCCAGCGAGCAGGAAATGGAGTCCTGGCTCACCTGCGACAAGACGCTGCTCGTCGACGAGGCACTCCGCCACTACGAGCTCACCTGGCGCGACCCGATCGCCTACACCATCCTGATGACGCCCGCACGCCCCTACAAACGGGGCCGGGTACGGAACGGTCCCTGGCGTTACTCGCGTTACACCTTCCGCCTCTTCCTGGTCACACAGGACGGCATGCGTGAAATCAGTACGGATTACGATTTCGCCGACGCGAGAAGCGAGAGCGAACGTCGGAGCAACTACCGTTTCGACGCCCTGTCCTCCGTACAGGTCGCCGAACATGCCCAGGTGGGCTACGACCTGGAACTCATCCTCACCAACGGACCGGCCAGGATCATTCGGGTCAAGGACGCCGACACCCATCAACTGGCCCCGGACGAGAACGCACAGGAAATCGCCGAGATCAACCGCGATGCGGCCGGCTTCGTCCACACCTTCCGCCTTCTGGAAGGAATCGCAGCGGACGGAAAGGGCTGGATCGAACGGAACATCCCGCACACCCCGCCCCCCTTCCTGACCACCGACTGAGCCCCACCCCCCTCAAAGGGGGCGGGCGGACAACCGGCTCCCCCGAATCCCCGAATCCCCGAAACCCCGGAGCCACGAAGCCCGAGAACCGGCCCGCCCCCTTACCCTCCCCTCCCCCTCCCCCCAACCCACCCGCCACCGGGGAACCGACCTGAGGAATGGCCATGGCCGCCACAGACGACGTCACCGAGAGCAAACTGCTGCTGGCCGAGTACGACCGCATCAAGGAGGAGCAGAAGACCCGGATCGGATTCCGCGACAACCTGCTCTACTTCACCCTCGCCGCGTCCGTGGCAGTCCTGACGATCACCATCCAGAGCAACCAGGCCCGAATACTGCTCGCCGTCCCGGTGATCTGCCTGGTCCTGGGCTGGACCTATCTGGCCAACGACGAGAAGATCTCGGCGGTCGGCTCCTACATACGCGACCAGCTGGGCCCCCGCCTGGCCGAACTCAGCGGCGCCCACGGCACCGTCTTCGGCTGGGAGGAGTACCACCGCGTCGGCAGGGGCCGCACCTCGCGCAAACGACTGCAGACCGCCGTGGATCTCTTCACCTACCTTGCCCTGCCCATGATCTGCATGACCGCGTTCTGGTGCTCGGGTCCCCCCGTCCAGCCCCTCCTGGTGATCGCCTCCCTGGCACAGACCCTTGCCCTGGCCGTACTGGCCTGGCAGTTCCTGTACCGCCGGGAGCGGTGAGTCCGGTCCGTTCCCCCTCCATAGCGAGCGCCGAGGCCCGTCCGGCCAGGTGCGGTCGCCCGCGATCACCGGGGCTACGCACTGCCCCACCAGTACGACCGAAATCCCAGCTCAGGGACACACATCAACCAGTACGGCGGCCGCCGCTCGCCCCGCCTTCCCGCATGCCGTGCAGCGACATCAGCAGAAGCCCGGCACCTCGCTCGGCGTCTCCGAGGGGGACACGGCCCCACCGGCACGGCGTTGAAGGACTACCAGCCCCCGCCCTCCCCCCCCGCCGCATCAAGATCACCATCCCTCCCCCCCCGGGACCGATCAACCCACCCAGAAACCACGCGAGGGTTCGCGCCGCGACGGCATGGCACCCCCTTCCGAGCATGCGAACCGCGTCACACCGTCCGACCGAGGACCGGGTTCCGTCTGAGTACAGATACTCAGGCGTGATGGTGGCCGATACGGATGGGGCACGTGATGCGGGGGCGCTACGGTACGCCCTGGCCACCACAGCGCCACCGTCGCGGGTTCGTATTCACCAGGCGACGCACGACCAGGACACGGGGAGGGATCGCGCATGGCGTGGGAGGAATGGGAACAGCTCAAGGCCGTAGCCACCGAACGGCACACCACTCAAATGCGGCTCAACCAACTGCCCGCCGACCAAGGCTCCGCCGGTTCTGGTGGCAGTGGCGGCGGTGTCCTCAGACTGAGGTCCGACAAAGCGGCGTGGACCAAGGCGGGGGAGGACGTCCGGTCCTTACGGGAGGACCTCGACAAGACGTGGGCGAAGATGGAGTCGTGCCAGACGGGCCTCGGGAAGGAATCCGGGTGCCTTGCCTCGGCAGCACAACAGGACGTCTATGAATCCTGGAAGCGCTACGTCAGGGACGTGGGCGGGGTGTGCGACGGGCTTGCCGGGGTGTTGGAGAAGGCGGGCAACGACCAGTTACGGACCGATGAGGCGATCAAGGGCGAGATCGCCGGGCTCCGGACCGACCACTACGAGGACACGCCCGTCGGCGGCCAGGCCAAGGGCCGGTGACCTGGACCCATGGACCATCTGACGCTCAAGGCCCTCAAGCCGACCGAGTACGCGGAGGCGGCGGACGGGTACCGCGCGATCAGCGGTATGGCCGACGCGGCCATGGACCGTATCGACAAGCAGATCACCGCCGCCGTGGAGAAGGCCAACGAGGGTGAGGCCGCGGACGCGGCACTCAAGCAACTACGGATGCTCTCGGAGAACTTCCGGTACACCCGGGTCGAGTGCGGCCTGATCACCGGAGCCCTCGACGGGTTCTCGTCCGAGATCACCGCCCCCAAGCGACGCCTGGCCGAGGCCCTGGACGACGCGGCGGCCCTGGCGTACACCGTCAACGCGGACGGCACCATCACGTATCCCAGCGGCGGTGCGAATGAGCTCACCGGTGAGTCGATTCCCGGTGGCACGGTCCTGGGCAACAACGGGCTGATCCCTGGCAACAACACAGGATTTCAATCACCGGGGCTGGTGCCGAGCAGCCCTCAGCTCAAGAACCCGAACCCGCACCACGCCAAAGCTGTGGACATCGCCGACCGCATCGCCCATGCCGTCCGGGAGGCCCGGGAGATCGACGATCGTTACAGCCAGGCGCTGAACAAGCTCAAGGCGGCGCCAGGGCTGAACGTCGACGCGAAGACCTGGGCGGACGTCGCATCCGATGTCGACGCTGTGAGTTCTGCGGCCATTGAGTACCTTCAGAGCCGTATCCCGCTGGACGAGTCACCCGCCGACCGCAAAGAGTGGTGGGACAGCCTCAGTGACGAGGAACGTGACGAGTACAAGACGGCCTTCCCGGAAGTCATCGGCAACTTGGACGGCATCCCGGCAACGGTTCGGGACGAGGTGAACCGGGAGCACATCCGCCTCCTCATCGCACAGTTGGAGGGTGAGCGCGACGCGGCGTCCAAGGAAAAAGTCGAAGGACTGAAGGGCATCCAGAACAAGCTCAACGTGGGAAGTCAGCCACCCATGTACCTTCTGGGGATCGGTCTCGAAGGGAATGGTAGGGCGATCGTCGCCTTTGGGAATCCTGATACCTCGAAGAACGTCTCGGCATACGTGCCCGGCTTGGGCACCAAACTCAACGCAGAATTTGCCGACGGCACGGTGGAGCGCGCCTTCAATACGGCCCAGGGCGCACAGAAATTCGATCCATCTTCATCGGCGATCGTATGGCTCGGCTACGATGCGCCTCAATCGATCGATGTAATGACTACGGTCGACGCCGAGCGCGGCGCCCCCACCTACAACAGTTTCATGAGTGGGATTTCGGCAACCAATGAGAATGCTGATCCTCATGTCACCGCCATCGGGCATTCCTACGGCTCTCGGTTGGTAGGGGCCGCCACTCAGGAGGCAGGAGGGATTCCAGGGGTCGATGACATCATTCTTGTCGGAAGTCCCGGGGTCGGCGTTGACAAGGCGGAGGATCTCGGTGTGGGCAAGGATCGCGTCTGGGTCGGAGCGGCCGAGAACGACATCGTCACCAAGCTCCCGTCGTCAGCGGAAGCTGCGGTGGGAGCGATAGGGTTCCTCGGGGGCGGGCCGCTCGGTGCGTACCTCGGAGGAGATATCGCTGACCAGGGGGATGACGACATCTGGTTCGGTAAGGATCCGGCAAGTCGATCGTTCGGCGCCAATAGATTCGAAACACTGCCCGGACCGGAGCTCGTTCAACCCTCCTTTCCAGATGTGCTGAACTCGAAGATAGATATCGAGGCCCACAGTAATTACTTCTCACCAGAGGATGGGAAAGACAAGATTTCCGCACAGAACATCGCGGCCATTGTCGCAGGCCAGCCGGAATACGTTATCAGGGAGACGCCGCGATGATGAGAAGATGCGCAGTGGCCGCGGCGCTGGCGCTGCTTCTGACCGGATGCAGCGTTTCCGATTCCCCGTCCTCAAACAGGGAAAGTCAATCGAAAATGAACCTGCAAGAGGCCGCCGACAGAGCAGACACGATGCTGGACGAGGCGTTCGCTGCCATCAAGCCCCCAGTGCAGTGGACTCACCTGTACTCCATGCCGGGTGACTGCTACGTGGACCGCGATCGTTCCGTCATGACGGTCATCTCCGCGGAACGACGCGGAGCCTTCCTCGGCGTGCTGGAACGCCACTGGAAGAGCAAGGGCTACGAACTCGTCGCCACGAGTCCGAACGGTCTGACAGCCCACTTCAGAACACAGGACGGCTTCCAACTCGAAGTCCTCATCGCACCCAATGGTCAGGCCCACCTGAGCATCACCACCCCGTGTGTCGACAAGTCCGATGTCGCTCAGCCGACCAGCACACCGAACGGCCCTGACTACTCTGGGCAGGAATTGCCAGCTCCGAACGTGGAGTCGACGTTCTGGTCGAGCGACGCGTCGATCACGAGCTGAGGCGCGTGTCCGGAAGCCGAGGAGTCGGTGGGATCCCCAGCCGGGGGAGCCCCCAGAGAGCCGAGCTCGGATACGGCAGCACTCTCCCGGAGTGGCCGATCGCCGCTCCCCAGATCCCCGGCATCAGACAGGCACTCGTCGGCAACTGACCCCGGACGGCCGGGGATCGACCGGGCAACGGACCCGGAAACAACGAAGGGTGAGCTGGGGAGCTCGGCGAGCCGGGTGACAGCGGGCGAGCGGCGGCCGACGTGCCTCGGAGACGAAGCCGAGCGGGGCCTGCGTCGTCCACGACGCACCGGGTCCCGGACGGGGTGTGGGACGTGCCAGCCAGCCTGCTCCAGCAGCGCAAGCTGGTCTGGACGTCCGTGTTGGCCGGGAGGTTTGCTCAGCCTCACCGGACGGCCGAGGGCTGCCGCAGCGGCCAGCAGCGGAAGTGCGGCGTTCTTGGAAGCGTCGACGGTCACGGTGCCGGTGAGGGGTGGTCCGGGGCGTACGGCGATCACCTCGGCGGCAGCGCCGGGGGCCTGGGAGGTTTTCATCAGCAACTCCTCTGCGGGGGAACGGGGAAAGTGATCTTCTGGTGGGCGTTGGTGGGCAGGGCGAATTCGGCCCAGCAGCGCTTCCCGTCCGCCGTCGGCTCGACGCCGTACCGGTCAGCGAGAGCAGCGACGAGGAACAGACCTCGGCCGCTCTCGCCATACAGATCCGGGAGACCCGATTGGGGCAGCAGGGGGCAGGCGTCGCCGACCTCGATCCGTAAGCGGCCCCGGCGAGTCGCACGGTCACGGAGACCAGGTCGACGCCCGCGTGCTGGACCGCATTGGTGACGAACTCGCCGATCACAAGCTCGGCGGTGTGCACCACACCGGTGCCGAGTCCAGCGTCCCAGCCCTCTATCGCCTCGACGGCCCGGTGCCGGGCGGCGGTGACCGCACTCGGCGTGGCGGGTACGGAGAGAGCGAACCGGCGCGCTGTCACGAACTGCCTCCTGGATTGGTGCGGCTGCTCTACGCAACCGCTCCGGAGGCACACGGGCAGACACTGTGTACCGGGGCTGCATCAGTCATGCACGAGCTGCATCGCGGACAATTGCCGCTCGGTTACGTTCGGTTGAGCAGGCGGGATCGGCGACGGCAGGAGGAGCCGTGGCACAGATGGTCGACGCACCGGGTGAAGCAGGACGGATCGGTGAGCTGATCCGTCAGGCACGCGTGCTACAGGGGCGGTCGCAGCGCGATGCCGCCGTCGCACTGGGGTATCACCAGTCGAAGGTGAGCCGCCTGGAGAGCGGCAGAGGTACGGGGGACGTACGCATCCTGCGCGAGATCGCGCAGGTGCTGAAGATTCCGCGGCACCGTCTCGGCCTAGCCGCCGCACCCGTCGCCAGCCCCGCCGATCCCGAAACCGAGGACATGCACCGCTTTCCTGGATGTGACGGCCACCGCGCTTGCGGCGGCCCCACCGTTGTCGACCCCGGCACATCATGAGCTGGTCCGGGTCCTCATGCCCGGCAAGAACTCTGCAAGTACCGGGCAGTTCTTGGACTTCGACAGGCTGCGGGCCCGGACACGGGCCGTACGGCGGATGTTCTGCACGTGTGACTGCGCGGAACCGGAGCAGACCCTGCCGGGGCTGATCGCCGACCTGCGCCGGGCCGCCGAGGACTCATCCGACTCGGTGGAGGTGTCCGGGTTGCTCGCGACCGGCTACCAGACGTCGGTCAGCCTGCTGCTGAAGCGAGCGGATCAGGGCCATGCGTGGCTCGCTGCCGGTCGGGCCATGGCCGAGGCGGAGCGGTCGGGGCATCCGGTGGTGCTCGCCGCCAGTGTCCGCGAGCACGCCCACGTTCTCGTGCGGGAGAAGCACACCGCCCAGGCCATGAACATGGTCCGCCACACCGCCGAGCAGCTCACCGGCTCCTACGACCGCCGCTCGCCCCGGTACTTGGCAGCCGTCGGTCTGCTGCTGCTCCGAGGGGCGACCGCCGCCAGCAGAAACGGCGACCGGGACGCCACCCAGGACTTCCTCGCCGAGGCCCTGCGCATCGCCGAGAGCTGTGCGGCACAGGACGTCCGCCGCCCGGCCGTACGCGAGCTGGTCGCCGACATGGTGGCCCGCGACCGCCGCCGGGCACTGCCCGAACTCCACCACTTCAGCCGTCAACTGGGAGTGCCCGCGTGAGTGATCAGCACGACAAGCCGTTCCTCCAGATCGTGGTCTGCGCCGCCGGGGTCGCCGCCGACGTCGGCCGGCTGATCACCGCTGCGCAGGAGCGGCACTGGGACGTCGGCGTCATCGCCACCCCACAAGGGCTCGGTTTCCTTGACGTGGCGGCTGTCGAGGCCCGGACCGGCCGCCCCATCCGCTCCGCCTGGCGGTCGCCGGGGGAACCGCGCCCGCCCCGGACCGCCGATGCGATTGCGGTCGCCCCGGCGAGTTTCAACACGGTCAACAAATGGGCCGCCGGGATCTCCGACAATCTCGCGCTGGGCGTCCTGTGCGAGGCGCCCGCGATGGGGATTCCGGTCGCGGTGCTGCCATACCTGAACTCCGCCCAGGCCGCCCATCCCGCCTACCACCAGAGTCTGGATCGGCTGCGCGAGATGGGCGTCCTGATCGGCTCGTACGAACCCCACCGGCCCAAAGCCGGCGGCGGCGCCGACCACTACCGCTGGGAGGAGGCGCTGGAGCTGCTCGCTCCCGGACTGTCCCCGCGGCCGTGATCAGCGCCGTCGTGCTCGCGCGCACGGGGAACGATGAAACCCCAGCTCAGGGCCACACAAGGCAATACGGCTGATGCCCCGCCTCATGCAACCGGTGCGAGAAGTCCTGCCACTCATGCAGCAGTTGGTACACATTGAACGCATCCCGCGGCCCCCCGCGATCCGGGACCGTCGACCAGATGAACGCCGCCGCGCCCACCGCCTCCTCGCCGATGCCGCGCAGGGGGTCGACGACCGTCATGGGGAGTTTGACCACCGCGTAGTCGGGGTGCAGGACGACCAGTTCCAGGGGCGGGACCTTGTGCAGCGGGACGCCCTCGATGCCGGTGAGGACCATCGCGGCCATCGTCTCCGGCTTGATCTTGGTGAACATGCCGTTCATCCCGAGCTCGTCGCCGCCGAGCTCCTCGGGACGCATCGAGATCGGGACCCGGGCCGCGGTCGCCCCGTCCGGCGCGCCGAAGTACTTGTACGTCACCCCCACCCGACCACCATTCCTGCTCCCGGCCCGCAGGCCGTCCAGCCGGCGGTCGATCGGTCGGTCGATCCGTCGGTCGATCGGCTCGGGCTCGCTCGGCGCACCCTGTGCCTGACGTGTCTCGGCGGCTTCCTCCGCGTCGCGCCGGTGCCTTCCCCGCCGGGCACGTCGAGGACCCAGGTCATCAGTCCCCTCGCCCAGTCCGCCACCGCGATGCATATCTCCACCCGACTGCTTTTCTAGGACGCCCGGCCCCGGCCGTGCAACCCGATCATCGTGTCAGTGACCTCCCCCACGGCCGCTCGCCGAAACGTGCGGTGAAACACCTGTCCGCAGGTTCTTCGCAGCACCCAACCCATACGGCCCTGGACGCTGTACGTATCAACGGTCATTCTCAACCGTCATTTTCGCAGATGGTCCGGGAAGGATCATCGGTTTGCGCCGCCGGTTCGCGCCACGACCGTCCGTACGCCCCCGCTCACGCCCCCACGTCCATCCCGCTCACGCCCGCACGTCCATCCCGCTCGCCGAGTCCATCCCACCCACTCACGCCCCCACGTCCATCCCGCTCGCCAAGCCCATCCCACTCACGCCCCCACGTCCATCCCGCTCAGCCGCTCACCCCGCCCACCCCACTCACCCCGCCCAGTCACCCCCCGCCCCCTCGCCCCGCCGGCGGCCCTCGCCCCCGCCGGCGGCCCCCGCCCCACCCCCTGTCCTACCCTGAGGGCATCACTGCCCCCGGAGTCCGAGAAGTCGGAGAAGTCGCAAGGTCATGAGCGAACTGCCATATCCATACGAAGCACCCGCCTCGCAGGCGCTGTTCGACCGTGCCGCGGCCGTCACGCCCGGTGGCGTGAACTCGCCGGTCCGTGCGTTCCGCGCGGTCGGCGGCACCCCCCGGTTCATGGTGTCCGGCACCGGGCCGTATCTGACGGACGCGGACGGACGCGAGTACGTCGACCTCGTCTGTTCCTGGGGGCCGATGATCCTCGGGCACGCGCACCCCGAGGTGATCGCCGCCGTACAGGCGGCCGTCGCCCGCGGTACCTCCTTCGGTACGCCCGGTGAGGGCGAGGTCGCGCTCGCCGAGGAGATGACCGGGCGCGTCGGCCCGCTGGAGCAGGTCCGGCTGGTCTCCAGCGGGACCGAGGCCACCATGTCCGCCATCCGGCTCGCCCGCGGCTTCACCGGCCGCACCAAGGTGATCAAGTTCGCCGGCTGCTACCACGGGCACGTGGACGCGCTGCTCGCCGCCGCCGGCTCCGGTGTCGCCACCTTCGCGCTGCCCGACACCCCCGGCGTCACCGGGGCGCAGGCCGGGGACACCATCGTCCTGCCCTACAACGACCTCGAAGCCGTCCAGGCCGCCTTCCACGCCCACCCGGGCGAGATCGCCTGTGTGATCACCGAGGCGTCCCCCGGGAACATGGGTGTCGTACCGCCGCTGCCCGGGTTCAACCAGGGGCTGAAGGACGCGTGCGCGAAGAACGGCGCGCTGTTCATCTCCGACGAGGTGATGACCGGGTTCCGTACCAGCCGGGCCGGATGGTTCGGGATCGACGGGGTCGTGCCCGATCTGATGACCTTCGGGAAGGTGATGGGCGGGGGCTTCCCCGCCGCCGCGTTCGGGGGGCGGGCCGATGTGATGGGGCATCTCGCCCCGGCCGGGCCCGTCTACCAGGCCGGCACCCTCTCCGGGAACCCGGTCGCCACCGCCGCCGGGCTCGCCCAGCTCCGGCTGCTGGACGAGGCGGCCTACGAGGTCGTCGACGCCGTGTCCGCGCGGATCCAGGGGCTGGTCGCCGACGCGCTCACCAAGGAGGGCGTCGCCCATCGCATCCAGAGCGCCTCCAATATGTTCTCCGTCTTCTTCACCAGCCGTGAGGTGCGGGACTACGAGGACGCCCGGCGGCAGGAGTCGTTCCGCTTCAACGCCTTCTTCCACTCCATGCTCGCGAGCGGGGTCTATCTGCCGCCCTCGTCCTTCGAGTCCTGGTTCGTGTCCACCGCGCATGACGACCGGGCCGTCGAGCGGATCGCCGACGCGCTCCCGGCCGCGGCCCGAGCGGCGGCGGAGGCCACGGACCGATGACGTACAGGGATGCAGCGGACGCGGGGGAAGCAAGGGGAGAGGGGGGCGGTCGGCGGGATCTCACCGTCGTCCATCTGGTGCGGCACGGCGAGGTCTCCAACCCGGAGGGGATCCTGTACGGGCGGCTGCCCGGCTACCACCTCTCCGAGCTGGGGCAGCGGATGGCCGACCGGGTCGCCGAGCATCTCGCCGACCGGGACATCACCCGGGTCGTCTCCTCCCCACTGGAGCGCGCCCAGGAGACCGCGAGCCCCATCGCCAAGACGCACGGCCTGGACCTCGCGACCGACCGCCGGCTCATCGAGGCCGGGAACGTCTTCCAGGGCAAGACCTTCGGCGTCGGTGACGGCGCCCTGCGCCGGCCGGAGAACTGGCGGCACCTCACCAACCCGTTCCGCCCGTCATGGGGAGAGCCGTACGTCGATCAGGTCGTCCGGATGATGGGGGCGCTGGACGCCGCCCGGGAGGCGGCGCGCGGGCACGAGGCCGTGCTGGTCAGCCATCAGCTGCCGATCTGGATCGTGCGGTCCTACATCGAGCGGCGCCGACTCTGGCACGACCCGCGCCGACGGCAGTGCACCCTCGCCTCGCTGACGTCCTTCACCTACGAGGGCGACCGGATCGTCTCGGTGGGGTACAGCGAGCCCGCGCGCGAGCTGGTGCCGCCGCATCTGCGGGTGGGGGCCCGGCCGGTGAAGGGGAAGGACAAGGCGTTCGGGGCGTGAGGTCCGGCCGTTCGGGGTCCGGAGCCCGGTCATTGCCGCCGCCGGTGCGCCCCGGTGCGCCCGGTTGCTCCCCGGTGCCCCTTGTGACCTGATCGTCATATTTGTAGGCAAACCTTCACTTCTGCAAGGAACCTTCCCGTTCCTGTCCACCTCTGACTGGGTGACCACAGAGGACGCACAGGGACGGGGACTTCATGCCTCACATCACCCGCAGGGGAGCGCTAGGACTGGGCGCGGGCGCCGCCGCCACGGTGGGACTCGCGGCATGCGGTACCGGATCGGACGGCTCCGGGGGCTCCGGCGGTTCCGGGTCCGGGGGGACCGGGGCGGGGGGTGACGGCGGCGGGAGTCCGTCGCCGAGTGCCAAGCCCATCGGCGACGGGTCCACGGCCTTCACCGGCAAACAGCCCCGCCAGCCCGAGGCGCCCCGGCCACTGGAGCCGGGGGAGACCCCGCCGCAGTTCGTGGTCTTCTCCTGGGACGGGGCGGCCGAGGTCGGCAACGGGCTCTTCCCCCGCTTCCTGGATCTCGCCGAGGAGCACGGCGCCGGGATGACCTTCTTCCTCTCCGGGCTCTATCTGCTGCCCGAGTCGAAGAAGCGGAAGTACGACCCGCCGAACAACGACCGCGGCGCCTCCGACATCGGCTACCTCACCGACGCGCACATCAAGGACACCCTGGAGAACGTCCGCCGCGCCTGGCTCGAAGGCCATGAGATAGGCACCCACTTCAACGGGCACTTCTGCGCCGGTTCCGGCTCGGTCGGCAACTGGACCCCGCAGCAGTGGCGCAGCGAGACAGACCAGGCCAAGGCGTTTGTGAAGGAGTGGCGGACCAACACCGGCTGGACCGATCTGCCGTCCCTGCCCTTCGACTACGACAAGGAACTCGTCGGCGCCCGCACGCCCTGTCTGCTCGGCCAGGACAAGCTGCTGCCCGTCGCCCGCGAGCTGGGCTGGCGCTACGACGCCTCCTCGCCCGGCGGACGCCAGGTCTGGCCGGTCAAGCGGAACGGGATCTGGGATCTGCCCCTGCAGCAGATACCGTTCCCGGGGCGCGGCTTCGAGGTGCTCTCCATGGACTACAACATCCTCGCCAACCAGTCCGTGAACTCCACCAACGCCCCCGCGCACAACTACCCGGGCTGGCGCGAGCAGGCGACGAAGGCGTACATCAAGGGATTCAAGCGGGCTTTCGAGACCAATCGGGCTCCCTTCTTCGTCGGCAACCACTTCGAGCAGTGGAACGGCGGGATCTATATGGACGCCGTCGAGGAGTCGATCAAGCACATCGCGCGGGAGAGGGAGAAGGGCGAGGACGTCCGGATGGTCTCCTTCCGGCAGTTCGTGGACTGGCTCGATGTGCAGAAGCCCGAGGTGCTGGACCAGCTCCGGACGCTGGATGTGGGGCAGGCGCCCACGGGCGGCTGGCAGGGATTCCTCGGCGGCGGCGCGGCCACCTCCACCTCGCCCCCCGCAGGGGCGTCGAACGCGGCCTGAAATGGCCGTTTGCCGTCCCGAGGGGGGTGCCCAAGATCCCCGGAACGGACATGCGAAACTTTTCACATGAGTGCCGCCAGCCGCGCCCCCCTGTGCTCGAACCGGTCCCGTCGCAGCCATCGCACCACCGCTCCCGCCCGCCGCCGCGCCGCCCTGGGGGCCGGTGCCGCCGTGGTCGCCCTGCTCGCCACCGCGTGCAGCTCCGGCGGTACGTCCGGCGGAGGCGGCGGCACCGGCTTCATCACCGGCGCCGACGGCATCGCCACCGTCGAGCGCGCCGAGCGCACCGACATCCCCGAACTCTCCGGCCCGACCGTCGACGGCGCCACCGTCGATGTCGCCGACTACGAGGGCAAGGTCGTCGTCCTGAACGTCTGGGGCTCCTGGTGCCCGCCCTGCCGGGCCGAGGCCAAGAACTTCGAGAAGGTCTACCAGGACGTCAAGGACCAGGGCGTCCAGTTCGTCGGGATCAACACCCGGGACACCTCCACCGGCCCGGCCAAGGCGTTCGAGGACGAGTACGGGGTCACCTACCCGAGCCTGTACGACCCGACCGGCAAGCTGATGCTCCGGTTCGAGAAGGGCACCCTCAATCCGCAGGCCATCCCCTCCACGCTGATCATCGACCGGGAAGGCAAGGTCGCCGCGCGCACCCTCCAGGCGCTCAGCGAGGAGAAACTGCGCACGATGCTCGAACCGGTGCTGGCGGAGAAGTGACATGACCGGACTGTCCGGAGTGTCCGCGCTGGCCGCGAGCAGCTCCCTCGATCTCGCCGCCGTCGGCTACAACGACACGGTCCTCAACGGCGCCCTTCTCGTAGCCCTGCCCATCGCCCTGCTCGGCGGGCTGGTCTCCTTCTTCTCCCCCTGCGTCCTCCCACTGGTCCCCGGTTATCTCTCCTATGTCACCGGAGTCACCGGCACCGATCTCGCCGAGGCCCGCCGGGGGCGGATGGTCGCCGGGGCGTCCCTCTTCGTGCTCGGCTTCACCGCCGTGTTCGTCTCCACCGGCGCGCTGTTCGGGTTCTTCGGGCAGACGCTGATGGAGAACCAGGGCGTCCTGACCAAGGTGCTCGGCGTCATCATGATCGTCATGGGCGTCTTCTTCATGGGTCTGATGCCCTGGCTCAGCCAGCGCGAGTTCCGTCTCCACCGGCGCCCGGTGACCGGACTCGCCGGGGCCCCGCTGCTCGGCGCGCTGTTCGGCATCGGCTGGACGCCCTGTATCGGCCCCACCCTCTCCTCCGTGCTGATCCTCTCCTCCGAGCAGGGCAGCGCGGGCCGCGGCGCCGCACTCACCATCGCGTACTGTCTCGGCCTCGGCCTGCCCTTCGTGCTCGCCGCGGTCGCCTTCCGCCGGGCCCTCGGCGCCTTCGGCTGGATCAAGCGCCACTATGTCTGGGTCATGCGGATCGGCGGCATCATGATGATCGCGACCGGCCTGCTGCTGCTGACCGGCATCTGGGACACCCTCGTCCAGCAGATGCAGACCTGGTCCAACGGCTTCACTGTGGGGATCTGATCGACCGATGAGCGACACCGACACCGGCACCGGGACCGACACCAGGACCGGCGCCCAGGACAAGGCCGCCGCCGACGCGCGCGCCGGACGGCGGGCCGCCTCCCGCACCGCCGACGACGACGGAATCGGCGAGGCCGGCAGCCGGCTCTCCACCGCCCCCCGCGAGGACGCCCCGAACCCGAACCTCCCCTCCCTCGGGGTGATCGGCTGGCTGCGCTGGTTCTGGCGCCAGCTCACCTCCATGCGGGTCGCGCTGCTGCTGCTTCTGCTGCTCTCGCTCGCCGCCGTGCCCGGCTCCCTGATCCCGCAGTCCGGTATCGACATCACCCTGGTCGACGACTTCCGCGAACGGCACGAGACCCTCGCGCCGATCTACGACAGGCTCGGCCTCTTCAATGTCTACAGCTCGGTGTGGTTCTCCGCGATCTACATCCTGCTGTTCATCTCCCTCATCGGCTGTATCGTCCCGCGCACCACGCAGTTCGTCGGCCAGCTCCGCAGCCGCCCCCCGGGCGCCCCCAAGCGGCTCACCCGGCTCCCCGCCTACACCACCTGGCGCACCGCCGACGAGCCCGAGCGGGTCCATGAGGCCGCCCTCGCCATCCTCAAGCGCGGCCGGTTCCGCGCCCATCTCACCGGGGACTCCGTCGCCGCGGAGAAGGGTTATCTGCGCGAGGTCGGCAATCTGGTCTTCCATATCGCGCTGGTCGTGATGCTGATCGCCTTCGCCTGGGGCCAGCTCTTCAAGTCCGAGGGCAACAAACTGATCCTGGAGGGCGACGGCTTCGCCAACACCCTCACCCAGTACGACGACTTCAAGTCCGGCAACCTCTTCTCCCAGGACGACCTGGACGCCTTCAGCTTCATCCTCAACGACTTCCGCGGCACCTACGAGCCCACCGGCCCCAACCGCGGCACCCCCCGCACCTACCAGGCGACGATCACCTACAGCGTCGGCGCCTACGGCGAGGAGCGGACCGCCACGCTCAAGGTCAATGAACCCCTGGCGATCGGTGACACCAAGGTCTATCTCGCCAGCCACGGCTACGCCCCGATCGTGACCGTCCGTGATGCCACGGGCAAGGTCGTCATGGACAAGGAGGCCGTGGCCCTGCTGCCGCTCGACGGCTTCTCCACCTCCACCGGCGCCATCAAGGTCATGGACGGCTACCGCAACGCCGACGGCGAGCGGGAGCAGCTCGGCTTCAACGCCTTCTTCGTCCCCACCTTCGCCGGTGAGGGCGAGGGCACGATGGTCTCGCAGTTCCCCGCGCTGCTGAATCCGCGGCTGGCCCTCTCCGCCTACCACGGCGATCTCGGGGTCGACTCCGGTATCCCGCAGAGCATCTACCGGCTCGACCAGACCAATATGAAGGAGTTCAAGGACTCCAACGGCGAGCTGTTCAAGCAGCGGCTGGCCGTCGGCGACACCATGACGCTGCCCGACGGGGCCGGTTCGGTCACCTTCGAGGGCGTCCAGGAGTGGGCCGGCTTCCAGATCGCCCAGCAGCCCGCCAGCGGCTGGGCCCTGGGTGGGTCCATCGCCGCGATCTTCGGTCTCGCCGCGTCCCTGTTCGTCCAGCGCCGCCGGGTGTGGGTGCGGGCCGTCAGGGGCGCCGACGGGATCACCGTCGTCGAGATGGCCGGGCTCGGCCGCAGCGAGTCCGCGAAGGTACCGGAGGAACTCGGCGAACTGGCCGGGCTCCTCTACGACCAGGCCCCGGGCGCCCCCGAGCCCGACGATCCCGGCACCGGTCCGGACGACACAACCGACCCCGCCTCCGACGCCGACCCGGGCCCCGACCACGGCCCCGACGCCGACCCCGGCCCCGCCTCCGTCTCCGACTCCCAAGACCCCGCCGTACCTGCCGAAGGGGCTGAGAAGTGACTCTCGCCGCCGCGACCAACGAGAACCTCGCGAACATCAGCAATACGCTGATCTACTCCGCGATGGCCGTCTACACCCTGGCCTTCTTCGCCTATATCGTCGAATGGCTCCTCGGCAGCCGCAGCAAGGTGGGCCGCACCGCCGCCGCGCTCACCGCGGACACCCCGGCGGACGCCTCCACCGCACCGGCCGTGACCGTACGCAAGGCCGGCGGGACCGCCGTGCTGGAGCGGCCCAAGGTCGTCGTACGGTCGGTGGCCGGGGCGCGGGACGTGCCCGACGGGCCCGGTGCGCACGGGGGCAGCGAGAAGGGCGACCTCTACGGGCGTATCGCCATCTCGCTCACCGTCGTCGCCTTCCTCGTCGAGTTCGGCGGGGTGCTCACCCGCGCGCTGTCCGTGCAGCGGGCGCCGTGGGGCAACATGTACGAGTTCAACATCACCTTCTCCACCGTGGCCGTCGGGGTCTATCTGCTGCTGCTCGCCCTCAAGCAGAACGTGCGCTGGCTGGGTCTCTTCCTGACCACCGTCGTCCTCCTCGATCTCGGCCTTGCCGTCACTGTCTTGTACACCGCCAGTGACCAATTGGTTCCCGCTCTGCACTCGTACTGGCTCTACATCCATGTCTCCACGGCGATCCTGTGCGGCGCGGTCTTCTATGTCGGCGCGGTCGCCACGCTGCTCTATCTCTTCCGGGACTCGCACGAGGCCAAGCTCGCCTCCGGCGGCACCCCCGGCCGCTTCGCCAGCTCCTTCCTGGAGCGGCTGCCCGCCGCCGCGTCCCTCGACAAGTTCGCCTACCGTGTCAACGCCGCCGTCTTCCCGCTCTGGACGTTCACGATCATCGCGGGGGCGATCTGGGCCGGGGACGCCTGGGGCCGCTACTGGGGCTGGGACCCCAAGGAGACCTGGTCCTTCATCACCTGGGTCGCCTACGCCTGCTATCTGCACGCCCGCGCCACGGCCGGCTGGAAGGGCCGCAAGGCCGCCTACCTCGCCCTGATCGCCTTCGCCTGCTGGCTGTTCAACTACTACGGCGTCAATATCTTCGTCTCCGGCAAGCACTCCTACGCCGATGTCGGCCTGGGCGCGCTCCAGGCGGTCGGATTCTGAACGCCGGTCGGTCCCGGTGAGGGCTGGTCATACTGAAGGCATGCAGGAAGAGACCGCCCAGTTCGCGATCGATACGTTCCTCTCCGCTTTCAACGCCTCCGACGACAGCTACGTGCCCGGTCTGCTCGCCCAGGCGCTCACGCCCGATGTCCTGCTCTTCGGCCCCCTCGGCCGCAGTGAGGGCATCGAGGCGGTCGAGTGGTTCGTCCTGGACATCCGCAACCATCCGGCGGGCACGGGCAGGATGGTCCGGGCGTCGGGGGTCGACATGCCCGACGAATGGGCCCGGTACCGGTGGGTGTTCACCACGCCGGGTGGCGGGCCCCGGCTGGCGGGCACGGATGTCGTCCATCTGCGCCGTGATCGCATCGACCAGATCGTGGTGTTCGCGGGGGAGATCAAGGCGGGGGCGTAGCCGGCGCGATGCCGGGTACGGCCCCCGCCCCCTCGGGGCCCCCGTACCGGGCGTCACACGCCCTTGGGGCCCTCGTCCTTCCCGGCGTCCTTCTCGTCGTCCTTGTCACCGCTGGCGTCGCGACCGTCGCCCTCCCCGGTGTCCCCGTTCTTCCCGGTCTCCTCGCGGGACGCGCGCGTGTCGTCGGCGAGGGACTTCAGGAACTCGGGGTTGTCGTCCGGGGCGACGAAGCGGGCGCGGCCGGAGCCGGAGCGGACGCCGGACCAGCCCTCCGCCGCGGGGGAGCGCTTCTTCCCGGCGATCAGCCAGGACAGCGAGCCCACCAGCGGGAACAGCAGCACAAGGATCGCCCACAGCGGTTTGGGCATGTGCCGGATGTCCTCGTCCTTCGTGCTGATGCAGTCGATGAACGCGTAGATGCTCAGCGCCAGCGGTACGAGGAACATCAGCAGCCTGAGCATGGTCGACAGCCTCCTGGAACGCGGGGGAGGGCGGCTCGCACCGGCCCCGTGACGGGGCCAGGGTAACCGCTCGGGGATACTGGACCCCATGGCTTACGACGATCTTCGCTCCCTGCTCAGGGCACTGGAGCGCGAAGGGGACCTCAAGCGCGTCAAGGTCGAGGTGGACCCGTACTTGGAGGTCGGTGAGATCGTCGACCGGGTGCAGAAGGCGGGCGGTCCTGCCCTGCTCTTCGAGAACGTGAAGGGCTCCTCGATGCCCCTCGCGATGAATGTCTTCGGCACCGACCGGCGACTGCTGAAGGCGCTGGGGCTGAAGTCGTACGGCGAGATCAGCGAGAAGATCGGCGGGCTGCTGCGGCCCGAGCTGCCGCACGGGTTCGTCGGGGTGCGCGAGGCGTTCGGCAAGCTCGGCGCGATGGCGCACGTACCGCCGAAGAAGGTGAAGCCGGAGAACGCGCCGGTGCAGGAGGTCGTGCTGCACGGGGACGAGGTGGACCTGGAGCGGCTGCCGGCGCTGTTCACCTGGCCGCAGGACGGCGGGTCGTTCTTCAATCTGGGCCTGACCCACACCAAGGACCCGGAGTCGGGCGTCCGCAACCTCGGTCTGTACCGCCTCCAGCGGCACGACAAGCGCACGATCGGGATGCACTGGCAGATCCACAAGGACAGCCGCAACCACTACCAGGTCGCCGCCCGCCGCGGTGAGCGCCTCCCGGTCGCCATCGCCTTCGGCTGTCCGCCCGCCGTCACCTACGCCTCCACCGCCCCGCTCCCCGGGGACATCGACGAGTACCTCTTCGCCGGGTTCCTCGCGGGCAAGCGGACCGAGATGGTCGACTGCAAGACCGTGCCGCTCCAGGTCCCGGCGCAGGCCGAGGTCGTCCTGGAGGGCTGGCTGGAGCCGGGGGAGATGCTCCCGGAGGGGCCGTTCGGCGACCACACCGGCTTCTACACCCCGCAGGAACCGTTCCCCGCGCTGACCATCGACTGTGTGACCATGCGCAAGCGCCCGCTGCTCCAGTCGATCGTGGTGGGCCGCCCCCCGACGGAGGACGGCCCGCTGGGAAGGGCTACAGAGCGCTTTTTCCTGCCCCTCCTGAAGATCATCGTGCCGGACATCGTGGACTACCACCTCCCGGAGGCGGGCGGATTCCACAACTGCGCGATCGTCTCCATCGACAAGAAGTACCCCAAGCACGCGCAGAAGGTCATGCACGCGATCTGGGGCGCCCACATGATGTCCCTGACCAAGCTGATCGTGATCGTGGACAGCGACTGCGATGTGCACGATCTGCACGAGGTGGCGTGGCGGGCGCTCGGCAACACCGACTACGCCCGTGACCTGTCGGTCGTCGAAGGCCCCGTCGATCATCTCGATCATGCCTCCTACCAGCAGTTCTGGGGCGGCAAGGCGGGCATCGACGCGACGAAGAAGTGGCCGGAGGAGGGCTATACGCGAGACGGCGGCTGGCCCGACATGGTCGTGTCGGACCCGGCCACGGCGGCGACGGTCGACCGCCGCTGGAAGGAGTACGGACTGTGACGGGCACCACGGGGACGGGCGCGGGCACGGGCACGGGCACGGAGACGGGTGCGGCGGACGCCGGTACGGCGGACAACGGCACGGCGGACAACGGCACGGCGGACAACGGCACGGACGGGCGCGGTACGGGCCCGGGGTCCGGCCGCCGCCACCCGGGTGAACCGGGGTGCCTCCGGTGACCAGCGCCTCCGCCGCGATCCCGCAGCCCGGACGCACCAAGGCGTTCCTCCGGCTGGTGATGATCGAGCACTCGGTCTTCGCCCTCCCCTTCGCCTATATCGCCGCGCTCACCGCGATGTACGACTGGGACCGGAACATCCACTGGGCCCGGCTGCTCCTGGTCACCGTCTGCATGGTCGGCCTGCGCACCTTCGCGATGGCCGTCAACCGGATCATCGACCGCGAGATCGACGCCCGGAACCCGCGCACCGCCCACCGCGAACTGGTCACCGGCGCGATGTCGGTCCGGCACGCCTGGACCGGCGCCCTGATCGCCCTGGTGGTCTTCCTGGGCGCGGCGGCGCTGCTCAACCCGCTGTGCCTGGCCCTCGCCCCCATCGCGGTCGTCCCGATGGTCGTCTATCCCTACGGCAAGCGCTTCACCAACTTCCCCCAGGCCATCCTGGGGCTCGCCCAGGCCATGGGCCCGATCGGCGGCTGGCTGGCGATCAGCGGCACCTGGTCCTGGGACGCGGTCATCCTGGGCCTGGCCGTCGGCATCTGGATCGGCGGCTTCGATCTGATCTACGCCTGCCAGGACGTCGAGACGGACCGCGAGGTCGGGGTCATGTCGGTCCCGGCGCGGTTCGGCATCCCCGCCGCGATCTGGGCCGCCCGCGTCTGCCACGCCGTGACCACGGCTCTGTTCGCCTGGTACGCGCTCGCCACCGGCGCGGGCGCGTTCTTCTGGCTGGGCCTGCTGATCGTCGCGGGCGCGTTCGTCTACGAGCACTCCATCGTCCGCCCCCATGATCTGTCCCGGCTGAACCGCGCCTTCTTCAGCGTCAACGGCTTCATCGGTATCGCGCTGTTCGTGTGCGCGCTGCTGGATCTGCTGGTGCGGGGGCTGACGGTGTAGCGGCGGACCCGGTACCTCGGGGCTGAGCCCTACAGCCGTCCCGGCACCCCCGCCGAGCGCCCCAGCGGTCTCCGCCCCCGGACCAGGAACGCCGCCGCCACCCCCGCTATCAGGCCGATCAGATGACCCTGCCAGCTGATGCCGGTCTGGGTGGGGGCCAGGCCCGCCAGGAAGGTGCCGCCGTAGACCGCGGCGACCAGGATCCCGACCAGGATGCCCAGCGGGCGGCGCTCCACGAAGCCGGTCACCAGCAGATAGCCGAAGAGGCCGAAGATCAGGCCGGACGCGCCCGCCGTGTTGGTGCCGGACGGGGCGACCAGCCAGACGCCCACCCCGTCGGCCACGATGATCAGCGCGCTCACCAGCAGGAACCGGCGTATCCCGCCCAGCGCGGCGAGGAAGCCCAGCACCAGCAGCGGGACCGTGTTCGCCATCAGATGGCCGAAGCCGAAGTGGATGAAGGACGCCGGGATCACATCGATCAGCTCGGACGGCGTGCGCGGCACGATCCCGAAGCCGTCCAGCTCATGGCCGGTGAGCACATCGACCACTTCCAGCAGCCACAGCAGCGCCACCAGGCCCAGCACCAGCCTGGCCGCCGCCCACGCGCGGGCCCCGCCGCCCCGCCGCCCGCCCGGCTGCCGGGCCTGGCCCGGTCCCGTTCCCGGTCCCAGATCCGATCCGTAGTAGTTCGCCATGACACCCCCCGCGACTGGTTTGTCCCTTGGAGGAACGCCCCGCACCCCACCGCCGGTTCCCGTCCGGCCGGACGGATGGTTCCCACCCGGCCGGGGCGGATATTCGCACCCCCTCGGGCCGGATAGGCTCGGAGGTGTGAACCCAGTCAAGCCAGGAGAGACGCCCCGTCCGCCTTGGATCGTGGGGGTCTCCGGGGCTTCCGGCACTCCTTACGCCGCCGCGGTGCTCCGCGCCCTCCTCGCGGCGGGGGAGCGGGTCGATCTGGTCGTCTCCCGGGCCTCCCGGCTGACCCTGCTCGATGAGACCGGCCTCGCCTTCCGGGACGCCCACTGGCAGGACGACCTGCGCGAATGGCTCTCCCGGGGCGCCGACGGCAAGCCCGGCGCCTTCACCCCCGACCTCGGCGGCGTCCGCTACTGGAACGCCGGTGATCTGGCCGCCGGACCGTCCTCGGGGTCGTACGCCACCCGGGGGATGCTCATCGTGCCCGCCTCCACGGCCTGTGCCGCCGGGGTCGCGCTCGGGCTGTCCAAGGATCTGCTCCAGCGGGCCGCGAGCGTCACCCTCAAGGAGCGCCGCCCGCTGGTCGTCGCCGTCCGGGAGACCCCGCTGAACGGGCAGACCCTGCGGCACCTGGTCACACTGGACGACGCGGGGGCGTCCGTCGTCCCCACCTCGCCCGCCTTCTACGCGGGCGCCACCCATATCCAGGACCTGGTGGACTTCGTCGCCGGGCGGGTCCTGGACGCGGCCGGGGTCCCCCACTCCCTCTACCGGCGCTGGACCGGCGAACTCGGCGGCGGATCGGCCGGCCCCGCCACCGGCTGACGGCCCGCCCCCCACAGACCTCTCCATCACGCACGTACACCCAGATCTCCTCAGTCTCTTCAGTGGAAGGCTTCGATCGCATGGACGCCGTGGACAGGCAGCTCATCCAGGCCCTGAGGGAGAACGGCCGGGCCTCGTACGCCGAGCTGGGCCGTCTCGTCGGACTGTCGGGGCCGAGCGTCACCGACCGGATCAACCGGCTGGAGGCGGCCGGTGTCATCACCGGCTACCGGGCCACCGTGGACGCCGCCTCGCTCGGGCTCGGCGTGATCGCCCTCATCGGTATCTCCCTCTCCGACGCCGCCGACCACGAGGACGTGGCCCGGCGGCTGAAGGATCTCCAGGAGATCGAGGACTGCTGGTTCATCGCCGGGGACGACTCCTTCATGCTCAAGGTCCGCGCCACCGATGTGGACGGCCTGGAGAAGATCATCCGGCGGCTGTCCGGCACCAAGGGCGTCTCCCGCACCCGGACCACCATCGTGCTCTCCACCAAGTGGGAGAACCGGGTCGGGGAGTTGCCCGAAGAGGTCTGAGGGCGCAGGCGTACGGTGGGTCGGGTCCGGCCGGGTGTGGCCGGACCGTCGGAGAAAGGGCATGTGGATGGACGCCGGGGTCAAGCGCGAGCTGGAGCAGAAGGTCCGTTCCGGTGAGCGGCTGACGCGCGAGGACGGCCTCGCGCTGCACGCGGCGGACGACCTGGCCTGGCTCGGCGGTCTCGCCCACGGGGTCCGCACCCGGGTCAACGGCACGGCCGGGCACTTCGCCGCCGTACGCCACCTCGACACGCCGGTCGAGGACGCCGTGGCGCGCGCCGGGGACCTCGCGGGCGAGGGCCTGACCGAGCTGCGGCTGACGGCCGCCGTCCGGGACGGGCTGCCCTGGGAGGCGTACCCGCGCGCGGTGCGGGCGCTCCGGGACGCCCTGCCCGGCGTGTCGCTCCAGCTCTTCACCGCCGGGGACATCCTGACCCTGGAGACCCTCTCCGGGCGGGACGCCTCCGCCGTCCTGGACGAACTGATCGACGCCGGACTCGGCTCCCTCACCACCGGCGACACGGAGACCGGCGACGACTGGCCCGGCCGCTCCCGCGTCCACCGCCTCGCCCACGGCAAGGGCCTCATGACCCCGGCCTCCGTGGGCCACGGCCCGGACGGCGTCGACGAGTTGCTCCGGCTGCGCGCCCTCCAGGACGAGACCGGCGGCTTCCAGGTCCTGGTCCCGCTGCCCGACCCGCAGGGCCCGGCGGTCACCCCGCTGGAGGCGCTCAAGACCTTCGCCGTCGCCCGGCTCCTGCTCGACAACGTCCCCCACCTCAGGGCCCTGTGGACGGCGTACGGCCTCCAGACCGCGCAGCTCGCCCTCCAGCACGGCGCCGACGAGCTGGACGGCTCGCTGACCGAGGCGGACCTCACCCGGGACGACCTGGTCGCGCTGATCCGGGACGCCGGATTCCGCCCGGTCCAGCGGGACGCCCGCTACGGGACCGTCCAGGAGCACGAAGGCCCCGACCCGGCCCGCCGGGAGGCCCCGCAGCCGATGCGGCTCTGACGGGGTCCTTGGGGGTGCTGTTCTGCGGGACGCCTTCCCCGGGACGCCGTCAGCGGGGCGGCCTCCCCAGGACGCCGTTAACGGGTCGCCCTCCCCGGGACGCTGTTAGGGGGGACGCCCCCCAGGACTCCATTCCCGGCGCGCCCTCCCCAGCACGCCGTTCCCAGCCCGCCCCACCCAGGACCCTCCCGTGCCCAGCGACGAACGCCCCATGCCCCTGACCTTCACCCTCGACCCCGCCGTCGACCCCGCCCTCCGCGACGGCATTCTCGACCTCTGGGCCGATGTCACCAACGCGGGCGGAGCCGTCGGCTTCGTGGCCCCGGTGGACCGTGAGGCGATCCGCCCCGAACTGCTGAAGCACTTCACCGCGATCGCCGACGGCCGCACCCGCCTCCTCGTCGGCCATGACGACGAGGGCCGGGTCGCCGCCACCGCCTTCTTCGCCTTCAACACCCACCGCCTGATGACCCACTGGGTGTGGCTCTACACCGTGATGGTCCACCCCCGCTACCAGGGCCGTGGCCACGGCCGCGATCTGCTCGCCGAAGCCGCCCGAGCGGCGCGCACAGCGCGCGGTTTCGACGGCGTCGAGGCGATCCGGCTCGGCTGCCGCGGCGGCCTCGGCCTGGAGCGGTTCTACGGTTCCTGCGGCTACAAGGAGGTCGGCCGCATACCCGGCGCGATCCGGGTGGCACCGGGCGACGACCGCGACGACATCGTCATGCTGCTGCCCCTCTGACCGGCCCCCGCCCCCGACGGCCCCGCGACCCCCCTCCATGACCGGGCGGGACGGCGTGCTTCACTGGACGGTGTCCCCCCGGTGAACGCGGCGACTGAACACGGCGACGCAGAAACGCAGGAAACGGAAGAGTGGATTGAGATGCTCCGCTACACGCTGATGCGCCTCGGGATCTTCGTGGCCTGTCTTCTGGCCGTCTCGGGCCTGGTCTACTCCGGGATCGCGCCGCGCGGGCTCGGGGAGTCCAACGGCATGTGGATCGTCCTGCTCGCGCTGGTGATCTCCGCCCCCATCAGCTTTGTGGCGCTGCGCAAGGAGCGGGACCGCGCCTCGGTCGGGATCGTCGGCCGGGTCGACCGGATGAAGGCCAACCTGGAGGCCAACCGTACGCAGGAGGACGTCGCCGACGACGCCGCCCGCGCCGCGCTGGCGCAGAGCCAGGAGCGGGAGCAGGAGAAGGTCCAGACCCCGGCCCAGGCGGCGCAGACCCGCAGCCGCGCGCAGTCCCAGGGCCACCCGACGGGCCAGGCGCAGACCTCGTAGCAGCACCGGACGGGCCGCGCGCGGGCCTCGTGGCCGCGCCCCCGCCCCGCAACCCCCTCCACCCTCCCTTCCTCTCCCTCCCTCCCCGCACCCCGGTTCGCCCGGGGTGCTTTGCTTTGTTGGGGTATGGGGCGTGTTGTACCTCTCAAAGAAAGGCTTTGAGGATCTCAAAGCCTGGGTGTTACGGTCTAGACATGAAGTCCGCAGCCGAGTCCGTCATGCCTCCGAGCGTTCCGCTCGTCGAGCGCCTGCATGTGGACCTCTGCCGGTGCGCCTCCGCCAGCTGTCGTCACTGACAACGTTCTCCTGGACCATCCCCCGGTCCGGGCCCGCCAGTTCAGCCAGTCAAGCGCCAGCACTTCCCCGTCCCCGTCGCGCATCTCCCCCACCGGAGCCTGTCCGTGTCTGACACGAATTCCCTCAAGCTGCCCATAAGAGTGCCCTTCTGGGCCCAGATCATCATCGGTCTCGTGCTGGGCGTGGCGCTCGGCTGGATCGCCAGGTCGGCCGATGTCTCCTGGCTGGTGACCACGCTCGACAAGATCGGCGGCATCTTCATCGGCCTGCTGAAGCTGGCCGTCGCCCCGCTTGTCTTCTTCGCGATCCTGGTCTCCATCACCAATCTGCGGAAGGTCAACAACGCCGCCCGGCTGGCCTCCCGCACCCTGCTCTGGTTCATGATCACCTCGCTGATCGCGGTCGCCATCGGCATCACCATCGGCCTGGTCACCAACCCCGGCTCGGGCACCGGCCTGACCCCGGCCGACGGCGCCGCACCCGAGAACCGCGGCTCCTGGCTGGACTTCCTGACCGGGATCATCCCGACGGACGTCATCACGCCCTTCACCGAGCTGAACGTCCTCCAGATCGTCTTCATGGCCGCCGTCGCCGGTATCGCCGCCCTTCAGCTCGGCGAGAAGGCCCAGCCGATCCTGACCCTGAGCGAGTCGATCCTCGAACTGCTCCAGAAGGCCCTGTGGTGGGTCATCCGGCTCGCCCCGCTCGGCACGGTCGGTCTGATCGGCAACGCCATCGCCACCTACGGCTGGGACCTGATCGGCAAGTACGCCACCTTCACCGCCGACATCTACGTCGGCTGCGCGATCGTCCTCTTCATCGTCTACCCGGTGCTGCTCGCCACCGTCGCCAGGGCGAACCCGCTCCAGTTCTTCAAGGGTGCCTGGCCGGCGATCCAGCTCGCGTTCGTCTCCCGCTCCTCGGTCGGCACCATGCCGGTCACCCAGCGGGTCACCGAGCGGCTCGGGGTGCCGAAGGAGTACGCGTCCTTCGCGGTGCCGTTCGGCGCCACCACCAAGATGGACGGCTGCGCCGCGATCTACCCGGCCATCGCCGCGATCTTCGTCGCCCAGATCTTCGACGTACAGCTCGGCGTCGGCGACTATCTGCTGATCGCGTTCGTCTCCGTCGTCGGCTCCGCCGCCACGGCCGGACTGACCGGCGCGACCGTGATGCTCACGCTCACCCTGTCCACGCTCGGTCTGCCCATGGAGGGCGTCGGTCTGCTGCTCGCCATCGACCCGATCCTCGACATGATCCGCACGGCGACCAATGTGGCCGGTCAGGCGCTGGTCCCGGTGCTGGTCTCGGCCCGCGAGGGCATCCTCGACCGGGACGCCTACGACAAGGCGGGCGGCGGCTCGCCACTGGACGGGCCGGTGGAGGACAAGCGCCAGGTCCCACTCCCGGCCTGACCCCCCTCTTCCCAGCTCCCCATAGTCCTCATAGTCCCCGTAATCCCCCTAGTCCCCACGGGAATCCGGGAATCCGGTCCAGGGGCCGTCCGCGCATCATCTGATGAACGGGCGGCCCCTGGAGCGTTCCACGACCGTTCGCGGGGGCCGCCCGGAGCATGGTCATCACTGTCACCGGCCGGACGTACGCTAAGGCGCATGGGTGCCGTGAAGAGCAAACGGATGCCGCGCGCGGTGCGTGAGCAGCAGATGCTGGACGCGGCCGTACGGATCTTCGGGCAGCGCGGGTACATGGCGGCCTCCATGGACGACATCGCGGAACTCGCCGGGGTGTCCAAGCCGTTGGTCTATCTGTATCTGAACTCCAAGGACGACCTCTTCACCGCCTGTATCCGCCGGGAGGCCCAGGCCCTCGCCGACGCCGTGCGCACCGGGGCGCGCGCCGATCTGCCCGCCGACCGGCAACTGTGGGAAGGGCTGCTGGCGTTCTTCACCCACACCGCCGGGCACCCCGACGGCTGGGCGGTGCTGCATCTGCGGGCCCGCACCCATGGGGACCGGTTCGCGGCCGAGGCCGATGAGATGCGCGCGGAGATCGTGGCGTTCGTCGCGCAGCTGATAGCCGCCGCCGCGCGGGACGCCGGGCAGGGCGGCCCGGAGTCGGGGACGGATCTCGCCGGGCTGGCCGAGGCTCTGGTGGGCGCCGCCGAGTCCCTGGCCGCCTGGGCGAACAGCACGCCCGGGGTCACCGCCCGGCAGGCCGCGGCCACCCTGATGAACTTCGCCTGGACCGGCCTCGGCGGCCTGCTGGCCGGCCACCGCTGGACGCCCCCGCCGACGCCCTGACCCGGCCTGGCCCGGTCAGGGGGACGCCCCCACCGGCACCCCGGCCCAGCCGACGCGGGCCCGCCCCCGCCCAGACCTCCGCCGTAAAGTCCCCGGACCCGCACGAACTCCCCATGACCCCGCCGTACGATCACGACTCGTCCGGCGCGGAGGCCGAGCGCAACACAACAGAGCACAGCACAGCCCAGCCGCTGAACGCCTCCCTACGCCCAGCGCGTACCACTGGCAGCAGAGCGCAGTAGCGCGGAAGCAGTGCACGGCTGCCGCAGGCCCCAGGAGTCTCAATGACGAAGTCAAGCCGCTTGCGTGACCGGTGGGGCGGAGGTGAAGATCCGTCCGTCACGCAGCAGGGCCCACAGAACGCCC